>JACQVV010000273.1 GCA_016209595.1 Planctomycetota bacterium
CGCGCGGCCTCGTTCGCCATGCCCAGCGCGAGCCGCTCGGCCATCTCCTGGGGCGGGAACTCGCGGCGCGAGGCCGCGCCGATCACCTTGTAGACCCGGCGGTTGGGCCGTTTCTTCCGGAAGAAGAGACGCTTCCAGCCCCCTTTCGGCGGGTAGAGGAAGAACCCGCGCCCGTTCTTTCTCCCGAAGAGCCCCGCGTCGGCGAGGCGTTGCGCGGCGCCGCTCGCCCGCGCGCCCCGCGCGGCCACGAACGACGCCATGTTGCGCGAGACGTGGGCGGCGACGTCGATCCCGACCTCGTCCAGGAGCGCGATCGGCCCGACCGGGAAGCCGAAGTCCTTGAGAGCCCGATCGAGGGCGAGGAAGTCGGCGCCTTCCTCCAGGAGAAGCATCGCTTCGTTCATGTAGGGGCCGAGGATGCGCGACGTGTAGAACCCCGGCCCGTCCCCGACCACGATCGGCGTCTTTCCCTGCTTCACGCCCACGTCGTAGGCGGTGGCGACGACCCAGTCGGCTGTCTTCTCGGTTCGGATGATCTCCAGGAGCGGCATCTTCTCGACGGGACTGAAGTAGTGCATCCCGACCACGGTCTCGGGGCGCGCCGAAGCCTGGGCGATCTGACCGATCGGGAGGGCCGACGTGTTCGTGGCGAAGATCGACTCGGGGCGCATCACCGCCTGGGTCTCGGCGATCACGCGCTTCTTGAGATCGAGGTCCTCGAAGACCGCCTCGATCACGAGATCGACCCTGCGGAACTTCTCGAGGTCGATTGCGCCCGCGATCCGCGCGGCGATCCGGTCCCGCTCGGTCCGGGCGAGCGCGCCCTTCTTCCGCCGGCCGTCGAGGTCCTGCCAGACATGCTTCACGCCGCCTGCGACTCGCTTCCAGTCCACGTCCTTCAGGGCGACCACGATCTCCTTCTGCGCGGAGACGTTCGCGATGCCGGCGCCCATGAGCCCGGCCCCAAGGACGCCCAGCCGTTTCACCGGCCGCACGTGATCCGCGAGCGGGTTCTTCTTCCGCGCGGTCATCCCGAGGAAGAGACGGATGAGACTTTTCGCCGCCTGCGTCCGGACGAGCTCGTCGAACCCCAGGGTCTCCGCCTCGTAGCCCGCGGCGGATCCCTCCTCCAGGCCCTTGCGGACCGCTTCCATGATCTTGGCCGGCGCGGGGTAGTTCCCGCGAGTCAGGGCGTGGACCGCTTTGGCCGCCTGCGAGAAGACGAGCTTCCGCCCGGGCCCGGTCGAGTCGAGGAACCACTGGAGAAAGCCGCGCCGCCGGCGCTTGCCGGCCGGCTTCCCCTCGGCGAGGTCGAGAGCAAGGCGGGCGGCGGCATCCACGAGGCCCCCCGGGTAGATGAGCGCGTCCACGAGCCCCATCTTCAGGGCGGGCCGGGCGAAGATCCGCTTTCCCGTGAGCATCATGTCGAGGGACTTCGAGAGGCCCACGAGCCGCGGGAGGCGCTGAGTCCCGCCGCCTCCCGGAAGGAGGCCGAGCTGCACCTCGGGGAGCCCCAGGACCGTCCGGGGATGGTCGCTTGCGATCCTGCCTCGGCAGGCGAGCGCGACCTCCAGCCCCCCCCCCAGGCAGGCCCCGTGGATCGCGGCGACGACGGGTTTGGTCCCGGTTTCCATCCGGTCGAGGAGGGCGTGCCCGCGGCGGGAGAGCTCCGCGGCCTTGCCGGGCTCGTCGATATCGAGGATCTTCTCGACGTTCGCGCCGGCGATGAAGTCGTCTTTTCGGCTCGCGAGCACGAGGGCGCGGATCGCGGAGTCGCTTCGCAACCGTTCCATGAGGCCCTCAAACTCCGAGAGCATCTCCTCCGAGAGGGTGTTCACCTTCTCCCCCTCCTGGTCCATCCAGACGACGGCGACGCCGTCCGGTCTCGTCTCGATCGTCGCGTAGCTCATGCCCCGATCCTTTCCAGAACCATCGCGTTCCCGAGGCCCCCCGCGGCGCATCCAGTGACCAGCCCGAAAGTCCCGTTCTCGCTCGCCAGGCGGCGCGCGCAGGCGAGGACCAGCCGTCCGCCGGTCGCGCCGAACGGGTGGCCGAGCGAGAGCGACCCGCCGTCCCGGTTCACCTTCTCCATGTCCACGGCGCCGAGCGGCGCGTCGAGGCCGAGCCGCTTCCGGGCGAGCTCGGGCGACTCCAGGCACCTGAGGCTCGCGAGCACGGCCCCCGCGAAGGCCTCGTGGATCTCGAAGACGTCGATGTCTTTCAGCGTGAGCCCAGCTTCCCGGAGGGCGACCGGGATCGAGAAGGCCGGGCCGAGCAGGAGCTCGTCCAGCGTGTCGGAGCCCCGGTAGGCCCATGCGCGGATCCTCGCTCGCGGTGTGAGTCCGAGCTCGCGCGCTCGTTCCTCGTCCGCGAGGAGGAGCGCGCTCGCGCCGTCCGTGAGGAACGACGAGTTCCCCGCGGTCGCCGTCCCGAAGCGCCTGGTGAACGCCGGCCCGAGCCCCGCGAGCTTCTCCATCGTCGTGTCCCCGCGAAAGCCGTTGTCCGCTTCGATCGGCTCGAAGTCGGGGGGCACGATCGCGGTCTCGATCTCCTGGGCGAGTCTTCCCTCGGCCGTCGCCTTCGCCGCGGCGAGGTGGGAGCGGAGCGCGAACTCGTCCTGCTCCTTGCGTGAGACGCCGGCGAACGCCGTCAGCCGGTCGCAACTCTGGCCCATCGTGAGGCCCGTCGAGAACTCCGAGATCGAGGGGACCTCCGGCAGGAGATGGGAGAGGCGGAAGCCCCGGAAGAACTTGAGCCAGTCGAGGGGCTTCTTGTACTTCTGCGCCCCGATCAGGCGCTTCCTCATGGGCCGCCGGAAGCGGATCGGAATGTCGGAGCATGTCTCCGCGCCCCCCGCCACGACTACCCGAGCGAGGCCGGCGCGGATCCGTTCGGCCCCGGTCGTGATCGCCTGGTTCGCCGAAATGCACGCCATGGTCACGGTGTGCGCCGGGACATGCTTCGGGATCCCGGCGGCGAGCGCCGCCTCGCGAGCGAGGTTCGACGTCGCCATGTCCTGGATCACGGTTCCCATCACCACCTCGTCGATGGCGGCGGCTTCGATCCCGGTCCCGTGGAGGAGGCCGGAGATGGCGAGGCGACCGAGGTCGTAGGCCATGAGGTCGCGGAAACCAGTCCCGGACTTGAGGAAAGGAGTCCGGCAGCCGCCCGCGATGACGACGCGAGGACTGCCGTTTTTCGTGGATGCCATCGGGAGTTCCGTTCTTCGTTTTCGATTCTGGTAACGACGGCGCTGGAGCGCTTGCGCGACCCCGGACAAGGACGGGATTCTATCCCCGCTCCCACCCTGGCGATACGGTCCTCCAGGGGAGGACCGGGGAGCCGCGGGAGCAAGACGGCGCCTCTTCTTGTAGGATGGCCCGCCGCGAACCGGAGACCGGAGAACCCCTTCGATGCGCCCCATCCTTTCGTCCCGTGTGTTGGTCCTCCTGCTGGCGGTCGGGTGCCGTGGCGGGATCCCGATTGCAGGACACGACGATCCCCCGACGCGCGAGGAGATGGAGCGCCGGCGCTCGTCGCCCTTCGGGATCGAGTACGCCCTGCCGCTTCAGCGGGGCTCGGCCCAGACGCCGGATGTGGCCGAGATCTATCGCGGCCTCGGCGCGCGCTGGGTGAAGTTCCAGGGCGTCCGGTGGGAGGGGATCGAACCCGCGCCTCCGCGGGAGGGGCGCCACGAGTACCGGTTCGAGCGGCTCGACGAGTTCGTGCTCGCATGGCAGCGCGCCGGATACCACGTCCAGGTGCACCTCCAGGCGTCGTCCGCGTGGGCGGGGAGCGAGGGGACGGGCCCGGCCACCGAGGGATTCGGGTGGAAGGTGATGGAGTTCTTCGCCAGGCCACCGACCGTCCCGAAGGAGGAGTTCCTCGACGACTACGAGGCGTTCGTCGAGGCCGTTGTCGAGCGCTACGACGGAGACGGGGTCGCGGATCTTCCGGGCCTCGTGGCGCCGATCCTCGACTACGAGATCGAGAGCGAGGTGCAGCACCTCCCTTTCTGGGCGTCGGGCGTGGAGGACTACCACCGGATGCTCGGGATCGCGTGCGCGGCCGTGCACCGGGCCTCGCCCTCCGCGCGGGTCCTGCTCTCGGGGATCCATGTCGGCGAGTTCGTAGCGGACGACCCGCCCGACGACGTGCTCGAGGCGCGCTTCCGCAAGGCGACGGAGGGGCTGCCCGAGGCGGGGGTGGAGCTGGCCGCGCGCGTGCGGCTCTTCCTGCCGCGCATCCTGTCGTTCACCGACCGCTACGACGCCGTCGAGTTCCACTCTCTGGAGGACACCGCGGAAGCGATCCCCGGTACGGTCCGGTGGATCCGCCGCCAGATGGGCGAGGGAGGCCGCGAGAAGCCGATCTGGGCGGGGACGCGACGAGCGCGCTCGAGGCGGCCGACCCGGTCGGCCTCTCCGCGGGCGGCGGGCTCACGCTTCCGGACAGGAAGCGGGTCCGCAACGCGCATCAAAACCCTTTTTTTCTGGGGCGCGATCGCGTGATCGCCTGGTTCCGCGCGGAGCAGGCGTGTCTTGCCGTGAAGAAGGCGGTCGTCGCGGTCGGATCGGGTTGCGAGCGAATCTTCCTCGCGTCGCTGGAGGACTGGCCCGGGTCCCCCTGGGCCTTCCACGGCCTCGTCGACCAGCGCGGCGATCCGAAGCCCGTCTTCAACGCGCTCTCTCTCCTCTTCCAGACTCTGGAGGGGTACGAGCGCGTCGAGGCCCTCGATCTCGGCGAGGCCGGCATCCGGACGTTCCGATTCGCTCTCCCCGGCGGCGAGACGATCGTTCTCTGGGCGGACGATCGCGTCCTCCAGACCTGGGAGACCCCGCCCGCGGAGCCGCGGAGAGTCCGCCTCCCGCTCGCGCGGCGCGGCGGGCGCTGGACGCGGATTCCGACCGCCAAGGACGAGGAGACGCGCTGGACGGGGATTGCCGCGGGCCAGGACTTCGTGGCTCTGGAGATCGGGGAGACTCCCGTCCTCGTCGAAGCGGGGCGGTAGCGAGCTTCCGCGGGCCATGCGCCGGGTCCCGAATGGGAATCTCCGGAAGTGCATAGATGAGGGAGGCAAACCAAGGCCCCCATCGAAAGGATCCGAGCCATGCCCAGCACCCAAGGAAGCGACACTGCCCGAGACATCTCCCGCGTCGTCACCGCCCTCTCGACCATACCTTCCAGCATGGCCGGCATGAAGATCGCGTTCGGCCAGCGGGACGGAGGGGAGTATGCCGGGAGCGATGGCATCGCCTTCGGAGGTCCCACTGCTGTCCACCTTATCGGGACCTTCGCGATCAACAACTTCGGCGGGCTCGGAGGGGGGCTCTAGCCCGTCGCCCGATGGCCGCATTGGCCGGGGGAACCGCGGAAGCAGTTCTACCCGCGGCCTTCCCCCTGGCGATACAGGATCCAGAGGAACGCCGGCGCGCCGAGGAGCGCGGTGAGGACTCCGATCGGGAACTCCCCCGCGCCGAACCGGCCTAGCCACCGGCAGGCCGCGTCGGCGAGGACCAGGAACGCGGCGCCGGCAAGGAGGGTCGCGGGGAGGAGCCGGCGATGGCCGGGGCCGAGGATCAGCCGGACCGCGTGGGGGACGACGAGCCCGACGAACGGGATAGGGCCGGCGTGGCTCACGATCGAGGCCGTGGAGAACGAGGCGGCGAGGAGGACGGCCATTCGCGCGCGGCCGACGGCGACGCCGCGCGAGGCGGCGAGCTCCTCCCCCGCGGCGAGGAGGTCGAGCTCGCGGGCGAAGAGGAGGCAGGCGAGCGAGCCGGCCGCGGCGAGCGGGAGGACGCGGGCGGGGTCCCCCATTCCCACGACATCGAGCGATCCGGCCATCCAGCGGAACATCTCCGCGGTGCGGTACGGGTTGGCAAGGTGCTGGACGAGGAGGACCGCCGCGCCGAAGAGGAAGTGGAGCGTCACCCCCGCGAGGAGGAGCGTCGCCGTGGAGATCCGGCTCCCGCGGCGGGCGAGGAGCCAGACGGCGCCGACCGCGACGAGCGAGCCCGCGAACGCCGCGAGGGGGACGGTCGAGATGCCCAGGAACGCGATGTCGAGACCGAGGCGGATCGCGAGGACCGCGCCGAGAGAGGCGCCTCCCGAGATCCCGAGCGTGAACGGCGTCGCGAGTGAGTTCCGGAAGAGCCCCTGGAAGACCGCGCCGGCGAGCGCGAGCCCGGCGCCGGCAATCGCGGCGAAGACGACGCGGGGGAGCCGGATCTCACGGAAAACGTCTCGGTCCCCCGAATCCGGATCGTCGATCGCCCGGGTGAGATCGAAGGGCTTGCTCCCGGTGAGGATCCCGGCGAGGATCGCAAGGGCGAGGAGCGCTGCCAGGGCGATGAAGGGGGCCGCGGACCTCACGGGAGAGGTCGTCCCGGGACGAGCACCGGGCCGTCGGGCCCCGCGAGTCTCGTCCAGCTGACGCGATAGACCTCGGCGAGGACATCCTCGCGCAGGACCTCGTCCGGGGTCCCGAGCTCGCGGGTGCGCCCGGCCGCGAGGAGGAGAATCCGCCGAGCGAAGCGCGCCGCGAACGTGAGGTCGTGCGTCACGGCGACGACCGTGCGGCCCTCGCGGGCCGAAAGCGAGGCGAGGAGCTCGTAGATCTCGATCGCGTGGCGGGGGTCGAGGTGGGCCGAGGGTTCGTCGAGAAGGAGGACTGGAGTCTCCTGGGCGAGGGCGGCGGCGACGAGAACTCTCTGGCGCTCTCCGCCCGAGAGGGTGCCGAGCGGCCGGCGCTCGAGGACGGCGGCCCCCGCGCGCGCGAGGGCGCGTTCCACGGCCTCGCGGTCCGCGGCCCCCTGGGCGGCGAACGGCGCGAGGTGCGGGTAGCGGGACATCGCGACGAACTCGCGGGCCGTGAACGCGAAGGGGACCTCGAGCGCCTGCGGGACCCAGGCGGCCCGCCGGGCGACCTCGCGGCGCGAAAGCGTGGCGACGTTCTTCCCCGAAAGCCGCACGGCCCCGCTCGCGGGCACGAGGAGCCCCGCGAGGAGGCGAAGGAGCGTGGTCTTTCCCGCCCCGTTCGGCCCGATCACGGCGAGAAAGTCGCCTCCGGGCACGGCGAGGTCGATGCCGGAGAGGACCGGGGCGCCGTCGTAGGCGAAGCGGACGTCCTCGGCGGAGAGGATCGGGTCCTCGCTCACTCCGGGAACGCCTCGGGGTGGAGGACCTCTGCGAGCCGGCGCGCGGCCTGGCCGAGCCGGGGACCGTTGACCACGAGGTAGTCCTCGGCGAGGAGGTGAATCTGGCCGCGCGCGACCGCCGGGATGGAGCCGAGGACCGACCAGAGCTCGAGAACCTCGCGGTGCCGCGCTTCGCTCGTGTCCTGGCCCGCCTCGACCTCCAGGATGACGTCGGGGGCGGCGGCGACCAACTCCTCGGCCGAGACTTGCGGGTAGTGGGCGTCCCTCGCCGCGAGAGCGTTCGTCCCGCCAGCGACGTCGAGGAGCTGGCCCAGGTATGTCCCGGGACCCGCCGCGGTCATTCCCCGGATCGCGCCCGGCTCGCGGGCGACCAGGACAAGGACCGAGGGGCGCTCGAGCCCCGCAACCCGAGAGCGGACCCTGTCGAGCTCCTGGCCGATCTTCGTCGCGAGCACTCGTGCCTCGCCGGCATGTCCCGTCCGTTCGCCCAGTTCCCGGATCGCGCCGAAGACGTCCTCGACGGTCTCCCACTCGACCGAGAGGGTCTCGATCCCGAGGGCGCGGATCTTCCTCGCCAGCTCCTCGTGGACCTGGGCGCCGCCCTGGAGGACGACGAGGTCGGGAGAGAGGGCGACGAGTGCCTCGAAGTCGAGGTCGTAGTAGCCGCCAACTTTGGGCAGCGCCTTCGCGTCCTCGGGCCACTCGCAGTAGCGGCAGACGCCGGCCACCTGGTCGCCGGCCCCGATCGCGAAGAGGATCTCGGTCGGCGTGCGAGCCGTGGAGACGATGCGTTGGGGGGCTCTCGATCGCTCTTGCGAGCCGGGATCGCCGGACCATCCTCCCGTTAACAAGGCCAGCGCCCCCGCGATTGCCCCCAGGATGGGGATGCCCAACCAGATCAGCGGGGCAAGCGCGCAGCGTTTCATGAATCGTTCACTTGCTGAACCTTAAACACGACCGGCGCCCCCGCTTGGAGGCGCCGGGTCGCCAGCATCGGCCGGGTTAGGATGGCAGGCTGGAGACCGGAGGCTGGAGACCGAAGGAAAAACAGGCGATGTGCACTCGGCCGTTCCTCCAGCCTACAGCCTCCAGCCTAGAGCCTGGTTGTTAGTACTCTTCCTTCTTCTTCTCGCCCGGGGCGGGCTCGCCCGGCTCGGGATGGGCGTGATCGGGCCTCTCGCCGCCACCGTCTCCGAAGAACTCCCGCCGGGCCTCGCGCGCGAGGTCGCGGAGGATCTTCCGTTGCTCCTCCTTGGGGAGGTTCCGGAACTTCTCGAGCTCACTCGCGGCCTTCCGGGCCTCCTCCTGGAGGCGTGCCGCCTCGCGCTCGAGCTCCGGGCGGATGTTGTCCTCGTAGTAGATCTTCAGGCCTTCCAGGACGTCGGCGATGAGCTGCTGGCGGGACTCCTCCGGCATGTTCTGCCAGGCGTCGTAGAGCCGCTCGGCCTCCTCGGCGTACTGGCGGAGCTCCTCGGCCCACTCGGGGATCTTCGGTCCCTCATCCTTCTTCTTGTCTTCCTTCTTCTCGTCGTCCTCGGGGCGCCTGCCGAGATCCTCGAGAGCCCGGGCGCCTTCCCGGGCGAAGTTCTCCAGCATCTTCCTCCGCTCTTCGGGCGAGAGGTCATTCCAGAGGTCCTGCGCCTGTTCGAGGGTGCGCCGGCGCTCCTCGTCGGTCATCTTCGCCCAGCGCTCGACGCCAGTCTCCAGCGCCTTCCGCGCGTTTTCGAGGACCTTCTTCGACTCTTCCTTCGGGATACCGCCGAGCCCGAAGAGGTCCTGGGCGGTTTCGAGGAGCCGCTTCTTCTCCGCCTCGGACATGCTCTTCCACTGCTCCAGCCCCTGCTCGATCAGGCGGTTCCGCAATTCGTCGGGGCCGGGCGTCTGCTTCTTCTCTCCGTCCCTGGGTTCCTCTTCGGTCTGGGCCCAGACGGGCGAGGCGCTCACCCAGGCGAAGGCGAGGGCGAGACCCAGGACGGCGACGGCGATGCGCTTCATCGAGACGACCCTCCTTGTTGGCTCTCCGGGGGAACTCGAAACCCCATTCTACCAGGATACGGAGACCAGAGTGCGCGTGTTGGCGGGCGGCCGGGAGGAGGGGTGTCGCCCCTCCTGGATCAGCGCGGCCCGGCCGACCGCCGGTAGCGCTCCTGGAGGAGCCGGAGGAACTCCTCGCGCTGCCGGTCGGGCGGGGCGAGGCGGGCCTTCTCGTGGAGCTCCGCCTGCTCCTCCAGGGAGAGCGAATGCCAGAAGCGCTGGAGTTCGGGCGGGAAAGGCGTCCTTCCTCGGGCGTCGTCGTCCAGAGGGCCGGTGAGGGGTCCGAGCGGCCCGATCACTTCCTCGAGCCGCTCGCGCTTGGCCTGGAGGAAGCGCCGGAACTCCTTCCTCCGCTGGTCGGGCGGGAGCTCCAGGAAGCGCTGGCGAGCCTGAGGGGGGACCTCCATGAAGACGGTCTTGATGCCCTTGAAGATCCGCTTCTTCTCCTCCAGTGGCAGATCCCGGAGCGCCTTGCGTGTCTGCGGCGGCAGGATCTCCATCACGCCGGCCACGACCTGCACCTCCCGCCGTTTGTCGTCCCCGAGATTCGCCCAGCGATCCCATCGCGCGAGGATCTGCTTTCGTTTCTCCGCCGGGAGTTCGCGCCAGATCTTCATCCTGGCGAGGACTTCCTCCCGGTCGTCCGCGGACATCTCGCGCAGCCGAGCGAGCCGCTTGCGGATGGCCTTCTTCTCCTCGGCCGGGAGCTTTTTCCAGACCTCATAGCGCCGGCGCACCTTCTCCCGCTGGTCGGGGGACATCTTCTGCCAGCGTTCGAGGTTCTTCTCGAACTCCTCGCTCTGCGCCTTCGCCGGCGCGGTCGCGAGGAGAGCGGCCGTGGCGGCCAGGATTGTGAGGGCGCGCTGCGTGGACATGGGCGTTCTCCGCGCGGGCTACATCTCGCCCGCGGCGTCGATCTCCTCTTCGTCGAGTCCTCGGACCACATCGAGCCGTTCGAGCAGGTCGAGGTCGCGCGCCGCGTCGAAGTCGTCGGCGGCGAGCGTCGAGAGCTCCTCGACGATCGCGCTGTCCTCGGGCGCGAGTCGGGCCTGGACCTCCACGTCCTGCTTTTTCGGTCGGCGCGTCCTGGGCGGGAGGAACAGCACCGCGAGGACCGCCATCACCCCCGCCGCGATGGCGACCGGGAGGAGCCAGCGGGGGCGGGCCCGGGTGGTCGCGCTTCGCGGGGCCGTGGCCTCCCGGCGCACGCGCCTCCAGAAGCGGCTCGCGAAAGACGGGTCGGCCGCCGGCGCGGCCAGGTGATCGAGGTAGCGCCCGGCCTTCTCCAGCCGCGCGGTCTCGGTCCGGCACGCCGGGCAGTTCTCGATATGGTGCTTGACCGCCCCGGCGCGCGCGGCGGGGAGCTCCCCGTCGAGATAGGCCGTCAAGTCCTCGCGCCACTCGGCGCAGTCCGTTTTCACGTCTTCTCTCCTCTTCGGCTTCGGATGGCACCGGATGAAACACCCAGGAGGCCCGAGGGTTCCGCATGGAGAGGGGGTGGGGAAACACTCCCACCTCCGGTGTACCATGGGAATCGCCATGCGCTGGACCCATCTTGGTGCGCTTGCCCTGCTAGCGGCCCTCGCCGTTCCGGCCGCGTCCGAGGAGGTGGCTCTCGTCCCTTACCAGGACGTCTTCTACATGGTCGAGGGGGACTTCCTGCGCGGCAGGGTCGTCTCCGAGACCGAGGACGCCCTGAAGATCAGGGTCGAGCCTCAAGGCACGATCGTGGAGGTCCCGAGGAGGCGGATCGCGCGGACCAAGTCGCGCGAGGAGGTCTACCTCGACGAGGGACGCGCCGCGCTCGGCCGGGGGGCGCTCGATCTCGCGCTCCGCTATTTCGAATCCCTCGAATCGAACGTGGACCAGGGGTCTCCCTGGAGGGCCGCCGCCGGGAGAGAGGTCGAAGCCGTCCTCTACGAGTTCGCCCGGCGCGGGCAGTCCATCGTGATCACGAAGAGCGGCGAGCGCCTGATCGGGGAGGTGATCGACAAGGGGGATGCCGTCCTCATCCTTCGCGATCGGGGAGGACCCTACGTCGCGAAGAACGCGATCGACCGGATCCTCGACCTCGACGATCTCCTGATCGAACGCGGCGACCGATTGGTGCGCGAGGGGAAGCTCGAGGAGGCGCTGGCCGAGTACCAGCAGGTCCTCGACCGGCACCGCGGGGTCTCCAGTCGCTGGAGCGATCTGGCGGGCGGGAAGCTGGGACGGACGCACCTTTCCCTCGGGCGACAGGCGACGGAGGCGGGTCGCGTCGAGGAGGGGCTCGAGCACCTCAAGAAGGCGAGCCGGCTCCTGCCGATCGACCGGGAGATCGCCGGGGAACTCCGCGAGGCCGAGGAGGCCGTCCTCGCGCTCCGAGGGCGGAAGGAGAAAGATGCGCTCGCGATCCTGGAGGAGGGAAGGGCGCTCTCTGACTCCGAGCGCTACCCGGAGGCCCTCGCCGTGGCCGAGCGGGCGGCGGCGGTCGCGGGCTGGCTCGCCGAGGTCCGCGATTTCCGCCGGCGCTGTCAGGAGAACCTCCTTCTCCTCGTCTCTGCGGAGACCGAGCTCCCGGCCCTCTTCGATCCGACGCCTGGCGCGAGCGCCGTCGAGTCCCGCGCCTCCCGGCTCCTCTTTTCCTCGCTCGTCGATCTCGACGAAGCGGAACGCCCCGTCCTTTCCCTCGCCGCCGACGTCCAGGTCTCGCTCGACGACCTGGAGTACACCTTCGTTCTCCGCGAGGGGCTCCTCTGGTCGGATGGCTCGCCCCTCACCGCGCGGGACGTTCAGTTCTCGGCCCATCTCGCGGTGGACCGCCGGACCGAGGGAAGGGACCTCGCTCTCGCTCGCCACCTGGAGCGAGTGGAGGTCCTCGACTCGCTCCGCGTGAGGTTCACCCTCTCCCGGCGCGCTCTGCGGCCACTCTTCCTTTTCCGATTCCCCGTCCTGCCCCGCCACGTGGTGGGCGAGGAGTTCCTGTCCCGGGCGAACCCGTACCTCGCCAATCCCGTCGTCGCGGGTCCCTATCGCCCGGGGGAAAGGAAAGGGGACGAGCTCGCGCTCTACAAGAACCTCCGTTACCCGGTTCCCGACCGGCCGCTCGTCTACGGGGTCGTCTTCCGCCGCTACGCCGGCGCCGAGGCCGCGTTCGATGCGCTCGTGGCGGGCGAGGCGCACGTCCTTCCCGAGGTTCCCGCGGCCCGCGTGGCGTGGATCGCCGGACAGCCCGATCGGTTCCGGCTGTGGCCCTATGGAGTGAGGGACGTGGAGCTCGTCCTCTTCAACCACCGCCATCCCCTCCTGGGCGCCGGCAAGGTCCGCCGCGCGCTCTGCCGGGCGGTCCCGCGGGAAGAGGCGCTCGTCGCGCGGCTCGGCGAGGCGAAGGGGGAGACCCTCCCTCGGCGAACTCTGGCGACCGGCTTCGCTCCCCCGGGTTCCTGGATGGAGAACCCCGATGTGACCCCGTACCGGTACGAGCCTGGCTACGGGCGCGAGCTCGTGCGGGAGGTGCTCGCGGAGAAAGGCTACTCCCTGGAGCCCGGGCCGCCGGTCCGGTGGATGCGGGAGGGCGAGGAGATCGTGCTCCGCCTCGCGTATGTCGCCGCGGACCCGGGAGTCGCCGCCGCGTGCAAGGCGATCGCGCGAGGAATCGAGGAGATCGGCTTCCGGGTCGATCTCGTGCCGCTCGCGGGAGAATCGGCTCTCCGGGACCTCGCCGGCCGGCGCGACTTCGACCTCCTCTACTACCGGCTTCCGCTGGGAGAAGATCTCGACGTCTCGCGGTTCCTCGATCCGGACGGGCGGGGACCCGGCGGGTCGAATATCTCCGGCTACCTACACCTGGGACTCGCGGAGGAGCTCCACGGCCTCTCGCGCACCCTGGACCCCCTCGCGCTCGCCGCCGGATTCCGCAGCGTCCACGAGATCCTGCACGAGGACGCCTTCGCGATCTTCCTGTGGCGGATCGAACGGTACGCCGCGGCGTCGGTCCAGGTCGTGCGCGCCGTCCGCCACCCGGAGCATCTCTTCCGCCGGCCCGAGGAGTGGCGCCTCGTCACGCTCGAGTAGCCGCGGGCGGCATGATCCCCGAGAACCCCAGGGTGCCGGAGCGCCGGCCTCTCGCGGCCACGATCGCCCGCTACGCCTCGAGCAAGTTCTACCACCAGGCGCTCGGGGCGGTGACCGCGTTCCTGCGGCCCCGGCTCCTTTCGCCGGAGCTCTTCGGCCTCTGGACGCTGCTCCGGACCGTCCCGACCTACGCCGCCTACGTCCACCTCGGGTCGCGTTCCGCGATGCGCTACAGCATCCCCCGCCACCTCGCGAGCGGGGACGAGGAGAAGGTCGCGAGCGTCCGGGACACGGTCTTCTCCAGCTCGCTCGTCCTCAACCTCGTGGTCGCCGCGGGACTCGTGCTCGCGGGATTCGTCCTCGGTTTCGGGCTGGAAGTCCGCGTGGGGCTCGCCGCGATGGCGGTCTACGCGCTCCTGGAGTTCTACCACGACTACTACGTCTCCTTGCTCAAGGCGCACGAGAAGTTCGCGCTCATCACCTCGTCGCGATACGTCGAGGCGACCGCGCTCTTCCTCTTCACGATCCCCCTCCTCCTCTGGCTCGGGCTGTACGGGCTCTTCCTGTCGGTGATCCTCGTCGATGTCCTCTCGATCGCGTACCTCCGGCGTTCCTTTCGCCCCGGGATGCGGATGCGGTTCGACGGGGCCGTCTTCCGGGAGCTCGTGGCAATGGGGTTCCCGATCATGCTGTCCGACCTGGCCTTCGTGCTCGTCTACACGTCGGATCGCTGGGTCGTCTCGGCGCTCCTCGCCCCCGAGGACGTGGGCCACTACGGCATCGCGATCCTCGTCGTCACGTTCCTGCGGGAACTTCCCGGCACGGCGAGGGAGGTGATCGAGCCACGCCTGATGGGCGACGTGGAACGCCGCCCCGCCGGAGAGGTCCTGGACGAGTACGTCTTCAAGCCGATGCTCGTCACCGCCTATCTGATGCCGCTCCTTCTCGCGCCCGTCGTCCTCGCGCTCCCCGCCGCGGTCCGTCTCGTCCTGCCTCGCTACGAGGCGGGGATCGTCCCCTCACAGATCCTCGCCCTGGGCGTCTTCTTCCTCGCCCTCGCGTTCCCCTTGCGGGCGATCTTCGTGGCCTGGAACTGGCAGCGACGAGCTGCGCTCCTCCTCCTCTCTCTTCTCGCCGCAAACCTCGCCTCCAGCGTCCTCTTCGTGAAACTCGGGTTCGGGCTTCCCGGAGTCGCGCTCGCCTCGAGCCTCTCCTTCGCCGTCTTCTTCGTCGCGATGTTCCTCCTCGTGGCGCGCCGGACCGGCTGGAAGGACCCCCGATGGCGCGAGTGCGCCCTCGCCCTCTCGGTGCCGTTCCCCGTCCTCTGCGGCCTGGCCTACCTCGCGGCGCGCTTCGTCCCCGGCGCGATCGGGAACGAATTCGCCGCCGCGGCCCTTTCGGTCGTCCTGGCCGAGGCCTGCCTCATCGCGCTCCACCGCTGGGCCTCGGGACGCTTCCCGCTTCTCCCGCCGCTCCGCCCGGGGCGGTCGGGTCCCACGTAGGGCGGGGCGATAGTATGGAGCGCGTGACCTTCGACTTCCCGGGCTCAGTCCGCCTCGTCGCGAACGCGCGCGATCCAGCGACCCCGACGCTCCGCGCCCGCTTCGCGCGATTCGAGACCGCGAACGACGGCGCGGCCCCGAGCGTGGGAGTCGTGGTCGAGCCGCTCGTCACGGGAGACATCGAAGGGGACTCCGCGTGGTGGACCCATTCTCCCTACGGGATGGGTTTCGGGTTCCACCGCGGCCGGCGCGCCGTCATCCTCCCGCGTCGAGGCGAGGCGGACGTCGCGCTCGTGCCGGACGATCCGGTTGGCGTCCACTACCGCGCCCGGTCCGGGTGCGAGCGGCGGGTCTACGGCATCGTCCTCTTCGCGCTCGCCCTCGCGCTCGCCCGCCGGGGCGGGCTCCTCCTCCACGCCGCGGGGGCGGTCCGGGGCGGTCGCGCGGTCCTCGTCGCGGGCCCGAGGGGGAGCCGGAAGACGCAGATCCTTCTCGACCTGCTCCGGGACGGCTGGGATTACCTGAGCGAGGACAAGCTTCTTCTCGCGCGCGGAATGGCTCACGTCTTCCAGAGCGAGATCGGGATCCGCGACCATCACTTCGAGTCGGTGTCCTGGCTCCCGAACGCCTGGCCGCCGCGGCTCTCGCGAGGGACGAGGAGCCTCGCCCGGGGGATCCGGCGCCGGGCGGCGGCGCTTGCCGTCCGGATGCTCCCTTCCAGGCTCATCCCTCCGGTGGCGCGACGGTTCGATCCGGTCCATCCCGTCGAGGCGCGGGAGCTCTTCCCGGAGATCCAGGTCGCCCCGCCGGTCGCGCCGGCGGCCGTCGCGCTCCTCTCGCGCCGCACCCAGGGACGGGAACTCTCGTGCGAGCCCCTCGGGGCCCCGGAAGCCCTCGAGGAGCTCGCCGCGATCCAGGAGCTCGTCTTCCACGAGCTCGCGCCGCTCGACCGCCTGGTCCGTCTGTGCGACCCGGGGCCCCGGGTCGACCCGCGCGGGCTCCTCGAGAGGGAACTCGCCGGCTGCCGATTCGTGAGGCTCTCGATCGGCCGCGACGCCGGCGTCGAGGGGGCCCCTCGCCTGCTGGCCGAACGGCTCGAGTCGATCGGAGAGGGGACATGATCCCCCGCGGGGTCTGGCTCGCGCGGGCGGTGGCTCTCGTTCTCGCTGAGGCGAACCGGCCGGCGGGGACGCCCGACCTCGCAAACCAGGAATCGCGCACGAACGTGCGGGTCCTCGCCAGGGCTCTCGTCCACGCCAAGACGGGCGAGGCTCGCTACCGCGACGACGTGATCCGCGCGTGCCTCGCGGCGGTGGGCACCGAAAAGGGCGGCCGCACCCTCTCCCTTGGCTGGCAGCTCGCGGCCTACGTGGTCGCGGCCAACCGAGCCAGTGACCAGTGACCAGTGACCAGTGATCAGTGACCAGTGAAGGAAGAAAAGCTTTTTTCCTTCACTGGCCACTGACCACCGGACGGGCAGACGCTCCGATCGACTCACGAGGAGCGCCCGAACAACTGGGGCACGGCGGCGGGAGCGAGCCGCGCGGCCGTCGCCTCCTACCTCGGGGACGAGAGGGAACTCGGGCGGACCGCGCTCGTCTTCAAGGGGTGGCTGGGGGACCGGGAGACCTACGCGAGCTTCCGGTTCGGCGACCTCTCCTGGCAGGCCGATCCCGGGGCCCCGGTGGGGGTGAATCCGGCCGGCGCGGTGGACGCCGCCGTGGAACCGTGCCCGTGCGCGGCCGTGTTTTCCGGCACGGGCAGGGGCACGTGGTCACGAGCAGGAGCCGGTCGCGCGACACCTACAGGAACCATCTTGCAACCCTTCGCAGGAACGAGATTGCAAAAGCGGGCTACAATGTATTCGATGAGGGACGCGATCATCGAGATCCTGACGGATCACGACGCCGCGAGCCTGTTCGCGGCCACGGGCATTCGAATGGCGTTCGTTTTCGGTTCAGTGGCCCATGGAACGGCCACGGGTACAAGCGATCTCGACCTCGCCCTCTATTTCGAGCGGGGCTTCACGGCGATGGAGAGGCTCCATCTGGCCGGGGAACTGGCCCGGAGCCTCGCGAAGCGCCTGCCGATGCGGGTGGATGCCGTCGTCCTCAACGATGCCGGCCCCGTCCTCTCGCACGAGGCCGTGATCCGGGGGCAGGTCGTCCATGCCAGCCACCCCGATGAGATCGTCGAATATGAAGGACGGGTGCGGGCGCGATTCGAGGACCTCCGCCACATCCAGGGCTTCTACACGGCCGAGATGCGGGAACGACTCGGTCTTCCGGCTTGATGCGCACCGTCCTCATCCGGGAGCTTCTCCAGGAGATGGACCGGAACGCGGCCCTCCTGGAGGAGCTCGGCGGCGTGCCTCGTGAGCGGTTCCTCAGCGATCCGAGGATCTACCTCCTGGCAGAGCGATGTTTCCAGCTAGCCATCGAGTGCCTGCTGGACGTCTGCTACTCGATCGCTTCGAGCAAGCGATGGCCGAAGCCCGAGGAAGGAGCCGAGGCCATCCTCCTCATGGGCAAGGAGGGGGTCCTGCCGCAGGACTTCGCGCAGAGCATCGTCGGCATGGCGAAGTTCCGAAATGTCTTGGTGCACGCCTACCTCCGCATCAACCGGGAGATTGTCCGCGAGTATCTCGATAAGGTCGGCGAGTTTCGGACGTTCGCCCGCCACGTCGAGCGTTTCCTTGATCGAGAGTCGCGTGCCGGAGAACGCTGAGAGGAATCTACCGTGGCGGCACCGGCGGCGGCGCGAATCGCCCCGAGACGTAGCGTCGCGCCGCGTCAACAATCCGGCCAAGGTCGCCTTCGCGGATCGCGTTGTATCCCTTGTGAACGGGTTCGCGACACCAAGGGAAAACCGACCTCGTTCCCGACGTTACCCTCCAGTCTACACGGGCCCACGCTTCATGCTCCGGAGTCCGTCGCGACGGATGGGCAACTTGTGAGGCAGCGAGAAACGTCTCGAGGTGTCCCTGGAAGACCCGGTAGAGCACGGTGCCCTCGGGTTTGCGTGGCTCGTACCTGGCTCTGGCACGTTCTCCGGGGCGGCCGGCAGGGCGGGGCGACCCTGTGCGCGGTGCGGGGAGGGAGCGAGCGGTCATCCCCCACAGGGTAGACAAGGGGGGTGACATGTCCGGCGCCAGTTCGGCCGCAACATATGTTGTCGTAGAAACTTGCGGGAAGCTCGGTGGCGTGTTGCCGGGATTCCGCGCGGGCCTGCCACGTGCGACCCGCATGCCTCGCGGGAGACGCGCTCCTCGCCTTCGGCCTCGCGGGAGACGCGCTCCTTCCCTTCGGCCTCGCGGGCCGCGCCGGGACGAGCTCGACCTCGCTCTTCGTCAGAGTCGCGCGTGCCATGTCCACCACCGCGGTCCTTTCGGTCGTCCTGGCCGAGGCCTGCCTCATCGCGCTCCACCGCTGGGCCTCCGGACGCTTCCCGCTTCTCCCGCCGCTCCGCCTGCCGCTCCGGCCGAAGCGGTCGGGTCCCACGTAGGGCGGGGCGATAGTATGGAGAGCGTGACCTTCGACTTCCCGGGCTCAGTCCGCCTCGTCGCGAACGCGTGCGATCCCGCGACCGCGACGCTCCGCGCCCGCTTCGCGCGATTCGAGACCGCGAAGGACGGCGCGGCCCCGAGCGTGGGAGTCGTGGTCGAGCCGCTCCTGACGGAAGACATCGAAGGGGACTCCGCGTGGTGGACTCACTCTCCCTACGGGATGGGTTTCGGGTTCCACCGCGGCCGGCGAGCGGTCATCTTCCCGCGTCGGGGAGAGTCGGTGTCCTGGCTCCCGGACGCCTGGCCGCCGCGGCTCTCGCGAGGGACGGGGAGCCTCGCCCGGGGAATCCGGCGCCGGGCGGCGGCGCTCGCCGTCCGGATGCTCCCTTCCAGGCTAGTCCCGCCGGTGGCGCGGCGGCTCGATCCGGTCCATCCCGTCGAGGCGCGGGAGCTCTTCCCGGAGAGCCAGGTCTCCCCGCCGGTCGCGCCGGCGGCCGTCGCGCTCCTCTCGGGTCGCACCCAGGGACGGGAACTCTCGTGCGAGCCCCTCGGGGCCCCGGAAGCCCTCGATGAGCTCGCCGCGATCCAGGAGCTCGTCTTCCACGAGCTCGCGCCGCTCGACCGCCTGGTCCGTCTGTGCGACCCGGGGACGCGGGTCGACCCGCGCGGGGTCCTCGAGAGGGATCTCGCCGGCTGCCGCTTCGTGCGGCTCTCGGTTGGCCGCGACGCCGGCGTCGAGGGGGCCCCTCGCATGCTGGCCGAACGGCTCGAGTCGATCGGAGAGGGGACATGATCCCCCGCAGGGTCTGGCTCGTCCGGGCGGTGGCTCTCGTTCTCGCGGTCGCATGCGCCGTTGTGGCGATCGTCCACGAGATCGGGAGTCGCGCGAACGCGGAGGAGGTCCTGGTCCCGACGAAAGAGAAGATCGCGGGCGTCTGGATCGGGCGCGAGGAGCTCGCGCGGCTTCCGGCCGCGGGCCCGGCCTGGGAGAGCCTTCTCGCGGAGGCGAACCGGCCGGCGGGAACGCCCGACCTCTCGGACCAGGAGTCGCGCACGAACTTGCGGGTCCTCGCCAAGGCGCTCGTCCACGCCAAGACGGGCGAGGCGCGCTACCGCGACGACGTGGTCCGCGCGTGCCTCGCGGCGGTGGGCACCGAAAAGGGCGGCCGCACCCTCTCCCTGGGTTGGCAGCTCGCGGCCTACGTGGTCGCGGCCGACCTCGTGGGACTTCCGCCCGAGACCGACCTGCGTTTCCGGGACTGGCTCCGTGAAGTCCTTGCCCTTCCCCTCGACGGGCAGACGCTCCGATCGACTCACGAGGAGCGTCCGAACAACTGGGGCACGGCGGCGGGAGCGAGCCGGGCGGCCGTCGCCGCCTACCTCGGGGACGAGAGGGAACTCGGGCGGACCGCGCTCGTTTTCAAGGGGTGGCTGGGGGACCGGGAGGCCTACGCGAGCTTCCGGTTCGGCGACCTCTCCTGGCAGGCCGATCCCGAGGCCCCGGTGGGGGTGAATCCGGCCGGCGCCTCACGCGATGGCCTCTCGATCGACGGCGTCCTCCCGGACGACCAGCGCCGCGCGGGGCCTTTCGCCTCGCCTCCCCCGAAGGAGAACTACGTCTACACCGCGCTCCAGGGAGCCCTCGTGCAGGCGGTCATCCTGTCCCGCGCGGGATTCGACGTCTGGGAATGGGAGGATCGCGCGCTCTACCGCGCGTTCCGGTGGCTCCACGAGGAGGCGCGCTTCCCGGCCGAGGGGGACGATACCTGGCTCCCGCATCTCGTGAACCACTACTACGAAAGCGACTTCCCCGCCCCCGTCCCCGCGAGCCCCGGCAAGGTGATGGGCTTCACGGACTGGACGCACTCCGGGAGGGCGGGTGGGGGATAGGGATTCTCCCCAGCGCGATGTCGCGGAACGCGGCGAGGATACCGTGCACGCGCCGGAGCTCGGGCCGACCGGGCGAGAGGAGGAGGACGGCCGCGCGGGCGAGGAGGTATCCCGCGGCCGCGTACCAGAAGAACCCCCACGACAGCCATCCCGCGCGCATGTACGCGCGAAAGAAGAGGTATCTCCCGACGAGGAACCTCCGCCCCGTCCCGAAGAGATCGAGCCTCATCTGGGGGGCCTCGTGGTGCTCCAGACGGGCGGCCGGGGCGTGAAGGAGCCGGAATTCCCGGCCCACGCGATAAGAGAAGTCCTTGTCCTCCCCGCGCGCGAGCCCATCGTAGCCGGGCGTGAAGGCGAACCGGTCGAAGATCTCGCGCCGGTACGACGAGACCCCGCCGGAGAGGAACTCGACCTGGGTGAGTTCGCGCGGCGGGCAGGGAGTCTTGCCATGATCGACGCAGAAGCCGGAAACGAGGACGCGGCCCTCTCGAAACCCCGAGTTCAGGAAAAGGACGTCGAGGGCGTGGCGGAGCCGGCGTGGGAGAGTCATGGGCTTGAAGTTCGTGATGGCCCCTTCGACGCCTCCCACGGTCGGATCGCCCTCGTACGGGCGCAGGATCTCCTCGATGTAGTCGCGCTCGAGGACCACGTCGTCGTCGAGGAAGAGGACGACGTCGCCCGAGGCGAGCGAAACGCCGGCATTCCTCGACAGGGTGAGGCCCCGCCTGTCCTTCCTGTGGTGGACGTACCGCACTCCGCGGCGCTCGAATCCCTCCCGCATCGGGAAGCCGGGGAGGTCGCCGTCGTCCACGACGATCACCTCGTGGGGGAGAACGGTCTGGGCGAGGATCGATTCAAGACACGCAGCGAGCGCGTCCGGCCGGCGGTAGGTCGGCACGACGACGCTCGCCCGGAGCGAGGGGGTTTTCGCGGCGCCCGCGGCCGGCTGGGGCGGAGCCGGGCGGGGGGCTCGCTCGGGCTCCCACACCTCGATCCGCCGGCCCCTGGCGAGGTTGGCAATGGCGACAAGCGCGGCGAGGTTCACCAGGCAGAAGTAGTAGGGCAGGGAGAGGGGCTTCGCCCGGCCGAGTCGGGTCCCCCGCAGCAGGAACCCGGCGCCTGCCGCGACGTAGAGGGCGGCTTGAAGAAGGAAGGCCGCGCGGTAGAAAGGGCCCGCGGTCCACAGAAGGGCGCTCGCGGGGAGGAGAGCCGCGAGGGGGAGGGCGACCAGGCGGCGGAGCACCTTGTGTGAGAGGAGCTGAAGGGAGTAGAAGCCGTATCGCCGGGGGTCGAGGAGCGCGCGAACCTCCCGGACGCCGGCGAGCCCCCGGGTGAGGACGCGCACCTTGCGCCGGAACTCCGCACCGGTCGAGCGCGCGACCGGCTCCCAGGAGACGGCGTCGGGCTCGAAGACGAGACGGCGGCCCTGGAGGACGACGGAGGTCGAGATCACGAAGTCGTCGGTGACCCCCGGAGGGACCGGGCGGAAGAGGGGGCGGCGGACGGCGTGGATCGACCCCGTCGCCGAGATGACGTTTCCCGCCCGGCTTTCGGCCCGCTTGAGGAGCCGGTCGAGGGACCAGTAGGTCCGCTCGCCCGCTCCCTCTCCCTGGGGTTCCCCGCGATAGCGTTGGTCCCCGGCGACGCCGCCCACGCGCGGATCGGCGAAAGGTCGCACGAGCTTCCGGATGGCGTCCGGGGCGAACTCGGCGTTGGCGTCGGTGAAGACGAGGACCTCCCCCCTCGCGGCGGCGACCCCGTCGGTGAGCGCCGCCGCCTTGCCCCGGCGCGGGACGGAGAGGACGACCACCCCGCGGGACTCGTACTCGCGCGCGGTGTCGTCCGTGCCGTCGGTCGAGCCGTCGGACACGACGACGAGCTCCAGTCGGTTGTCGGGGTAGTCCTGAGCGAGGACGTTTTCGATCCGGGCGCGGATCGAGGCCGCCTCGTCGTGGCAGGCCACGATGACGCTCACGGAGGGGATCTCGTCCCGCTTCTCCACGGGGAGAGGAAAGAGCGCGCCCCGGGCGAAGATGAGGAGCGGGAAGAGGACGTAGGGGTAGAGGACGGCCAGGACGAAGAGCCAGAAGAGCGCGAGAATCATGGCTCCCCGCTGAAGAGCTCGACGAGGCGGGCCGCGTTGGTGGCGAGGTCGAACTCCCGCTCGACCGCCTCGCGTCCGGCGCGCGCGAGCGAAGCGCGCAGTCCGGCGTCTCCCGCCAGCCGCGCCAGGGCCCGGGCGAGTCCGGCGGCGTCGCGGGGCTCGACCAGGAGTCCCGTCTCGCCTTCGCGCACGAGCTCGGGGATCCCGGAGAGTCGGCTCGCCACGACCGGGACGCCGGTCGCCATCGCCTCCATCAGGACGACAGGAATCCCCTCGCGCCGTCCGTCCGCGGTCGGCACGCTCGGAACGGCGAGGACGTCCGCTCCGCCCAGGACCGCGAGGAGCGCGCGGCGCTCGAGAGCCCCGTGGAAGCGTGTCCGGTCGGCGAGGCCGAGCCGGGCGGCCAGCGCGACGAGCGCCGCGCGATCGGGGCCGTCGCCGACGAGGTCGCAGGCGACGTCGAGTCCTTCCTCCCGCAGGACGCGGCAGGCCGAAAGGAGGTACCGCTGTCCCTTCACCTCGTGGAGCGTCCCGATCGAGAGCACCCGGAAAGGACCGCGTCCCTCCCCGAACGGCGTGGGCCCCCGGCGGACCGCGAGGGCCATCGTGTTCACGCCGCAGTGGATCACCTCGACCTTTTCGGAGCATCCCTCCCCGCACTCACGGAGGATCGCGTCCCGGTTGTAGCGCGAGATCG
This sequence comes from Planctomycetota bacterium, assembly GCA_016209595.1. GTDB lineage: Bacteria > Planctomycetota > JACQVV01 > JACQVV01 > JACQVV01 > JACQVV01. The sequence continues at coordinate 22,949 of JACQVV010000273.1, forward strand.
CGACGACGAACCGGGCGGCGGCGACCTTCTCGGCGAGCATGTGCCGGTCGCGGTGGAGGTCCGAGCCGTGGGCCGTGAAGCTGTACGGGATCCCGGTCAGACGGTGGACCGCGAACGCGACCGCCGCCGGATGGCTCGCGAAGTGGGCATGGACGTGCTCCACCCCCTCCGCGGCCATCCGCCGGGCCAGGTGGACGGCCTTGGGGAAGAAAGCGAGCGCCCCGCCGAGGTATCGCGCGCTCCCCCAGTTCGCCCGCGCGAGCGTCCAGAGGACGCCGAGGTAGCGACACCCGTTGCGGGAGAAGAGCAGGGCGAGGTTGTCGAGGAGGTACCGGGGGGAGAGGAGCGGCGTGAACCGCGCGCGCCGGACGAGGGCCGCGGCCTCCTCGTGGACCACCTCGGCTTGCTCCCGGAGGAGTGGGAAGATCTCGACCCGGACCCCGAGCGCCTCGACGGCCTGGATCTCGGTGAAGATGAAGGTCTCGGTGAGCTTGGGGAAGCGCGACATCAGGTAGGCCACCTTGGGCCCGGATCCCGCGCTCATCCCGATCGCGGCGCGGCCTCCCTCGCGACCCTCGCCGCCACGGAGGAGAGGGCGAGCGCCACGAGGAACGTCTTGTTGTCCACCGCGCTCTTCAGGAAGAAAAATGCCAGGATCGCGAGGAAGGAGAGCCGGTAGCTCCCCGTCAGGAGGGCGAGCGCCTTCTCACCCTTGCGCAGGAACTCCTTCTTCGCCAGGGCGTAGTTCCGAAGGCCGATGTAGAGGACGAGGAGGAATGTGGCGAGCCCGATCGCTCCCGTGCCGACCAGGACCTCGAGGTAGGTGTTGTGCGCGAAGCGGCGCAGGGTCGTCCCTTCTCGCTCGAACTCCCGGGCCCAAGCGGTCCCCGCGTAGATGTCCCGGAAGGTCCCCGGGCCGTGCCCCAGGACCGGCGACTCCTCGATCGCCTCGCGGGCGACCACGAGGTACGAGAAACGCCGCCGCATCGCCTTGTCCTGGGCCTCCAGGACGTTCTTCTGCCGCGCCCACCAGGTGTCGGGGATCCAGGGGACCACGACGAGAGCGACAACAGAGATCGACGCGGCGAACGCGAGGACGTGCCGGATCCGGATGCGCCGCGCGAACTCCACGAGGAGCGCGAGGGCGACCAGGGCGAGGAGGATCGCGCCACCCCGGGAAAACGTGGTGACGAGCCCGAGGAGGTTCACGATGAGGAGCGCGGTCGAAACGATCCGATCGCCGCGCTTCTCGGGGAAGAGGATCCGGTAGCCGAGGAACGGGACGATGCTCACGATGAGGAAGGAGAGGTTCACGGGACCGAGCGCGCCGCCCGATCCCCGCGTGAAGACGTCCTCCTCCGACTCGGAGACGAAGATCGGCACGTCGAAGAAGTAGCCCACCACGGCGAGGAGTGCGCTGGCGGAGACGCTCCAGACCAAGACCGTGGGCAGCGTCCGGCGGAATCCCTCGCGGCCGACAAGGACCAGGGTGAGCGCCACGAGGACCCCGGCGAGCCCCAGCCGGAAGACGTTTGCGAAGGCGCTCTCGGGGTACGGGGAGCGGATCGCGGAGAGGAGGGAGACGCCCACGAACAGGAGGAAGAACGGCCACAGGTTCGAGCGGAGCCCCGATGAGAAGGTCTTCCTGGGGACGTGCTTCAGCGGGAGGAGCATGACCAGGACGAGGGCGAGGAGCCAGTGGACTTTCAGGAACTCCAGCGGTCCGGGAAGGCCGCGGAACGCCCAGAAAGGGATCGTCGCGATGATGAGGTAGAAGCCGAACTGCGGGTAGAAGGCGAAGAGGAGGACGGAAAGGAGGAGGAGGGGCGGAACGAGGGCGAGGAAGGGATAGGGCGTCGCGAGAAGCGCCGCGGACGACAGCACGACCACCGTCCCGACGAATCCTACAAAGGAGAAGAGCGCGCCGCTCCAGTCGCGCGGCGCGTCGACCGCCCCCTCCCCCCCGCCCCGGGTCACGCCTTGCGGATCGAGCAGATGACCGGGAGCCCCACCGCCCGCGACACGTCGGCCGGCCGCTTGATGGTCTGGTCGAGGAACTCGAAGAGGAGGCAGAGGGAGAGCCCGGCCAGGAGCCCGGAGAGGAGGCCGATCGCCATCGTCGGGAGCTTCAGGGGGAAGACGACCTTCGCCGAGGACTTCGCCCAGCTCAAGATGTTGACGTCGTCGGAGAAGTTCGCGAGCGTGATGTCCTCCTTGATTCGGGCCTCCTCCCCGCGTTTGGCGAAGGTCTCGTAGTTGAAGCGCAGGATCTCGGCCTCCCGGGTGAGCCGCTGGATCTCTGTGGAGTTCCTTTGCAGGGTTGCGTTCCGGGTTTCCAGCGCGGCGATGTCCTTCTCCACCTGCTCCACCTGCATCTCGATGCTGTCGAGCTCCGCCTGCCTCATGGCGAGGATCTTCTGGACCTCGGCGCGGAGGTCGCCGTACATCGACTCGATGCTCGAGTCCATCGCGCGGACCTTCTCGTGCCCCTCGGGGTAGAGCCGGAGGAGCTCGCTCCTGGCCACCCGAAGGGCGAGGAGCTGCTGGCTGATCCGGTCGACGGCCTCGCTTGCCAGGAACGCGAAGTACTGGACCGCCTGGGCGTCCGCCGCCTCCCGCAGGGGGACGATCGTCTTCTCCTTCTCCACCCTCGCCTGGAGGAGCTCCCCCAGCTTCTTCTTCAGGGACAGGAGGAGATCGAGGTTGTTCGTGAGCTCTCGGTCCACGAAGATCTCCGAGGTCGTCCCGGCGATCTCGACGAGGCGGTTCTCGACCTCCTCCAGGTCCTTGCGGTACTTCGCCGCGCGGTCGGAGAGAAACTCTTCCTGCGCGTGGGGATGGAAGGCTGTGGCGCGGAAGACGAGGTACTGGCGGAGGATCTTGTCGAGCGTCTCTTCCGCCCACTCCGCATCCCGGCTCTCCAAGTGGATCGAGATGACGTTCGACGAGGGGACGACCTCCCCTTCGAGGTTTTCCCGGATCCGGTCGATCTCTTCCGGCCGCGCCGGCCGGGAGGCCGGCCCGCCCGGCCCGGCGGCGAGCCGGACGACGTCTGGCGAGGTGAGGATCGCGAGCTCTGTCTGGAGATCCTCCTTGGAGACCCCGGAAACCCTCTCTCGCTCCGGTTCGAGGCTGTTCGGATCGATCTGGGACGGCTTGCCGCGCACGAGGACAGAACCGTGCGCCGCGTAGGTCGGCGGCCAGTAGTAGGCCACGCCCGCGGACGCGGCGAAGATGACGCCCGTCGAGAGGAAGATAAGCCAGAGTCGGGAGAAGAAGATCTCCACGATCTCGCGTTTCCAGTCCTCTCCCGCCGCGCCGCGGGCGTCCCGGAGCGCCTCCCGGGTCCGGAGGTACATCGCGGTGCTCGTCTCTCTCGCCTGCGTCCCTGTGGTCGTTTCACTTTCACTCACGTCGGTTCCCTCGCATCGGGGATCGGTCATGGTTGCAGCCGACCGGGGTCGACCACGCTCAGCCTCAAGAAGTACTGATGGACGAGATAGTAGTGGAGGGGCGAGATCGGTTGGTGGCGGAAGACGTACTCGTACTCGGCCTCGCTCCGCCGCGACTCCCGGAAGAACTCCACGCGGCAGAGAGCCCTCCGCTTCCGGAGCGGTCCGCGCCGGTGGCGCCGGAATTTCGTCTCCAGGGCCATGGTCCCGGGGTAGGGGGGCTCGATCCGGCGGCCGGCGCGCAGGAGGAATGCGTCCTCGTTGAGGTCGGTGAGCTGGGCGCGATGCTCGACGCCGTCCGGGGCCGTCCACACCGCCGTCCCGCGGCGCAGGTGGATCCGGGTCAGGCCGCGCTTCTCGACGTACCGCCGCCGGACATGCTTCTCCCAGACGCTCTCGCGGATCGCCTGGCGGAGCTTCTCCAGTGTGGTTCCGAGCACCGCGATCGCGGCGAGCGCGATCACGATCGCGTCCCACATCAGCACCTGTTTCCGGGCCAGCAGCCGGTTGTCGACCAGGGTCCGGATCCTCTTCGGAGAGCCGTGGGGCGTGAAGAGCTGCGAGAAGCCGATCAGGGCGGGGCGCACCGAGAAGCGTTTGTCGTACCCGGGGATGTGCCGGCAGAACTTCTCGTAGATCACCGGCCTCTCGGGTCGGGGGCCCACGAAGTCCATGTCGCCCTTGAGGATGTTGAAGAGTTGGGGCAGCTCGTCGAGTCGGGTGTCCCGCAGGAACCGCCCGAGGGGGGTCATCAGGCAGTGCTTCGACGAGAGGAGCTCGGCCGAGATCTGCTCCTCAGCGTCGGGCACGAGGGTCCGGAACTTGTACATCGTGAAGGGCTTCCTGTGGAGTCCAAGCCGGGTTCCCCGGTAGATCGCCGGCCGGCCGCTCGTGACCCACACGAGGACGTAGAGCAGCGCAAGGAGCGGGGCCGAGACGAGCACGAGCGACGTGGCCAGGAGGGCGTTGAACGCCCGGTTGAGGACCTGGGCCGTCTGGAGGTAGCCCCCGGCCGGCCCGTAGCGGGCGGCTCCGGTCTTCGTTCCGGTACGCGAAGCAGCGGGCGGGATCGCGTCCACGACGTGCTCGCGATCTACTAGTCGGCGAGCCGGATAGGATCGAGGCTGACGCCCCAGCCGCGGAAGAAGATCACGTCGGCGATCTCTCTCGCGATGACGGCCGCCTGGGAGAGCCCGCGGCGCGGTACGTAGACGATGTCGTCCGGCTGGAGATAGAAGAGGTCGGCACCCTCCTCCAGCTCGAAGAGGCGGTCCAGGTTGATCCGCGTGGCGATCATCCTGTCCTGATGCCGGCGCACGATCATCAGGCTGTCCATGTTGGCCTCGGGGAGCGTGCCCCCGGAGAGGGCGAGCACCTTGAGAACCGGCGTCGGCTTGAGGATCGAATACGCACCGGGGTGCGCCACTTCTCCCAGCACGTAGACGTTCGCTCCGGCGTGCTCCTCGAGGAAGAGGTCGACGGAGAGGCCATCGAGTATCTGCTTGTACTCCCCGTCGAGGACCTGGTCGACCTCCGGAATCGTCTTCCCGGCCACGGAGATGTCCCCCACGAGCGCGAAGGTCGCGTACCCGTCGGGTCGGACGGTCACGAGTCGCGAGAGGCCGCGCGGGGCGGTGTGAAGGTCCTGCTTGAACTCGTTCACTACGGCGCGGAAGTCCGTCACGACGATGTAGAGCTCCGCGAGCGTCCCCTCGCGCAGGTAGTCGGGGGGTTGGTCCCGCCCCTCGGGATCGGAGACGACGACGTAGAGTTCCGGCGACTCCAGAACGCCCTGGTATCCCTTTGCGAGCTCCTGGGTGAGCTCGCCCACCGTCTTCCCTTCCACCTGCACGACGCCGAGGTAGGGGAGCGAGATGGCCCCGTCGGCCCGCACGGCCTGTACCTCGTTGAGCTCCGGGATCTTCACGAATTTCACGGCCACGATCTGGTTCGCGGCGATCCGGAATTCCCTCTCCCGCTCGGTACGGATGAGCTCCGCGTAGCGGGCGCGGAGCTCGTCGGTGAGCTGTTGCACCGTCTTCCCGGCTGCGCCCGCGATCCCGACGTACGGGAGCGAGATCGTGCCGTCGGGCCGGATGGCCTGGGCCTCGTTGAGCTCCGGCGCGTCCGGGAACTTGATGGCGATCTGGTGGTCGACTTTCAGGATGAACTGATCCTGGAGGCTGTGCTGATCGATGTGGTAGAGGACGTCCAGGACGTCTCCCGGCTTGATGTTGTACTGGGCGAAGATCTCGTAGGAGGGCTGGCCCTTGTCGAAGGTGAAGGTTGTCTGCGGGAGTTCCATCTCCGTGACGACCGGTTCCTCCGACGCGCACCCGGCGAGGAGCGCGAGGAGGGCGGGGAACGCGAGGCGGCCGAGCGACCGCGCGGATCGTGGTGTCATGTCGCTAGACCTTCCCGTAGAGCAGGCGGGGTACGTGGTACTTCCTCTTGTTCAGAACGACTCCCAACACCTTTCCCCCGACCCGTTCGATCTTGTCTCTCGCGAGATCGAGCACCTGCCACTTCGTCTTTCCGCATTCCACGGCAAAGACGACGCCGTCGAACTTCCCCGCGAGGAGTGGGGCGTGCGACGAGGTGAGCGCCGGCTCGCCGTCGAAGACGATGTAGTCGGCGGCGTCTCGCACCTTCCAGAGCGCCTTGGAGAACGCTTCCGTTTCGTACGCATCGGGCGAGCCGGAGCCGTTCGCGCCGCAGGGGATGACGCTCAGGTTGGCGACCTGCGTGGGCCGCAGGACGTCGGGCAGGGCGCTGCGCAAAAGGACGAGGTCCGTCCACCCGGGCTCGCGCTCGACCCCGAAGGCCTCGTGGAGTTCCGGGGCGCCGGGGCACCCGTCCACGATCACGACTCTTCGCCTGCCGTCGGCGTTCAGACCGCTGGCGATCGAGACGGCGGCGGTGGTTCGCCCCTCGCCGGGGCGCGCGCTCGTGACGTAGATCGACTTGACGATCGTGCCGGCAGCCGCCGAGAGGAGGTTTCCCTCGACGGCCTGGAGCGCGGCATGATTGCCCTGGAGGATCCGGTGGAGCTGCCTGGATTTCATGCTTTGATCCCTGGGGAATCTCTCGCCGCCTCTACCCTTGCTCCGGAAGGCGGCGATCCGGACCCAGTTCCCAAGGGTGATGAGGATAGCGTGAGCCTTTACCCTGTCAAGGCGCAACTACGCAATTTTTTCCCTTTTTTATCTTGCGGCCGTTGACGCGGCGCGTTATTCTCTGGTTGTGACGCGTCGCGTCTAACGCGGAGCGTCAGACGCGGACGATCACGACCAGCAAGATCCCAAGAGAGGAGAGGGAAGGATGCCCACCATGACCACCGAAGAGAAGAAGACCGTCAGGCCCGCGGAGGAGCCTCTGAAGACCGGAACTCCGGAAGACGAGAAGAGCGTCAAGGACAGAATCCTCGACCACGCCTGGACCCAGCAGGTGAGGAAAGTCCTCATGGCCGGCGTGGGTGCCGTCGTCCTCGCGCAGGAGGAGATCGAGGAGTTCGTGAACAAGCTCGTCGACAAGGGCGAGATCGGATACAAGGACGCCCGGAAGCTCGTGGAGGAAACTTTCCAGAGCCGCCGGGATCAGGCCAAGAAGGGGATCGACAAGCTCGAGAAGACGATCGACGAGCGGATCGAGAAAATCCTCGACCGGATGAACGTCGCCACCAAGAAGGACGTCGAGGCCGTGCAGGCGTCCCTCCAGCGCCTCGCCGGGCAGCTCGACAAGGCGCTCAAGGCGAAGTCGTAGCCAGAAAGGCCGCATGACGAACGCGACGGGGCGACCACCGGGTCGCCCCGCCCGCTCCTTCCTTTAATCCCCGCCACCGACCGGGTGCCGATGAAGATCATCAAGAGATACGCCAACCGGAAGCTCTACGACACGGACGAGAAGCGTTACGTCAGCCTCCCCGACATCCGCGACCTGATCCGCAAGGGCGTGGATGTCCGAGTCGTGGACAACGAGACCGGGGACGACATCACGAGCGTCACCCTCTCGCAGATCATCTACGAGCAGGAGAAGAAGAGGGAGGGGATCCTCCCCCCTGCGATCCTGAAAGAGCTCGTCCAGGCCGGAGGAGCGACCGTCGTCGAGTCGGTGAAGAAGATCGCCAGGACCGGGCAGTCTGTCGCCCGGACCGTGGAGGGGGAGGTCGAGAAAATCGTCCGCCGGTTCCTGAAGACCGGAGAGATCTCCGATAGCGAGGCCCTGGAACTGGACAAGGAGCTCCAGGAGCGCGGCCCGGCCGAGGCAGGTGCGAGCGACGCCGAGCGCTTCCTCGAGGAGCGCGTCCACCGCGCGGTCGAGAGGCTGCGCGTGGTCAGCAAAGACGACGTCAAGAAGATCGACGCCCTCGTCTCGGAGCTCGAACGGAAGGTCGCCGATCTCGTGTCGGGGAAGGACGGCCGGCAGACCCCCTGAGAAGCCCCGGGGCGGCGCCGGGGTCGAGTCCCGGCAGACTGCATCAAGGCGAGGACGAACGTCGCTTCGCGGCGGCCTCGGCAAGGTTCGCCTCGATCCGGCCCTTCACCTGTCCGGCGAGGCGGGAGACGGTCACGAAGTCGTCCGCCGCCTTCGCGCCGAGGGAGCTCGTCTCGATCGGTTCGTCGAAGGCGATCTTCACCTTCGACGGCAGCGGCAGAAGGCCGAGCGGTCCGAGCCAGGGAACCGTCGGCGTGAAGGGAAAGGATGCGAACCCCAGGGCCCGCCCGAGCGCCCGGCTCCGGAACAGGACCGGATGGGCGCCGACGAGGCCCTCCACCGAGACCGGCACGACCGGTGAAGCGGTGCGGATGGCGGAACGCGCGAACTCCCCCCGCCCGAACCGCTCCTGCCGGAAGCGCTCCCGCCAGTCCCGGCGGGCCGCACGCATTCCCTCCGGGAAGGCGAGCACAAGCTGGTCCTTTTCCAGGAGACACTCCATGTTCTCCGTGCTCGAACCCACGTTCCCGGTGCGGTGGAGCGCGGTCGAGAGGAAAGGCACCTTTGCGAGCTCCGGGGAGTAGAGCGGCCGGACGTAGCGCGGAGACGGCTGCTCCTCCCAGACCGCGATCGCCACCATCGCCCCATCGAAAGGGAGGACCCCGGAATAGTTCCCCACGAGGAGGGCTCGCCCTTCCGGCGGGACGTTGCCGGCGCCTCGAGATTCGACCCGGAACCAATGCCGGTACAAGAAGAGAAGGAACGGGCGGACGCGCTCCAGGTAGCCCTCGTCGAAGCCGAACTCGTCCACCTCGTAGTCGCCGCGCCGGCGGCGCCGGGAGTCCTCGATTCCGAGCTCCAGGCGAGCGAGGAAGAGCGTGAGCATCCCCTTCCAGGCCGCCAGGTCGAAGCCGTCGCCCGCGAGGATTGCCCGCGCCCTCTCCAGCGGGGCGAAACCCCGGAACGGGACCGCGCGCCGGAGGCCCACCACCGCGTCCTTGAACCGATCGAACCCCGCCCGCCCGACGACGGCGTCCTTGAACCGATCGAACCCCGCCCGCCCGGCAATCTCTCCCCCGCTTTCGAACGCTCCCCGCTGACCTCCCGCCGGTCCCGCGGCCGGCGTCGGGCGCCGCGCCCCGCCGTTCGACGGCGGGGGCGCGTCCTTCCCTGCCGGAGCAGGCCCCGAAGCCGCTCCCGCGTCCGGCTCCGGGTTCGCGGCCGTCGCGCGGTCCGCCCGTTCCCGCTCTTCCTCGTGGCCGGTCCGGGCCAGCGCCTCGTGATACCAGCAGAGTTCACCTGCGTCCCTCGCCGCTCGCCCGCATCGCCTTCCGTCGAGAGCCGCCGTGCAGCGCCTCGTGTGCGCCGTGCCTCGATCCATTGCTACCCGCTCTTCTTCCTGGATAGGCTCTTCGCGCTTCCGGGCAGCCGGCGGAAGAACCTCTCCGCCCCGCGACCCACGGCGTCCAGGAAACCCAGCGCCCTCCCCGCGTTCCGGCGCCTCCGGCGCCGGACGTACGACTCGATCGTCGCGTCGGCGGAGTGCTCCGGCTCGAAGGCCATCTCGGCCTGCATCCGCCGCGTGTCGGCGACCACGCTGTAGCGCAGGAAATCGACCTCGATCGGAAACGGCTCGTCGATCCCCAGCCGGGCCAGGACCCGGGCCGCGCCGTAGGCGAGGGGGTGGGGGTTCGGCACGGGAAGCTTCCCGGCTTTTCTCAGGACTCTCGAGAGCGGCACCACCCCGTCCGCCGCCACGTTGAAGACGCCGCGCTCCAGGCTTCGCACCGCGTGAGCCAGCGCCCGGACCACGTCCCTTTCGTGGATGAACTGGAAGTGCGGGTCGAAGCCCAGGAGCGTCGGCACCGCCGGGAGGTCGAGGGTCCGCGAGAACGGCGTCCCCGCCACCGGCCCCAGGATCCACGCGAACCGCAGGACCACCACTCCAACCTCCGGCCGCTTCCCCGCGAACTCCTCGAGGTACCTTTCGATCTCGTACAGGTCGCGGTTCTCCGGGTATTCCATCCCCTTGGCGACGCGCCTAGTCTCCGGGATGAAACTCGGGTTGTCGTGCCGCGCTCCGTACGCCCGGATGCTCGACTGGTAGACGAACTTCCTCGCGCCCACGTTCGCCGCGGCGCTCGCCAGGTGCATCGTCCCCAGCACGTTCTTCTGGAAGGCATCCTCGTCCAGCCTCCCGCGCCGCTCCGGCCCCAGGTGGCACACCGCCTCCACCCCGTGGCTCGCCAGCACCTCGACCAGCATCGGGTGCAGCAGGTCGATCTGCACGAACTCCATCCGGTCGAGGCCAAAAGCCGGTCGCTTCTCGCCCAGCGCGACGATCCTCTCCACGCCCACATCCCCGGCGAGCGCGAGCGCGAGCTCCCGCCCCCAGAACCCGTCCACTCCCGTGATCGCGACTCGCCTCGGCGCCTCGCCCATCCGTTCCTCCCGTCGGCGGCCGGCGCATTCTACCACCCGATGCCTCCGCGCCGCGGTTGCTCCCGGCCGGCGCGGTGGCGCTCCCGCCCCCACGGCGCTATAATCCCCCCGCGAGTCGCGTTGCGACCCGCCCGGGGCGTAGCTCAGTTTGGTAGAGCACCAGCTTTGGGAGCTGGACGTCGCTGGTTCGAATCCAGTCGCCCCGACTAGCTGTCGCAAAGACTTGCGACATTGCAACCATCACCGTTTCCGACCGCTCCCCCCTCAGCTCCCCCCCAAGAAACGGTTTCGAGGGGTCGTTTTCCGCTCCCGCGGAGGGTCGCTCCGCCGCGCGACGGGACCCGGGTCGAGGACCTCGACGGGGAGCCGGTGGGGGTCCTCCCGGGTCCTCTACCTCGACAGCCCGGTTGGTGACACAACAAGGCCGGGCCGTGCCGGCTGCTCGCACCTCTGGACGGTCATGGGGCCTGGGTTCCCCGCTTGCCCTTGAACCTTGCGCAGGCCGGGTTCGTACAACCGGCGGCTTCCCCGAAGTACGGGCCGTGGCTCATCTTCCCGGCATCGTCCACGACGTCGGCGCAAGGTGGGACGACGAGGGGCTCGCCGCATTCCCGGCAGACCCGGTGCATGCAGCGTTGGCAGACCCAGGCGACGAGACCTCGATCGTCGGCCTCGGCCACGGCTCGTCGGACTCGCGTGAGGTCCTCCTCGGACCACCCGCCTGGAGCCTGCTGGACTACGCCCGCAGGGATCTCTCCCTTGAACATCCTTCTGATGATCTCCATGCTGCCACCGGCCTCCTCGATTTCGGTCTCGGTCCAGAACCGGTCGGGCACCAGGAGACGCTGGCCGCCTGTCTCAGAGAGGGTCCTCTCGCAGCGCGCGCAGCGGTCCGTGGGCAGGCGCCGTCCCTGTGTCGGCGACTTGGGCGGAGCGACGCTTCTCACGGGGGGTCCTCCTCTACTGGGGCAGTAGCTCCAGCGGATGGATGAGTGGAGGTTCGCCACGGTCCCGCAGTGGTGGATCGCGTATCTCCAGGGGTCGGGCTCCAGCTTCTCCAAGAGGTAGTTGTCGATCTCCTCGCGCGCGAGCCGGAGCATCTCGCGTGTTTCGTGCTCAAGAGCCTCCTTAGCGAGAAACTCGACCGCGAGAGTGCCCGGCCCCGAGGGGGCAATCCGCGCCACGGAAACGCGCTTCTCGCCGGGTTCCGGCTCGTGCCAGGTGAGCCGGACGTGCTCCCCCTCGGGATCGACCTGCCCCTCTTGCCAGCATGTCCTTTTCTCGTTCATCTGTTGGTGCCTCCGCCTCACGATGCCGTTCTGGGCGAAGCCGCATTTTCCGGGCGCCTGGCGTGAGCCCCACGGGGATCATCCTCTCAGCGTCCCGCTCATACAAGGATGCGGTGTACTCTGTCGATCACCTGCTGTCCTGTGCGGAACCGGGCCCAGAGCTCCCGCACCCGATCCTTGAGCTCTTCGAGGCGACGGGTGAGCTCCCGCGGCCGGTCGTCGTCTCTCCTGGCGCGACCCGTCACGATCTCGACGATTCTCGCAAGATCCGGGAGACTGCCGGCCGAATGCTGGCCGAGAAGTTCCCGCTCGCGGGAGAACTCCTCGTCGTGGTCTCCGTGGCGGCGATGGGCGAGCTCGTGGCAGATCGCATCGCGGAGGACTGCCGCTGCCGCGAGGCTGTCGCGTTTCCGGGTGACTCGGACGAGCCAGTCTGGATTGGCCAGGACCGTGAGGACCCCGTTCCTGCGCTCTTTCTGCGCGTCCCTCCCCTTCGACAGGACGAGCCCTGTCAGGATGTGCTCCCCGATCCCGGCACACTTGGCCACGAGTCGGACCGAGGCGTCCCAGGCCACGAGAGACGGTCCGATCTTCCGGAAGTCGAGCTTCCGTCTCCTGGGCCAGTCCTTGCTGTTCCGAGAGATGACGTACTCGAACCCAAGCCCTGGGACTCCCGAGAGCCCGGCAAGATTTCCGGACACTCGCTTCGGAGGTGTCAAGGTCGGGATCCCCTCCTCGCCTCGTTCGCCCTCGCGAACCGCGCGGAGCGTCGTGATGCCGAGATCCTTCCCCGACTCGCCGACGATCCGGAAGGGCATCTTCTCCACGGCCTCGACCGTGGCGGGGCCTCCCCGTCCCGAGCAGCGACTCTCCTCGTGTGCCCGCTGGACGACTTCGAATTCCCCCTCCGACACCGCGATGGGCGGGACTTCTGGCAAGGGATTCTCGCAACGGGTACGCGCGACGATCTCCTCGATCTCGGTCAGGGCGCCGCGTAGGCCGTCGGAAAGCAGGTCGTCGGGACTCTGGTCTCGGTCAAGGGCTGCCACGGCCCCATCGTCGATCCTGCCGTCAGGCCCGACGGAGAACATCTCCCACTCCTGCTCGTCCTTCTTCGACTCATCCGCCTGGAGCTCCTCCTCGACCCCCTGCCTCACGGCCCGGAAAGAGGAAGCGGCCTCACCCGAGAAGGCCTGACGGTTCGCGGTGAGGGGATAGCCCGGCTCGGCGGGGCGGACCGTGACTGCCAGATCGAGAATGTAATCGTGCCGACTTGGGCGGGCCGCGTAGAACTCCTCGATGAACTGGACGAGCCCGCCGAGCCGGACGAAGCAACGGCCCGACCGACCGTCGGGGACGAGAAGGCGGGTGAGCGTCACCTCGGTCCCTGCGGGCCACTTCACCCCGGGTATCTCGATCCGCCGCCCCCGTCGGCCGAGCCAGCGGGACTCGATCGCCTGCCCGTTCCGTTCCTCCCATCCATCCTCCGGACGTTCCCCGGTCCTTCCGGACGAAGAGTTCATGCGCTCTCCGAGCGCGTGCGCTCGCCTCCGCGCGGTGTGGCCGCCTCCCGAGATCCCGCGAGGCCCCGAAGGAACTCGTGCGACTCCTGGGCGCGCCGGGCGGCCGTGAAAATCGCCCGCTTGTCGGCCTTGAGGATCTTGAGCCAGCTCGCGAGGTACTCGGCGTGGCGAAGGCGACCCGAGATCCCGAGCCCCTCGCAGGCGAAGGCCGAGCCCAGCTCCGCGACGAGCTCTTCGACGGCGTAGGCGTCGTCGCCGAACCGCTTCCCGAATTCTCGGGCGAGTCGTGACTCTACTCCTGTCCAGTGGATAGTCTCGTGCAGAACCGTTGCGTGGTACGCCTCGGCGGACTCGAACAGCGCGAGAGGCGGTACCTGGATGTAGTCCTCGGTGGTGCAGTAGAAAGCTCTGTCCCCGCCGTGGCGGATCTGGGCCCCGACCCTCGCCACGAAGCCATCGACGGCGGCGATCCGCTCCGGTTCCGGGCGGTCCTCGGTCGTCTCGGGTTTCGGGAGGCCGTTGATCTGGCCCCGGTTGAAAACGTAGTAGCTTCGGGCTACCGGAATTCGCCGCCGGACTTCCTCCTCCCGTCCGTCCTCGTGCTTCACCCGCTCGGTGATCTCGACTGGGGAGAAGAAGACGATCCGAGTTCCCCGCTCGCCCCGGCAGACCTGGCCCCCGAGCTCCTTCGCCTGCCGGTAGGTGTACCACTCGCTCGACGAGTACCCCCGCTCCGTCTGGGTGAGCCAGAGGAGAATCGTGTTGACTCCCGAGTAGGGTCGGCCCGTGGCTTCATTTCGCTGGGCCCCGCAGCCTGAGCGCCAGGGCCGGACCCAGGGCACCACGCTGCGTTCGAGCGCCTCGACGATGCGGTTCGTCACCTCCTGGTAGATGTCTCGGTTTCCATTCCTCATGCTTGTTCCTCTCGGGGGACCAGTCTACCGGCCCTCCCGGTCAACCAGTATGCGCCCCGTATACCGACCGGAGTCGGGTCGCCTTCTGCTCACGAGGGGAGCGAAGAACTTGGGCGCGAAATGACGGCGGGCCCGGAGCGCCGCGAAGAATACCCGCCGGGGGGCGCAACCCCGGCAGAAAAGCCGAGGCCAGGGGGGGCGTGGACTCGATGCCCGACGGCATCTGATCCCCCATGGGTGACCCTGCCTAGCAGGACCTCATGGCTTTCCACCGCCGGGCCCGATCCTGCGCGCCAGTTCGAGGACAAGTCGATCGAGCGAGACGCGATCACTGGCGCCGCTTCCGCGGTTCAGGGCGACGGCGGCGAGGACCTTCTCCGCGAGCTCCAGCGCCTTCTCCTCGTCCGTCCAGCCGGGGAGCCCCAGGCGAGCGGAGAAAGCGAGAAGAGCAACCCGGATCACCCCAGACAGGTTGAGGCCGAGTTTTTCCGCGAGATCCTCGACCGCCCGAGCCTCGTCATCTCCCACCCGGACGGTGAGAACTCTGGTTCGAGAGGACCTCGACTCGATGTCCTCCCGCAGCGCATCAGTCATCCCACGCTTCTTCGGTTTTCCCATCGTTCCGCCTTTCTCTGAACACGGGCCGATTCCTGCGCCAACCCTCCGGTCCGTCAGCCAGATCCAGGACTCTGAGACACGAGCCCTTCAGCACGCCGTCCTCGCTCCCCCCGTTCCCCCCTGGTCGAGAGGATACGGGAGCCTGACTAGCTCCGCCGCCCGCCGGATCGCCCCCTCGCCCCTCCTGTCGTACCGCCGCGTTGTCTGGACGTTCGCGTGGCCCGCGAGGTCGGCGACAGTCCCGATATCCGCCCCCGCGTCGAGCAGGTTCGAGACAAAGGTCCGCCGGCAATCGTGCGGGGAAAACCGCGGGATCCCCGCTTCCTGGGCCCTCCTCCTCACCACGTAGAGGACGGCCGCATCCGACATCCGGCGTGGAAGAATCCTCTTCCCCTTCGCGACGGGCCGGAAGAGGGGCCCGGGTTCCACTCCACGGACCGCTACCCAAACCCGGGCCGCCGCGAGGCCTCCCCCTGCGAGGTACACGACCCGACCCTTCCGGCCCTTCCCCGAGCGGACCAGGACCGCGCGGGTCCCGAGGTCGATGTCATCCAGGTTGAGAGCCACGACCTCGGAGCGACGAAGGCCCGCCGCGAGAAGGATAGACAGGATGGCGGCGTCGCGGGCCCCGGCGGGTGAACGGTCCCGGAGGCACGCCGCGAGGAGCGCCGAGATTTCCTCTGCACAGAGCGCCCGGCCGGTCTCGGCCCCCGAGCCCCGGACATTCTGGATGTCCGCCGCGCGCGAATACTCCTCGACGGTCATGAGCCCGAGCCTCCACGCTTCCTTGAGGACGCCCCGGAGGGTGGCGAGGATCCGGTTCGCGGTCGCGGGCGCGTAGCGTTCGGCCAGGACGGCCCGCACGGCCGCCGATTGGGGGTAACGGACGAGCTCCCAGGGGAAATCGAGACCCTCGCGCGGCCCGCCCGAGAGGATCTCCGCGATCAGGTCGAGCGATTGGCGGCCCGCCCGACGGGATCCTGGAGCGAGCCGGGCGAGGTAGAGTGCGGCCGGACTTGGCCTGGATAGCTTCCGAGAACGGTCATTCTCGTAAGTAACGGGAATCCACCTTGCATCTCGGCCCGGTGGCCGGAGTTCGCCAAGTCCGCCCACTCGTGCCGTGGTCGCGTTTCTCATTCGGTATACTCCACGTATTATACCGAGAACCGGCTCAGATCTTCTCAAGAAACCGGCCCACGGCTTTTCCCGTCCCTCCCCCAGTACCTCGTCGCGCGCGAAGCACGAGGTCTCCTCCAGCGCACTCCTTGAACAGTTTCTCCCGCCTGCTACGACGAAAATCCCGATGAGGATCCTCCCGTGGAGGCTGAATCGCATCGCATGACCTAGTCTTCGAGTACAGCACGGCAGCGCGCTGAGAAATCACGCGCTACCGGCATCGCCGCCTTCGGATCCAGAACCGTCACTTGGTCTGCGGACCAAATCGAGAAAGGCGCGGTGCTCGGGCTTGCGCCCCATCTTGGGGCGTCAGCCTGAGTCCCCAACTTCTGGACGCCCCGTGACGGAGGCGGATCGGAGAAGCGGCTTGGGTTGACGTCCTTTTTCGAGGGGTGCAAGTCGTGTCCGACAAGATCCGGTTTCTCTGTTCCGCGTGCGGGAAAAAGATTGGGGTCGCTCCTGCCCTGGCGGGGAAGGCTGGCAAGTGTCCCCGTTGCCGAGCGCGGGTCGTCGTCCCCGAGAGGACGGAGCTCGCGGAGCCGATCGACGGAGATAGCGGCGAACTGGAATCCGCAGAACATGAAGCCCGTCCCCTCCACGTCCCTGAGCGACCGCGAGTTCCCGTACGGAGTCCCCTGGGGCAGGAGTCGGAAGTCGAGAACGCTGGACGACGTCTACCGGGTTGAAGCACACCGCGACGTCGCCTCGGTCGTGGTCGAGATCGCCTACCGCGACGGCCAGGAGGCCAAGCTCATTCGAGTTCCCATGCCCAGCCAGCAGCGGATCGACTTCTATCGCAAGGAGCTGGGAACCAGGGAGCTCTTCATCTATCAGCCGCTCGGCAAGAACCAGGAGGACGGGTATCTCTTCTTCTTCTTCCGGCTCCGGGCCAAAGGGCCCGACGAGGAGATCGAACCCGGCGAGGACGGCTGGTACAGGAGCGAGATCCTC
>JACQVV010000021.1 GCA_016209595.1 Planctomycetota bacterium
CATCAAGCCGCATGGATACGCCGTCTGGGAGGCGATCCAGCGGGCCCTGGACGCGAAGATCAAGGAGACCGGCCACCAAAACGCCTACTTCCCCCTCTTCATCCCGAAGAGCTTCCTTGCACGCGAAGCGAAGCACGTCGAGGGATTCGCCCTCGAGTGCGCGGTCGTCACGCACGCCGGCCTCAAGCGGAGCGACGATCCCAAGAAGATCCTGGAGGTGACAAGCCCCCTCGAGGAGGAGCTCGTCATCCGTCCGACCTCCGAGACCATCATCAACGACGCCTTCAGCCGGTGGGTCCAGTCCTGGCGCGACCTTCCGGTCCTCGTCAACCAGTGGGCGAACGTCGTGCGCTGGGAGATGCGGACTCGCCTCTTCCTGCGCACGACCGAGTTTCTCTGGCAGGAGGGGCACACAGCTCACGAGACCGCCGAGGAGGCCGAGGCCGAGGCGAGGAAGATGCTCGACGTCTACCGCGACCTCGCCGAGAACCACCTCGCGCTCTCCGCCGTCGCGGGCGAGAAGTCGGCCAAGGAGCGCTTCGCGGGCGCCGACCGGACCTACACGATCGAGGCGATGATGCAGGACCGGAAGGCCCTTCAGGCGGGGACCTCCCACAACCTGGGCCAGAACTTCGCGAAGGCCTTCAACATCCAGTTCCAGGACCGGGAAGGAACGCTCCGCCACGTCTGGCAGACCTCCTGGGGCGTCTCGACGCGCCTCGTCGGCGCGGTCGTCATGGCCCACTCGGACGACCGGGGGCTCGTGCTGCCGCCCCGGCTCGCTCCCATCCACGTCGCGATCGTCCCCATCTACAAGTCGGATGAGGAGCGCGCGAGGGTCGTCGAGACCGCCCGGAAGATCGCGGCCTCGCTCGCCGGCCTCGCCGTCAAGGTCGACGATCGCGAGCACCTGAAACCTGGCGCGAAATACTACGAGTGGGAGAAGAAGGGAGTGCCCGTCCGGGTCGAGATCGGCCCGCGCGACCTTGCGAAGAACGAGGTGGTCGTCGTCCGCCGCGACAAGGCCGGCAAGACCCCGCTCTCCATGGAAGGACTCCCCGACCGGCTCCGGGCGCTCCTCGACCAGATCCAGTCCGATCTCCTCGCCGCCCAGCGTGCCTTCCGCGAGGCGAACACGCACGCCGCGGGCGACCCCGCGGCGGTGAAGGCACTCTTCGACGGCGCCGGCGGCTTCGCCGACGGCCTCTGGTGCGGGTCCGGCGAGTGCGAGGCGAAGCTCAACGCGGACACCGGCGCCACAATCCGCTGCATGCCGTTCGGGGCCGAGCCGCGGAAGGGCTCCTGCGCCCTGTGCGGCAAACCCGCCCAGACGCCCGCGATCTTCGCCCGAGCCTACTGAGATCGATGGATTTCCGCCGACCAAGCGGGCGGCGGGCCTTTTCGCACTTCACGGTCCGGATCGAGTAGAATCCCGCGGTCGCTGGAACATGCGCGCGGAGAGGTGATTCAGGTGCCCGAGGAAACGGAACAGGAGAAGGCGCAGAAGCTCGCCCGGGAGAACAAGCTCCCCTTCGTCGATCTCTCGCGAGGCACCGTACCCGAGCAGATGATCGGAACGGTCCCCCTGCGCGTCGCGCGGGAGTACGACGTTTTCCCCCTCAAGAAGCAAGGACGCGTGCTCCTCGTCGCGACCACCGGGGTCCCCGACCGGACCGACCTCGACCATCTGCGGGCGATGCTGGGCGTCGAGGTCGAGTGCGCCATCACGACCAAGTCCGCCATGCGCGAGGCCCTCGACCGGCACTACGGCCTGAAGCGGTAGCAGCCTGCATCACGGCCGGACTTGCAGCACGGCGGCCCGATCCGCCAGAATTCTATGCACCTGCACGGGTCCGACTTCATGCAAACCGTCCGACCGGAAGAGCGCGTCTTCGTCTACATCCGGCTCACCGCCGCCGGCCGCGAGTTCGCCCGGAGCAAGGTGCGAGAGCTGGCGGGCCTCCCGAGCGCCCTCGCCGACATGATGGGGACGCTCTTCCGGGAGCGCGACTCGCTTCCCCGCGAAGGGACGCGCTTCGAGTTCGTCGAGGCCGACTCGGAAAAGATTCTCATCTCCCTCTCGGCCGACTCCGGGAGGAGGGAGTACGTCATCGCGGGCAGGATTCCGAACCACTGCCGGAAACGGGTGCTCGATGACCCTCCCCACGTGAACCTGGAGCTCTTCGAAACACGCGCCGCACGGGAGCTCGACGAATCGTCGAAAGGCGACCTCCACGAGCTCCTTCGCCATCCGCGCCTGGACATCCTCGCCCTCATCCGCTCCCACATCCGTGAGGACGGCTCCTTCGAGATCCGGCTGCCGATCCCGTGAGAACGGGTCTCTCATCCCGTGTAGAATGAGCCCATGAACCGACTCAGAACCGCGCGACCTCCCGCGATCGACTACCCGACGAGGGACGGCAGGCCGATGGGCGAGACCGACCAGCATAGGGACGAGATGCAGAAGTACGCCATCGAGGTCCTGGAGGACCGCTACGAGGACGACCCACGGATCTACGTCACGGGGAACAACTTCGTCTACTACACCGAAGGCGTGCTGGAAGACGTGGTCAGCCCCGACTGCTACGTCGTGAAGGGGGTGGCGAAGCACGCCCGGGACATCTACAAGGTATGGGAGGAAGGAGGGCGAGTCCCCGGCTTCGCGCTGGAGGTCACGTCGAGAAAGACCCGGCGCGAGGATCTTGGAGACAAGATGACGAAGTACCGGGACGAACTCGGGGTCAGGGAGTACTTTCTCTTCGACCCGCGCGGCGAGTGGATTCCCGAGAAGCTCCGGGGCTTCGCGCTACGGGAGGGGCTCTATGACCCCGTCCTCCCGACCGCGAAGGGGCGATTGCCGAGCCGGGAACTCGGGCTGGAACTCGGTGTGGACCGGGAGGGGCATCTGCGGTTCTATCCTCGGGGGAGCGACGAGCCGCTCCCCACGCAGAAGGAGCGGGCCGGGCAGGAGCGCGAGCGCGCTCGGCAGGAGCACGAGCGCGCCCGGCAGGAGCACGAGCGGGCCGAGACAGCGGAGGCCGAAAACCGGCGCCTTCAGGCGGAGCTGGAACGGCTGCGCCGCGGGCGGTCCGGGGGACGGCCGAAGAAGAGGAAGAAGTAGCCAGCGGACCCCTCACAAGGCGCGCGAAGGTCAGTCCTCCACGAACATCTCGTTCCTCTCGTCCCACCGGATGCGGCCCCGGTTCGCGTCGAGCCATGCTCTCCAGCGACTGGCAGCCGCCCGCCTTTCCTCCTCGAAGGGGGCGGTCCAATCGAAACCCAGGTCCTGTCCCGTCGCCCAGACGAGGACGTCCAAAGCCATGCAAGCGTTCCATTCCTCGCCCTCCGCGAGCTGGCCAACGAGGAAGTCGAGAGTCTCGATTCGCGAGAGAGCCTCCTGAACTAGCGAGACATCGATACCGCCCTCGCGCTCTTCCTGGACGACCAGTCCCTGGGTCGCAAGCCTGTCAAGGATCCAGGCCAGGTCTCCTTCAAGATCATGGAGATCGATCGGCTCCTGCGAGCACTTCATGCCCTCGGAGCAATGGACCCCACCGCCTCGTGCGTCCTCCAGAACGGCGGCCACGGTGGAGAGAGGAACCTGCGGGCCCGTGCCCGCGAAGCAAACACAAATGGACGCTCCCTCGAGGCGTCGCCGCGCCTCTGGCGAGACACGCTCGGCGGTCATCTGGGCGAGTCTCTCGAAGATCCGGCGGCGGACCCGCTCCAGGATGAGATCGACCCTGCCCCGCACCTCCGGATCGGGATCTTGCCTCGCGGCGAGAAGCGCGCTCTTCGCGGAAGCGCCCTGTTCCTCGAGCGACTTCGTGGCCCGATCGCGGACGTTAGGGTCGGCGTCACGAAGATCCTCGATCCACCGGCCGATCTCTGTATCGCCGCTCCCCTCTTCCTGAGCCAGCACGCTCACGGCCGCAAGCCCGAGCGCCACCATTGCGAACCCTGACATCCTCATGAGCGGGATCCTACTGTATTTCAGCGTACGAGCGTCGGGTGCGTGTTGATCCTCCGCGCGAGCTCGATGGCGCCCTTCTCCTCGCCCTCGTAGAGCGAGAAGCGGAAGCGATAGCGCTTGACGGTCGGGCGGTCGAGGGCGAAGGCGACCTTCGAGTCGGCTTTGCCGGCGCGCGCGGCGATGTGGCCGACGGGGCAGTGTTTCACGAGGTAGAGGCCGGGGCGGAGCCGGACGAGCCCCGAGGGAAGGGCGAGCCAGATGTGGTCGAACGGTTGCGCGTCGAGGTCCACCTCGTGGAGCCGGTCCTCGACAAGGGCCGGGGCGTAGGCGAAGGGTCCCCGGGCGCGCTCGAAGGAGACCTCGACCGGCGCGAGGAGGCCGGCGGGGGTCAGAAACTCGATCGCCACGTCGGTCCGACCGCCGCCGTGGGCGGTCCAGCGGACTTCTTCGCCCAGAACCGGCCCGTCGATTGTGACCTCGGCGGGGCCGGAATCGACCGGGCGGCCCTCGTCCTCGGCGGGACGCTCGTCCAGAGGTCGAGCCTCGCCACTCCCGGTGTCGATCGCGAGCCAGCGGCAGCCCAGGCGCTCCTTGACGATCCGGGTCGCCTCGCGCGCGAGCGCCATCGCCGCGTCGGAGTCGGCCAAACTTGTTCTCACCTCGATCGGAAGGGGCGTCCAGCCGGTCGCGTCGGAAACCTGGGCCGACAGGGCCTTGGACCAGGCGCGGCGGACGAGCACACGCTCGTCGGAGACTTCGGCCGTGCGGGCGAGCCACTCCACCGCGACCTCGGCGGCAAGGACCTCGGTCCGTGCGCGGTAGGCGCGCGAAAGGACCTCGTGGTCGTCCTCGAGCGGGTGGACCTGCTTCCCCATCCATAGGAAGACGTTTTGCGTGTTCTCCTGGCGCGCGGTCTCGAGGACATCCGGGAAGGGCTCAGGTTCGATTCCGGCATCTCCCAGGAACCGGGTGTATTCGCTCGCGGAGGCGATCCGCCACCCCGCGGCTTCCAGGCCGGCAAGTCGCGCCTCGTACTCGGCCAGGCGCCGGGGATCGAACCGGAACGGCCGGCGGGCGATCCCGTAAAGCGCGTACGGAGTGCTCCCGGTCGCGACGGGCTCGCCGTCGCCGAACTTCGTCCACTTGACCTCCACCCGTGGATGGCGCACGGACTCCCCGACGACGATCCGCGCGCGACCGTCCGCGCACCAAGGGGCGATCTCGCCGTCCGGTCGGAAGAAGCGGAAGTTCCCGCCGGTCCAGAGGACAACCTCGTACCCTTCTTCTTCCGCGAGCCGGTGGATTCCCTCCCCCACCTGGGCCTCCTGCGCGAAGACGACCTTCGAGAGGGGCAGGCCCGCACGCTCGAACGCTTCCCGCGCGAGCCGGATCGAGACCCGGGCGTCGTGGCGCGGGAAGGCGAGCAGGAGCTGGTCCCAATGGTGGAAGGAGACCGCCTCGGCCCGTCCAGCCGCGAGAAGGCGACGGAATTTTTCCAGGGCTTCTGGGTGGCGCTCGGCCATGGCCTCGACCATCCCTCCCTGGAGTTCGAAGTCCGCGCCCCAGCCGGGGTGGGCAAGGTACATCTCGACCAGGGGGAGGAAGCTCTCGGAGACGACCCTGTCCTCGGCCTCGCGGTTCCCCGAAACGAACTGGAGGTTGAAGTGGTAGAGGGCGAGCGCGAAGCGTTCGGGCGC
>JACQVV010000272.1 GCA_016209595.1 Planctomycetota bacterium
CGTCACGAGGCCGCCGGCGAGCGCGAGCGCCGCCGCCGCGGTCCCGAGGACGAGGGCCTTGTTCCTTCTTGCCCACTTGGCCAGGAGCTGCCAGGGAGAATAGCGGGCCGCGGCAAGGGTCCCGCCGGTCTGGTAGGCCTCGATGTCCTTCTTGAGTTCGGCGACCGACGAGTAGCGCTTGTCGGGGTCCTTCGCCATGGCGCGGAGCACCGCGGCCTCGAGCTCGCGAGGGATCGTTCGCCCCGGGGCCCGGCGTGAGGGAGGGACGAGCTTCCCTTCCTTGACTTTCTCGAGCACGGCGAGTGGCGTCTTTCCGGTGAAGGGGGGCGCGAGCGTCAGGATCTCGTAGAGGATCCCGCCGAGCGAGTAGATGTCGCAGCGCTCGTCGATCCTCTCGATCTCGCCCCTCGCCTGCTCGGGGGGCATGTAGGCCGGAGTCCCCATCACCGCCCCGGCCTGGGTCTGTTCCGCCGTGCCCGTGCCCGTGCCCGTGCCCGTGCCCGATTCCCCCGCGCGCCTGACCTTCGCGAGTCCCCAGTCCATGACGAGGACCTCGCCGAACTCGCCAGCCATGACGTTCGCTGGCTTGAGGTCGCGGTGGATGACGCCCTTCGAGTGGGCGAACGCGACCGCGTCGCAGACTTTGAGGAAGATGTCCAGAAGCCGAACGAGCGAGTAGGCGCCGTCCTTGTCCGGGGTCGCGCATTCGCGCTCCAGGCCCCGGTCTTTTTCAGTTCCCCGTTCCGCGCTCCCCGTTCCGCGTTTCATGGCCCGCCGCCGGCCACTCGTGGAGGAAGACGCCCTTCCCGCCGCCCTTCTCTCCTCGTCCAGGATTCGCTTGAGGTCCTTCCCCCGAACCCTTTTCATCGTCAGGTAGAGCCGGCCGCCCGCGTCCAGACCGAGCTCGTGGACAGGGACGATGTTGGGGTGTTCGAGCTGGCCCGTGACCTGGGCCTCCAGGAGAAACTTCTCCACGACCACCCGTTCGGGCTCGCTCTGGAGAATGACCTTGGCGGCGAGCTCGCGGCCCAGATCGACGTCGCGGACGAGCAGGATCTCGCCCATCCCTCCGCGGCCGAGGAAACCCGCCACGGGATAGCGACCGAGACTCGCCAGCGCCGGGTGAGCCATGCCGGCCGCGACCGGACCCGATCCGACAAGTTCCGTTGCGGCGCCACCCACCAGATCGACCGAACCCAGCGCGATCGGCCCGGAGATCCCCTGCGTGCGGGAAGCCCATTCCATGACCGTGAGGGCGGCCGAACGCGAGGGTGGCGGCGCGGGGACCGCCACGATCTTCCCGCACCCGGGGCATCGCACCTTCCGCCCAGCCCGGTCGTCGGGGACGGAGAGGGTCTTCCCGCACTCGCAGGCGAATTCGACTCCCATGGCCTTTCTCCCAGAGACGGCGGTCTCGCACCTGCCGCCCGCACCAAGGGCGTGGTTCCGATCGGCCGTATTCTACGCCCGCACGCGAGGCTGAACTCGCGTCTCGGGCACCCGAGCTCGGGCCGGTCGCTTCAGCGGACGAGGAGAGCCTCGAAGCCGGCCTGGCGGAAGTGCTCGTCCTTGGTGAGGGCCCGCGAGAGACCGCTTTCCTGCATGACCACGAAGCTCGCGCAGTCGGTGAAGGACCAGTCCTGGTCCTGGTGCTTCAGGAAGAACCGCAGAACTCGCTCGAACCGGGCGGAATCGGTCCATTCGATACGACAGGCGGCCGACGAGGCCAGGGTCTCGAAGAGAGGCCGCAACAGCTGGCGAAGCCGCCTGGCCTTGAGCAGGGTCGCCGTCTCGTCGAGCACGTAGTCGGTGGTCACGAAGGTCTGTCGCTTCCTCGGCGCCCCGTGCAGGATCCGACATGCCTCGCGATGGCGGTCGTCCCGGCCCGCCAGGAGCGCGTAGAATCCACCGGTGTCGACGAAGATCTCACGCGCCATAGATCGCTCGCTCGATCTGGTCGTTGGAGAGAGCCCCCGCCGTCGCGTCGGCGAGGCGGTCGAGAGCATAGAAGGGATCCCGGTCCGACGGGTTCCCAGGGCGGATGGGCTCGAGCTGGGCAATGGGTTTTCTCCGATGCGTGAGGACAAGCCGCTCGCCACGTCGGAGCCGCTCGATGACCTCCGCGGCGTGCTTCCTGAACTCGACGATCGAGACCTGACGCACGGCTACCTCCGGAGAAGTTGAAGTTAAAGGTTAACTTCACTGTAGGGCACGCGTCCTGGACCGTCAAGTCCGCGCGGGCGTCCCGCTCAATGCGAAACCGTAGCCTCCCGCTATTCCCCCCAGAAGCAGGAGAAGGCGCGAAGGAGCAGGGGATCGGCGGCGGGGTCGGGGGCACGGACCCGGGCGAGCTCCTCGTGGACCGCGAGGCGGCCCGGCGCGGCGAGGCGCTCCTTCGGGAGCGAGATGGCCTCCAGTCGCGCGAGGACGAGGAGAGCGCGGATCCACTCGGGGGAGGCCGAGAGCTCGCCCGCGGGCATTGTCCCGTCGCAGCGGGCGAGCAGCGGCCCCGCGCCGGCCGAGAATACGAAGACCACCCACTTGTGCGTCCCGCCGTGGAAGGAGAGCGCCCACTGGCCCTCTCCGAGGAAGGTAGTGTGGCCCAGGCCCAGCTCGTACCCGCTTCTGCCGACCTCGGTCGCGTCCCGGGAGAAGAGAATCTGCCCCCCGTTGTCGCCCAGGACGACGCGCTGTCCGGGTGACGTGACTTCCCAGAGCACCTCGTCCCGGCGGAACGCCGGGAACCGATCGCGGTAGCCGGCGGCGATCCCGTCCGAGTGGTCCTTCCAGAACCGGTCGAGCAGGTCCGCGAAGCGGTCCTCGAGAATCGCCCCGAGGAGGCCGTTCGCGAGGACGTGTCCGATCCGCTGGCGCACTTCGGCGTCCGGGTCGTCCCGCGCGGCAAGGATCGCGTCCTTGCCCTCGAGTCCGACTTCCAGGAGCGCCCGCGTCGCCCGCTCGCGGACCTCGTACTCGGGAGATCCGAGCTCCTGGACGAGACGGGCGACGTCCTCCTCGCCCGCTATCGCTGGCGCGGCCACAAGAAAGACAAGAAAAAGAAAAATCCTGGACGGCGACATGGGCTCTTCTCGTCCCGCCGATTGCGTCCGGCGGCCGTGTTTGCTACGCGCTTCGCCCTTTCGAGGGTCCATGATGTACGAGACGCTCCACGGCGGCAAGCGCGCGGGTTCCCCCTCTACTTCTACATCCACGGGACGGGCGGGCTCATTCGGCGGGGACCCCGTGGTCTCGAACCACGCGAAGAGCAAAACCCCGCAGGTCGTCCTCTCCGCGCAGGGACTCGAGGATCCGGGCGTGGGCGGCCTCCCTCTCCGCGCCCAGGATCCACAGGGATCGCGCGGCCATGATGGAGACGTTGCGCCTCGCATCCCCGAGGGCCCCCAGTAGCCCTTCGACAACATCCTGCGACGGCGAGCCGATCTCGCCCAGGGCATACGCCGCGTGCTCGCGCACCGAGTTATCCTCGTCGCCGAGCAGCGCCTCGAGGAGCAGATCCTTCGCGGGCGCGGAGACGGTCCCGAGCTCGCCGAGACCCCATGCGCCCTCGCGGCGCACGCGCGCACTCCGATCGTCAAGCGCTCTAGAAAGCCCGCGCACCGAGCGGTCCGACTTCTCCCGGATCTCGGCGAGCCGATAGAGCGCCGAGAATCGGACGGACTCCGACTTGTCTTCCGCCGCGGCGAGAAGGGCGTCGAGGTCCGCGCCGATCGCGCCCAGGATGTCCACGGCGATCACCCGCATCCCTTCGTCGGTGCTCGAAGTCCGTTTGATGAGCGCCCTTCGCGTGGTGAGGTCGCGCGGCTTCAGGAAGAAGAGAGTCGATGCCGCACAGGATTCGACCTGCCGATCCGGATCGTCGAGCGCCCGGACCAGCGCCCCGATCGCCGGCTCCGGCGGGCGCGTGAAGCGAGCCAGGGCCCGCGCTGCGCCGGCCCGGACCCGCGGGCTGGAGTCCTCCAGAGCCTCCAGGATGACCGGCAAAACGCGGTTCTGAGGGCCGATCGCCGCGAGAGCGGAGAGGGCGTCCGCTCGCTCGGAATCGTCCCGCTCCCGGGTCGCGATCAGGATGGCCGGGAGGACGGCCTCAGCCCTCGGCCCCAATTTCTCCAAAGTCCTGATCACGGAGGGCCTGCACCCGTCCTCACCGATCGCCTGCGCGAGGGCCGCACAGACCCGCGGCGAGTGATCGCCCAGGCCCGCCAGAGCCACGGCGGCTTCGGCCCGGACCGAGAGATCCCAATCGTGCAGCGAGTCTCGAAGCGAATCCAGGACCGATCCGTCGGCGATCCCGAGCTCGCCCAACGCCTCGACTGCCTCGCGCCGAACCTCCTCGTCGTAATGGCGGAGGGCATCGAGCAAGGCCGGGAGCGCTGTCCGACTCCGGGTCAATCCCAGCCCGAGAAGAGCCCATGGGTCGGCGCCGGGCAGTCTGGACTCGGCTTCCTCGATGAGGTCGAGCACGATTGCCGGATTCTCACGTCCGAGGTAGCCCAGGGCGAACGCGGCGGACAGTCCCAGCTCGTCATCGCCCAGGCACCGCAAGAGCGAGGGCACGGCCGCCAGGGCTTTCGGCCCGAGATCGTCCAGGGCATGGACTGCGGCGATCCGGACACCCGAGTCCGGATCGCCGAGCAACTGGATCAGGACCGGCACCGCCGCCTCAGAATCGCACTTGGCCAGCCCATGCGCCGCCGCTGTCCGGATCGAGGGATCGGAGGACCGGAGCCCCCGCACGAGCTCGAGGTACGCGGCCGTCCCCTCTCCCGAGCGCCCCAAGATACGAGCCGCCGCCGGCCGAACCCCGGCGTCGTTCCAGAATGCCTCGATCAGACGAGAAACCGCCCTGGGCCCCGCGCCACCCAGGATGTTCTCGGGATTGTCGGCCCCCCATCGACGGCGGTCGAGCCGGCGCAGGTCATCGATCCAGTCCTCAAGCCTCCTCTCGTACAGGGTCCATCCCCGCGCCCTACAGGCGGCGTCCAGACGTTCCAGGGCTTCCCGATCGGCGGGGTCTCGCTCCGCCAGGCGCTCGAGTTCATCGAGGGTCGCTTCTTCCATTCGGCTTCTCACGTACGTTCGTTTGCGTTCGCCACCGGCCCACAATGGGCGGGGCGCCAGTGCGCGTTTCCGCGGAAACGAGATGTACGTACAGCCGCCGTCAAGCGGACTTGGAAGATCGACCGGACCCGCGTCCGGACCGCCAGAATTGTAGACCAGCGAAGGGGCGATAGGGAGGATAAAAGCCCGCCGCGCTCCGGGTCAATCCTGGTTACTGACGAAGGGGGTGCAGGTGGCCGCTCCAGTGGAAGGGTAGTTCAAACCCTGGGTCGCCCCGTGCCGATGGGTCATCTCGCGTCCTCTCGCCAAGCCGAACGTCAGGGAAGACTCATCTTGCATCCGGTTTCCTCGTCCCGCCGGTTGCACCCGGCGGCCCTGTTTGCTACGCTTTTCGCCCTTTCGAGGGCCCATGATGTACGAGAAGCTCCACGGCGGCAAGCGCGCGGCGGTTGCCGCGCTCCTGGCTCTCGCGCTTTTCGCCGGGTGCAAGCCGCCGGCGCCACCGCCGGACGCGCCGCAGGGCCCGGCGACCGGGGAGCCGGAGCCGGCGCTCGTCCTTGCGCTCGACGGGTCGGGCGGTTTCTTCGACCTTCCCTGGCCCTCGGACGCGAGGCGCGCGGCCGGCCGGCCGGATCTCTCGCGCTTCCCGAACCCGGGCAGGAAGAAGTTCGTCGACAGGATCCGCGATCTCGCGATGGCGGAGACGGATGGCGCGAGCCCGACCGGGACGATCTACTTCCAGTTCGATCGGCCGGTGTCGGGCGTGCCGGACGATCCCATGTATGTTCTTCGTGCCGAGAGCCCGATCTTCGTGGTGGACGTGGATCCCGCGTCCCCGTCGCGCGGCCGGCGTCACCCCTGCCACGTCCGCGTGACTCGCTCCGCCGACCGGTTCCGGCCGGCTCATCTCCTCCAGATCCTCCCGGTGCCGGGGCTGGGCCTCGAGGAGGGACGGCTTTACGCGGCGGTGGTCCTCCGGCGGCTGGGGCATCCGGGCGGCCCGCTGCTCGGGCAGAACCGGCTCCTGGGCGAAATGCTCGCCGGCCGGCCCCCGGCCGTTCCGGGTGGCGCGGCCTGGACCGCGAGCCTCGCGCCGCTCGTCGCCTCGCTCCCCTCGCTCGGGATCCGCGCGGACGAGATCGCTGCCGCAACGGTGTGGAGGACCGGCCGCCCGAGCGACCGGCTCTTCGGGGCAGTCCGCGCCGTGGACGCGCTGCCGGCGCTCGCGCCCTCCGGGACGCTTCGCGTGCGAGGCGACTACCCGAGCTACCGGGCGCTTCTTGGCGACTGGGCGCCCCCGCAATATCAGGAGGGAGTCGCGCCGTTCGTGTTCGGCGGGGGCAAGATGCGGACGGACTCGGCCGGCCGCCCGGTCAAGGTCTCGGACGGCTGGGCCCCGTTCGCCCTCGCGATCCCGGCGGGGAAGATGCCCGCGCGCGGGTTCCCCCTTTACTTCTACATCCACGGGACGGGCGGGGCCTCGACGCAGGTCCTCGACCGCGGCGTCACCACGACGCTCGGCGTCCCGCCTCCGCCGGGCACGGGCCCGGCGATGCTCGCCGCGGGGAAGGGCTGGGCCTCCTCTTCGACCGGCCTCCCGCTCG
This sequence comes from Planctomycetota bacterium, assembly GCA_016209595.1. Taxonomy (GTDB): domain Bacteria; phylum Planctomycetota; class JACQVV01; order JACQVV01; family JACQVV01; genus JACQVV01. Next base: position 6,684 of record JACQVV010000272.1, read on the forward strand.
CCCCGGAGAGGCTAGGGCTTCTCTCGGCCGACGGGTACATCCCTTACAACTTCTTCAACCCGGTCGCGATGCGGGACAACTTCTTCCAGATGATCCTGGAGCTCGCCCAGTTCCGGAAGATGGTCCTCGCGCTCGCGATCGAGCCCTCCCTATGCCCCGGCACGGACGCGAGCGCGTCGGCCGACGGGAAGATCCGCTTCGATCCCGCGCACGTCGTCGTCTCCGGCCAGTCGCTCGGGAGCTACCTCGCGGGGATGCTCGCCGCGACGCTCGGCGGCTTCGAGGGAGCGGTGCTCACGGGCGCCGGAGGCTCCTGGGTCGAGTTCGCCTTCGGGCCGAAGGACCCGGTCGATCTCCAGCTCCTCCTTGAAAACCTCCTCGTCCCGAACGAGCGGGTCCCCCTCGACCGCTGGCACCCGATCGTGATGGCCTTCGACCTCGCGGTCGGTCCGTCCGACAACACGCACTTCGTGCCGTATCTCCTGCGAAATCCGCGGGTCGGGCCGCCGCCGCACCTTCTCGTCGTGGAGGGGTACGACGACCACCAGGTCCCGACCGGCCTCCAGCGCGCCCTCGTCCTCGCTTCAGGTGCCGACATGGCGGGTGCCGACCCGGGGCCCTCCGCGGCCGACCAGATCGCCCCGGTCCTCCCCTGGGGCGCGCAGGCGGTCCTCCCCTTCCCGGTGCGCGGGAACCGGCTCTCCCCGGGCGTGGGACCCCGGACCGCCGTCATGGTCCGCCACGCGGCGGATCCCGTGACGAACGAGGGGCACTTCGTGGTCTACCAGATCGAGTCCGCGCGAAACCAGGTCGCGGGCTTCCTGGGGACCCTCCTGAGAGACGGTATTCCCACCGTCGGGAGCGGAACGCGATGACGATCCAGGTGACGAGCTCGGCCTTCAAGCACGATGCCCCGATCCCCAAGAAGCACGCCTACTCGGGCGAGGGAGAGAACGTCTCCCCGCCGATCGCCTGGTCGGGGGTCCCCTCGGGAGCCAAAGAACTCGCGCTTCTCTGCGACGACCCGGACGCGCCACGCGACGAGCCCTGGGTCCACTGGGTCGTCTACAAGATCGCGACTTCGGCGAAAGGCCTTCCGGAAGCCTCGGCGGGCGGCGCGCTCGTAGGAAAGAACGATTTCGGCAAGCCCGGCTGGGGCGGGCCGATGCCGCCGAAGGGCCACGGCACCCACCACTATCACTTCAAGGTCTGGGCCCTCGACCAGCCTCTCTCCCTCAAGGCCGGAGCCACCAAGAAGGAACTCCTGGCCGCCATCGCGGGTCACGTCCTCGCCGAGGGGGAGCTCGTGGGCACGTACGAGCGGAAGTAGGCGGCGGGAGGCCCGAGGGTCGAGCGTCGTTCGAGGATCACGCCCGTGGCAATCTCTCTGGAGGACCGGTTCGCCGGCTCGCTCCTCGGGCTTGCCCTTGGAGACGCACTGGGCGCGAAGCACGAGGGCGGGCCCTTGGAGCAGGCCGCGTGGTGGCTCATGGGCATCGGAAAAGGCGAGCTCCTCCGCTGGACCGACGACACCCAGATGGCCATCGCGCTCGCGGAGTCGCTCATCACGAGGCGCGGGCTCGACCCGGACCACCTGGCGCGCCTCTGGGCCGAGCGCGCCGACTGGGAACGCGGCTACGGGACGGGCGCCCGGAAGCTCCTGCGCATGATCCGCGACGGGGCGGACTGGCGGGAGGCGAACCGCGCGATCTTCCCGGATGGTTCGTTCGGGAACGGCGCCGCCATGCGCGCCGCGCCGCTCGGGCTCTTTTTTCACACGGATCTGGCGGCCCTCGCTCGTGCCGCGGAGCTCGCGAGCAGCATCACTCACGCACACCCGCTGGGGATCGAGGGCGGAGTCCTCATCGCCCGCGCAACGGCGATGGCGCTCGCGGGCCCTCTCGATCTCGATCTCCTCGCCCGGGATTCTTCGAGCGACGAGTACCGATCGCGGCTCACCACGGCCAGCGGGTGGGGCGAGGAACCCACGCCGCCCGCCATCGTGCGGCGCGCGCTCGGAGCCTGGGTCGAGGCTCATGAATCCGCGGTCACGGCGGTCTACCTCGCGCGCCGGTTCGACGGGAGCTTCCAGGAGATGGTCAAGTTTGCGATCCGCCTGGGGGGCGACACCGACACGATCGCCGCCATGGCGGGCGGCATCCTGGGCGCCCGGCACGGCGCCGGCTTCCTCCCGGGGGAGTTCCTCGCGCGAATCGAGGCCCGCGAGGAGATCGAGCGGCTCGCGCGCGATCTCTTCCGCGCCTCTTCCCGGACGGCCTGCTAGAATCAGTCGGTCCGAGGAGGAGCAAGGGTGCCGATCTCGACTCGCTGTGGCTGCGGTTTCATTCTGAGCGTCCCCGATTCCGCCGCGGGCTCGACCGTGGTCTGTCCTCGGTGCGCTGGCTTCGTTCCCGTGATGCCGGGCGCGCCCAGGCGGCGCAGGCGCTGGGTCCTCCCGGTCGTGCTGGGAGGGGCGCTCCTCGCCCTCGCCGGGGTGGCCGCCTTCTGGGCCATCGTGCGGGACCCCTTCGAGCCGACGCCCGCCGAGGGGCTTCCGGAAAAGCGCGCGGCGTGCCGCGAGGCGTTCTCGGCGGAGCGGCTCGCCGCGAGCGCAAAGTGGAGCGGCCGGGATGCCGCAGTCGAGAAGACGCTTCGCGACATCGTCCGTGCGGACGAGAAGGGCGACGGGACGGCCTTCTCCGCGGGCTTCCAGACGAAGAGGACCTGGACCGACGTCAAGAGCCTTGCCGGGATGGATCCGGTCTCCGGTGTGCTGGGGGGACTCGCGTTTCCGATCGAGGCGAAGAACGCGCTACGCGAGGAGACCGAGAAGAGGGACCGGGACCCGGAGGACATCTGGGTGGAGGTCCACCTCCTCGACGTTCGCGCGATCGAGGAGCGCGAGGAGGTCGTGGCCTCACTTGTCGTGACCAACCGTGCGGGCGGCGAGAATCGAATGCGCTTCTGGCTCATTTCCGAGGACGGCCGGTGGTCGGTCTTCGACTGGGAAATGGTCGAGACCGGCTGGCGCTACACCCGTTTCGCCGCCGCGCTCTCCGACCTCTCGGTCCCCGGCCAGGACGCGATTCTGCAAGCGATGGAGGATGTCGCGCGCGCCCACGAACGGGCGGACGCGGGGGATGTGGCGGCCGCTCGGCGAGCCGTGGAGAAAGCGCGCACCGCCCGGCCGACCGGCTGGGCGCTCGCCCACGTCGAGGTTGCCCGCGGGTACGTGGAGATTGCGGCCGGCGAGAACGAGCAGGGGATCCTCGCACTCGATGCCGCCCTGAAGGCGTGGGAGGACTACCCGCTCGCGCACTACTGGAAGGCCGAGGCTCTCTCCCGCCTGGGGAAGAACGAAGAGGCGCTACGGGAGGTCCTAGAGTACCTGGACGGCGCGGGGGACACGGCGGGTGGGTGGTATCTCGCCGGACTCTGCCGGGAGGCGCTCTCGAAGGTCGAGGAGGCGAAGGCGGACTACCGCCTCGGAACGCAGTGCGAGCCCGAGAACCCGGCCTGCGGCCTCGAGCTCGCCCGCCTCTCGATCCAGACCGGCGACGTGTCGGGAGGGTTCGCCGCGCTCCTCTCGGTCTATCCGAAGATCGCCGACGAGGATGTCGACGGCTGGTTCGAATCGGCGGCCATCTGGCTCAGGAACGCGGGTGCCTACGGCGAGCTCTCCGAATGGGCGAAGCTCCACCGCGACCGCCGCCTGGACGATCCGGACTCCTATTACTACTCCGCGATCGCAGCGACCGAGTCCGGGGACCAGGATCGCGCCCTCTCCGAATTCGATCTGGGCATGGCGGCCGCTCCCGAGGAGGAGCGGATCTTCTACCGCCAGTGGCTCTCGCTCGTCTCCGTGCGGCGCGGGGAGTTCGACCGCGCGATCGAACACGCGAACGCGGTTCTCGCGGAGGACGACACGAGCGACGATGCGACCCTCTACCGCGCAATGGCCTACTCCGGGCGCGGCGAGCACGAGGCCGCGCTCTCGGACTTGCGGGCGCTCCTCACGAGAAACCCGGACGCGCTCACCTGGGTCGAGGAGGCCCCCGAGCTCGAGTCGCTTCGAACACAGGACGGATACAAGAAGCTCCTCGACGATCTCCCCGCGTGGGAGGACGGGTCCGGCTCCGGCGAGGACGGATGACGAGAAGGGGCGCGTCCCTTGTCGCTCTCGTGGCCCTCCTCGCGGGATGCGGCGAGGAGGCCCAGGAAAAAGACAGGAGGGACCCGAAACCTCGCGCCGGGCGCCCGGCGCATGACGTCCGCTACGGCGGCTTGCTCGCGCACGGCGAGGTCGGGCCGCCCCCGGCAGGAGAGAACGTCGATCTTCTGAGCCTTCGACTCCTCCTCCACGTGGATCCGAGGGGAAGGGGGGCGGACGTCCAGGCGACGCTTGTCCTCGGCCGGGCCGCAGGGGGCGCGAGAGGGACGATCGAGCTCCTGCTCTCGAGCGAGGCCCCGGCGGAGCAGGTCCTCCTCGCCGGCACGTCCGTGCCCTTCCGGCAGGAGAACGGTTTCCTCGCGTTCGAGCTTCCCGCGGGGGTTGCCGGGGATCGCCAGGACGAAGTCGAGATCTACTACTCCCTGCCCGACGCCGGCGCCAAGCCGACCGGGATCCTCACGCCGGGGAGCGCGTGGCATCCCGGCCGGGGACCGGGCGACCCGTTCGCGGGCGAGATCGAAGTTTTCGTTCCGGAGGGGCTGGGAGTCGTCGCGACCGGGTTTGCTTTGCCCCGGGAGAGCGCGGGACCCGGGATGGTCCGCGAGCGGTTTCTTCTCTCGCAAGCCACCGGTTGTATTGGACTCGCCTGGGCCCCCGGCGAGGCGGTCTCGTTCGAGGCGGGCGGGACGAGCTTCCGGTGCCTCGCTCTGGGGCCGGATGACCTGGGCCGAGTGCGGGAGATTGCCGAGGGACTTGCCGCGTTCTTCGGCCCGTGTTCTTGCGATGTCGTCTCGATCTCTGGAGTTGCGCCGGAGGGGCACGTGGGAACCGCCGGCCCGGGCTTCACCGCCTTGCGGGCGGGAAGGGCGACCAAGGCGGCGATCGCGCACGTCCTCGCCCACCAGTGGTGGCCCGGGACGGACGGCGATGAGGCGCTTGCGCTCTTCGCCGAATCGAGCCTCGCCCCGCCGGCCGATCCGTCCCTCTTCGACAAGCTCTTCGCGACGGGCGGACTCTTCGCGGGGTCGGAGACGCTCCTCTCTCTCGCGCGGCGGCTGGGCGAGCTCGAGGCGGAGCGCCGGAGGGTCGCTCTCGACCGGTATCGCGGAGGGGACCGATCGGTCGCGGAACTCGCCGCCGCGATCGACGCGGCGGGGCGGCGCTGAAGTCCGACTCTTGCTATAATCACGCTTTCCGTTCCAGCCGTTCCATGCACGAACCCACCGGATCCTTCTCCCCTTCCCCGATGCCCGGGCCCTCGCCCGGAGGAGCGGGCATCCCGCCGCTCCCGCCCACGAAGACTCAGAAGCTCGCGAAGCTCGGGATCACATGGGTCCAGGGGAACCCCCTGCCGGCCGACTCGACGCAGGGGATTATCCACCTTTATCGGGGAGAGGTGGGGCGGGAAACCGCCTGGCGGCAACGACTCGACACGACCACCAACTGGGCAATCATCGCCACTTCGGCGATGATCAGCGTCGCGTACGGGACCGCCGGCGTTCCCCACTTCCTCTTGCCGCTCGGCTCGTTCCTGCTGCTGCTCCTTCTCATGATCGAGGCCCGCCGCTACCGCTACTACGACGTCTGGCGGTCCCGGACGCGGCTCTTGGAGGCGCACTTCTTCGTGCCGATGCTCCTCCACGACGTGCGGCTCCCGCAGGGGGACTGGCGGAAGCGGCTCGCTGACGACCTGCTCCAGCCGTCGTTCAAGATGAGCTGGTTCGAGGCGGTGGCCATGCGCCTGAAGAGGAACTATATCTGGCTCTTCCTCGTCCTCTTCCTCGCGTGGGTCGGGAAGATCGTGAATGACGTCCACCCTCTTGATACGTTCGGGGACTTCTACCGGGCGCTCCGGACCGGGCCGATCCCATCCTGGTTCTACCTGGCGATGACGCTCGTCTTCCACGCCGTCCTCGTCGTCCTCCTCATCCTGGGTCTCCCGCGTCGGGAGCGCGAGGCGGCGATTTTGAAGCGCGTCGAGCGCGAGACGGACTGGCCCGTGTAGCCGGCCCGTGCCGCAGATTCACGGTCTCTCGATCGAGCGGATCGCCCACTCCTCTGTCCGGATCGCGGGCTCGAAGGTCGTCTACACCGATCCCTTTCGCGTGCCCGCGGCGCGGAACGACGCCGATCTCGTCCTCGTCTCGCACGACCACTACGACCATCTCTCGCGCGAGGACCTCGACCGCGTGCGCGGCGACTCGACTGAGATCGTCGCCTTCGAGGGCTGCGCGGCGGGGCTCTCGGAGTACGAGTTCCTGCCTCTCGCGGCCGGCGGGCGCGTCCGCGCCGCGGGCCTCGACATCGAGGGCATCGCGGCGTACAACCACGAGCGACCGTTCCACCC
>JACQVV010000274.1 GCA_016209595.1 Planctomycetota bacterium
CTTCGGTTCCCCGTCCCCCGGGGGCGCGCTCCTCTCCGTTCGTGCCCGGCGCCTCTCCAGTCAGGACTTCGGCCAGGAAAATGCCGGCGGAATAGATGTCGGTTCGGGCGTCGAGCTGGGCGCGGCGTGTACGCTGCTCGGGAGACATGTAGCGCGCGGTGCCCGCGACGCGACCCGAGAGGAGGAGCGGGTCCCCGGGCTCCCGCGGGAGCCGGGCGATCCCGAAGTCGATGAGCTTCGCGTGCAATCGGCCGGAGCGCCCGGACCGACCCACCAGGACATTGGAGGGCTTGAAGTCGCAGTGGACGACCCCTTTCGCGTGGGCATGGGAGAGCCCCGCGAGGGCCTGCTCAAAAAGGTCGAGGCGAGCGGGGAGATCGAGCCGGTCTTCGGCGAGAATCCAGTCGAAGGTGAGTGGCCGGCGTTCCGGACCCAGGACGAGCTCCATCACGAGAAACGGAACGCCGTCCTCCTCTCCGACCTCGTGGACCGTGATCACGTTGGGGTGGGACAACCGCGAGAGGATCTCCGACTCGCGCCGGAAGCGCTCGACGTGGTGGGCTTCGCCGGCGAGGATCCGGTCGAGGACCTTCACGGCGGCCGACCGGCCGCGATCGTCGGTGCCCTCGTAGACGTAGCCCATCCCGCCGCGCCCGAGGACCCGGTGGAGGCGCCACGGTCCGAGCGACATCCCACCGGGAGCCTGCGGCGAGTCCGAAGGAGCCCCCGCTCCGTAACCCGGTTCCTCCCTTGCCGAAAGGGCTCCCTCCACCGCGCTCCTGTCTCCTCCCCCGGAAGGATTATAGTTCAACCGATCCGCACCGGCCCACCGACGAATCCAAAGGACTGGTGAGGATCACAGAATCGACTAGAATGATCCCGCCGATATCGCTCGCGAGGGTGTGAACGCCATGGCGAAGAGAATCCTCTTGGTCGACGACGACTCCACGACGCGCGATACCCTCCGGCGTCTCCTGGAGAGGTACGCGCCAACGCTCGACCTCACCGAGGCGAAGACCGGCGCGGAGGCCGTCGGATTGCTCGAGAAGGAGCGTTTCGACCTCATCATCAGCGATCTCATGCGTCCGGGCGTGGACGGGCGGGAGCTCCACCGCCTCGTGCGGACCGGCGAGGGTCACGCCCAGATCCCCTTCCTCTTTCTCACCGCCGTGCCCCTTCCGCCGCCCTCGGACCCGCGAGACCACGTCCTGCCCAAGCCCTTCTTCGCCAAGGACCTCCTCGAGAGGGTCCGGCGCATCCTGGGCGAGGCGCCGCGGTCCGAGACGCGGAAGCTCTCAGCGAAGGAGCTCGAGGAGGATCGTGGCGCGACCCGGATGAAGACGAGCCAGTTCGTCGCGCGGCGTTTCGCCAAGCTCTTCGAGGGCCGCTACGTCCGGATCCTCCAGCGAACGTCCCGGCCCGTCGCGGTCGATCTGATCCAGCGGCACCTTCTCTTCTCGCGCGTCCTCTCCGAGTACAACCTGTCGGAGTACCTCTTCAAGGACACCGGGGAGATCTCGATCGAGGTCGAGGAGGTCCCGGCGCTTCCCGGCCGCCACGCGCTCCACTTCTTCGTGCTCCTGCGAAGCGAGAATCCCCGCATCCCCGTCGAGCGCGTGCTCATCCCCTGGGTCCCCGAGTTCCTGCTCGCGCGGAGTACGGGCGAGCTCACGGCCCGGGAGGAGGTCCAGCGGACGGTGGACTACCTCCGCGCGGTCTACCTCTCGCGCGACCTCGATATCCCCGACGAGGCGATCCTGGGCAACAAGATCGAGATCGACCGGATCGAGGTCCTCGCCCACGACACGATCGGGGCGCACCGCTTCGCGAACATGCTCGTCCATCTCAAGATCGAAAAACGCCGCTTCGGGAAACTCTCCCGCTGGGCCGACGAGGGACTGGAGGAGGTCCTCGCGAGCCGCGGGGAGCCCGCTCTCTTGCAGAAGAGCCTCGTCGAGGCGACGCTGGGCTTGGAGGAGCTCTCCGATCTCTTCCCCGACCGGCAGGAGTTCACCAAGGCCGCGGCCTACGTCTCGGCGACGTCGCTCCTCGTGCGGCACGCTCACAGCCCGCTCTTCCGGGGGTCCGAGTGCCCGGAGCGGATCCTCGACCCGGCCGACGTCCCGATCGAGGACTTCGCCCTGGAGCCCGAGGAGAGCGTGTCGATCGACGACCCCCTGGGGAAGATCCTGAACGACGACGACCACTGGGCGGGGCTCCTCTCCCAGTTCTTCTTCCCCGGCACGCCGAGCCCCGGCTACAAGCTGTACGCCGTCCGGATCAAGGCCGTCCCGAAGGCCGGGGTGTAGCTACCCGCCTTGGCGGGCCTGCTTCGCCCGAGCGAGAAGCTCCTCGAAGGCGCCGCGGTAAGGCCAGTCTCTGGGCGCGAGCCGGGAGGGTGGTCGGCCCGAGGAGGTCGCGCGCCATCGCCTGGAGCTTCTTCTTCCTCTCCTGGGGGCTCTCGCTCGGGCTCTGCTGCGGCACCTTCACCTCGCTCCCGGATAGAGCATGAGGACCACGCCGGCCGCCCCCGCCAAGAAGACCCCGATCGAGGAGAGGAGCCAGAGGAACCCGACGACTCGGAGCCCCACGTAGCTTGCCCCCTCCCTCGACTTGTAGGCGAGGACCCTCGTGTTCACGGCGATCTCCTGCGCCGCGCGGCAGGCGTCGGAGAGGGCAAGGAGCGCGGTTCCCGCAAGGAACGAACCCACGGCGAAGACGAGAGCCGGACCGATCCCCCCGTGCGCGAAGAACGCCCGCAGATACTCGAACATCCGCCCGTCGCCCCCTCTTCCCTCGGGTGCAATCGACCCTCCGGAGACGGATAGGATACGATTTCCTCCTCCTTCGGAGAACGCCTTTTCAGTAGCCATGGCCAGCCGGATGAACTCTCCTTCCGTCGGCCCTCCAGCCTGACATGAATCCCTTCGTCGAGCGCCTGCACTCGGAGCGGCCCCTCGTGGGGGTCGAGCTCCGCCCGCCCCGCGCCGACCAGGACGACGCGGCGAGCATGGAGTCCTGGATCGAGATGAACGGAAGCGTCCGCCGCCTCGCCGGCCTCGACACCGCCGTCTTCCTGACCGACAGCGCGGTCGGCTCACGCGAGGAGGAGAACCTCCAGCATCTCGTCGCCAACCTCGAGCGCGACGTCCCCCGCGACCGGATCTGTCCCTTCCTGACGGCGAAGCACACGCTGGAGTATTGCCTCTGGTACGGCATCCGGGCGCTCGACGCCGGCTACCCCGCCCTCACCGTCCTCGGCGGCGACACGAGCGTCGGCCAGCCCCGTTGCCTTGCGCACGCCTACCTGCTCCGCCAACGCGTTCGCGAACGCTGCCCAGCGCTCGCCCTTGGCGGCTGGGCAAACCCCCATCGCGACCCCGCGCGACAGGTCGACTACCTCCTCGACGCCGCCTTCACCGCGGAGTTCTATCTCACGCAGGTCGTCTCCCACTACGACCTCGCGCCCGTGGAACGCTTTTGCGAGGAGGCTCGCCGGCGCGGGGTGCCACATCCCGGCGTCTTCGGCGTCTTCTACTACCGGAGCGCCAGCCCGAAGACCCTGGAGCGCCTCTCCCGCTTTCTCCCGGTCCCCGCCCGCGAACTCACCCGCGACCTCACGGAGCGCGGCCTCTCCCCCGACGAGGTCTCCGCCCGCTCGATTGCCGCGCTCCGGGGAATCGGAGTCACCCGCGTCTACTTGAGCAACCTTCCCACCGGCGAGGCCGCCGAGCGCCTCGAGGCGATCCGCGCTATGGCGGGGTTGTAGAGGCGAGCTCGCCGTCCAGCAGATCCAAGTAGGTCCGGGCGTCTGCGGCAAGCTCCGGGTCCTCCAGCCACCGGTCGAGTCTCGACCGGGCATCCTGGCCGCCAAAGGCCACGGCGGCCGCGAGATACTCGGGACGGACCGGATCGGCCGGGTCCCGGTCCACGAGGTAGCCCAGTGTCTCGAACGCGGTCCCAGGATCCCCCAGGCCCCGACGCACGAGCGAAAGGAGCAGCATCCGGCGCACGGCCTCTTCCGATTCCCGCTCCAGGTCCTCGAGGATGCGCGACTGCGCCGAGGCGGGGAGCGCTCCTCCTCCGAAGGCGCCGAGGCCTTCCGCCGCCGTCTCCCGGACCAGTGCGCTCGGATCTGCCTCGAGGGCGAGCACGAGGAGCGCGTCCCGGGAGAGCGGCGGTCGCCGCGCCGCGACGAGCCAGAGAGCCCCGGCGCGCACGCCACCCTGGGGATCGGACTCGCGAGCGCGCTCGAGGGCCGCCCAGGTCTCCTCGGAGAGCGACGCCCGCGTCGCGAGCGCGAGCAGGTTCCCGATCGCCCCGATCCGTGACTCGTCGTCTGCGTCCGACTGGAGCGCCTGGGCCGAGCGGAGCTCGACCTCTTCCGGGGACTCCAGGACAGAGACGCCGCCGGAACGAACGGCCGGTGGCTCGCCGACCCCACCGGAGGATCCCCCGCAACGCTCGATCCGCTCGACAACCTGCCCCGGGGGGCAGGGATCGAACGAGGCCGCGCTCCGGGCGCTCGGATCGCCCTCCTCGGGCCTGGGGCCGGCGACCGAGGTTGCCGGCGTCTCGCTCTCGCCCGGGTCAAGAGACCCGTCCTGCGGCGGGTCCGCGTCCCGGAGCGTTGCGAGTCCGAGGAGAAGAAGCAGCGAGGCAGCCGTCGCGAGCACGACGAGTCGAGCGAGCGGGATCATGGGTAGTTCCTCCACCGGTTGGATCGTAAGTCGCGGTGGCTCGGAAGCAACAGACGTGCCGGACCGGTCAACGGACGTCCGGCCATCTGGAACCGCGCGAAGAAGCGGCTTCGCGAACGATGCGCGCCCGGGATCTCCCGGCCAGCTCCCTGGAAGAGTGCGGCGGATTCCGCACGCCGAGCGGATGCCGCACGCAGGCCTGGACGAGTTCGGGGTGGCCATCTGGGGATGCGCGAGGAATTGCTGGCCCATGACCTCCATGGACTTGCGCCAGGTCCAATGCCTGGAGACCGCGGGGCACGCCCTTTGCGAATCCCGGCATCCACCATTCCCAAACAGGAGGGTTTCGAGATGATCCCGTTCCGTCCGGTCGGCCTGCTCGTATTCCTCGCGTCTGCCTCGATGCTGGTCCCCTCGGCCTGGTCGTTCGAGATCATGCCCAGCGGGTCCTATTCCTTCTATCCGCAGTCCGCTGGACTCCCGTCAGAGACCTGGATCGTGCAGTCGTACTCATTCGAGACGGGCGGCGCCTACCCGGACATCCTCACCGTCCGTTGCTATGGCCTGCGAGCGCCGACCTACTTCCTCCAGTTCGAGTCGATGTACCCCATCCTCCACGCGGACGAGTACTCGATCTTCGGGAGCACCCCGCGGGTCGAGGGATATCAGTGGCTCCAGGAGATCGACGCCGCGTCAGCGGGCCTCCTCGTCGTGGTCGGGCGCACGAACGGCGCGCCGGCGACGCAATACGGGCCCGCGGTGGCCGCGGGGAACGTGGTCGTCCGCCCGGCGACGAGCATGGAGGCGCCCGGATTCGGCGGGCTCCGTTTCGGCGTTCTCGCCGGGGCGAACCATCCGAACGGCACCGTCCTCGGGTCGCTCCCGACTTCGAGCGAACCCGCCGCCCCCTCCGGCGAGTCGATCGCGGATCCGACCGCCGTCGAGGTCGACTTCTTCTTCTTCGTCGCGGTTGAGGATCCGGCGCTCGCCTCGGAGACGCCCATCGAGGAGTCGATCGCCGAGCCGGCACCGGAAACGATCGACTCCGGGACCGGCGGCGGGCCCCTCTCCGGTGGCTTCTCGCTCGAGCCGACAAGCGACGAGGCGGCGCCCACCGAACCCCTGACCGAGGAGGAACTCTCGACGCTCGTTCTGGATGAGAGCGGCGATCTCGCGATGGCGCTTGGATCGGCGCTTGCCAATCTCCCCGACACGCCGGTCCTCCTCATCCTCGGACAGGACCAGGCCGCACGGAACATCCGCGCGGCGATTCCCCAGCTCCTGGCCGATCCATCGATGCGCGGGTACAGCCACGTCGTCGTCCACGGAGGGACGGACGGAACTCTCGCCTGGAAGCCCTACTCGAGGCTCAGCCCCGCGCCCGATCTCTACGTCGACATCACCCCTCAAGAGATCGCCAAGCTCCTCCGCGGACAGGGCTATCGGCGCGGGCCGGTCATGCTCTGGGCGTGCCACGGCGGCAGCGCGCCGAGCTCCGGCGGCCGGGCGGCCGCAGACGTGCTTGCTCGAGAGCTCCGCACGACCGCGATGGGATACGACGACCTCGTCCATGCCTTTCCGCCTCCGGCCGTTCCCTTCTCCGGCGGCAACCTGCGCGTGTTCAAGGGAGCTCCTCGCTTCGGCGCCAAGGCAGCGGGTCACGTCCTTCAGATCGGCGGTCTCGCCCTCTCGGCGGCGCACGTCGCGAGCGCGCCGGAGAACGAGCGCTCGCGTGTGCTCTTCGGAGAAGTCGGCTCGACGGCCGGCTCCGCCCTCGGCGCCATGATCGCGGGGAAGATCGCCGGCGCGATTCTCGGCGCGAAGCTGGGAGCGGCCGCGGGTGCCGGATCGACGGCCGGCACGGGGCCCGGGATCGCCATCGGGATCGGCGAGGGGGTCGTCGTCGGCGGCATCGTCGGCGGTGTCGCCGGCGAAGCGACCATGGTCCGCGCCCACGACGCGATCCAGTCGGTTCCCATGAGCCCGATCGAGGGCACGCCGTCCGCGTTCCCGGCCGTCCGGGCGCTGGACGCGAGGGGGAGGATCCGGAACGAGGAGTAGAGCCCACGTCGCGCTCCATGCGTACCGGTCGGACGGCCCCGGGGGCCTGTTTCGGCGGGCCCCCCGCGGGTAGCATGCAACCGTGACGAGCCCTCCCGGAGACGCTCCTTGAGCGATCGCCCGCCGCCCGGCGAACTCACACAGCAGCTCCGGCGCGCCCTCGTCGCGCTCCGCGCCGCGCGGAGGCGGATCGAGGATCTCGAGCGGACGAAGAACGAGCCGATCGCGATCGTCGGCATGGGCTGCCGCTTCCCGGGCGGGGCGGACGATCCGGAGTTGTTCTGGCGGCTCCTCCGGGAAGGCGCCGACCTCGTCCGCGACGTGGGGCCGGACCGCTGGGACCACTCCTGGTACGACCCGAGGCCGGGCACGCCCGGGAAGATGTACTCGAGCCGCGCGGGTCTGGTCGAGCGGCTGGGCGACTTCGATCCGGAGTTCTTCGGGATCGCCCCGCGCGAAGCCCTGGCGATGGACCCCCAGCAGCGGCTGGCCCTGGAGGTGGCCTGGGAGGCCCTCGAGCGCGCGGGCCGCGCGCCGGCCGGGCTCGCGGGAAGCAGGACCGGCGTCTTTCTCGGCGCCTACAACAAGGAGTACGCGGAGCGCTTCGGGGACCCGGCAAGGATCGACCTCTACACGGCGACTGGGAACGCGGCGAGCGTCGTCCCGGGACGCCTGTCCTACGTCCTGGGCCTCTCGGGCCCCTCGCTCGCGATCGACACGGCCTGCTCGTCCTCGCTCGTGGCGGTCCACGCCGCCTGTCAGAGCCTCCGGGCGCGGGAGTGCGACCTCGCCCTCGCGGGAGGAGTCTCGCTCGTCCTCTCGCCGCTCTCGATGGTCGCCCTCTCGGCGATGAGGGTGCTCGCCCCCGACGGCCGCTGCAAGGCGTTCGACGCGCGGGCCGACGGATTCGCGCGCGGAGAAGGGTGCGGGATCGTGGTGCTCGCGCGCCTGTCCGACGCCCTCGCCGCGCGAGATCCGGTCCTCGCCCTGATTCTCGGCTCCGCGGTCAACCAGGACGGGCGCTCCAGCACGCTCACCTCGCCCAACGGCCCGGCCCAGGAGGCGGTCGTGCGGGAGGCTCTCGCGGCGGCCGGCGCCCCACCCGCCGAGGTCGGCTATGTCGAGACACACGGGACGGGCACCTCGCTCGGGGACCCGATCGAAGCGCAGGCGCTCGGCGCCGCCCTTGCGGCGGGAAGAGACCCGGCGCGGAAGGTCGCGCTCGGCGCGGTCAAGTCGTCGATCGGCCACCTGGAGGCGGCGGCAGGCGTGGCGGGGCTCATCAAGGCGGTCCTCGTGCTCGTGAAGGCCGAGTTCCCCCCGCTCGTCCACTTTGAGGTCCCCAACCCGCTCATCCCCTGGGACAGCCTTCCCCTTGCCGTCCCGACCCGGCCGGCCCCCTGGCCGCGCACCGGGGCGAGGCGGGTCGCCGGCGTCTCGTCCTTCGGCTTCTCCGGCACGAACGCGCACGTCGTCCTCTCGGAGGCGCCGCCGGAAGAAGAACACGAAAGGGCCCTTCCCGAACGCCCCCTTTACGTTCTCCCCCTCTCGGCCAGAACCGATGCGGCGCTCGCCGAGCTCGCGCGCCGCATGGAGCGCTTTCTCGACGAGCATCCCGGCGCGCGGATGGCCGACGTCTGCCACACGATGGGGGCCGGCCGTAATCACCATGAAAAGCGGCTCGCGGTGGTCGCCGGGACCGCGGGCGAGACGAAGGAGAAGCTCACCGCCTGGCTCGCGGGCAACCCCGCACCTGAGCCCGCGAGCGCCGCAGCCGAACTTGCAGCACGCTACGAGCGCGGCGAGGAGATCGACTGGGAGGCAGTCCACGGCGATCTCCTTCCCCGGAAGATCGAGCTCCCGACCTATCCCTTCCAGCGCTCGCGCTACTGGATCGATCCGCCGGCCCCTCCCGAGCGTGCTCGTGCGCCGGAAGAGCTCTTCTACGAGACCCTGTGGCGCCCAAGACCGCGCGGGACGAGTTCCTCTTGTCCCGGTGAACGGCGCCGATGGCTCCTTCTGTCCGACCGGACGGGCGCCGGCGTTCATCTGGCGGCACGCTTCCGGGAACGGGGAGAAATCTGCCTGGCCGTTCGGGACGCGGACTCTTTTCCGGAAGCCTTGCGGAAGCTCGCGGAGGTGGCTTGCCCGAGCGAGGTAGTCCTCCTCCACGCACTGGACCTGGTGGATCAAAAGGAGGAGGACTCCGGATGCACGGCCGTCGAAACCGCACTCCTTGCCATCCGGTCGATCCAGGCCGCCTGCGGAACGAGCCCCCCGCGCGTCACGATCGTCACGCGCGGCGCCCAGCCGGTCCGCGCGGTCCCGCTGGCTCTTGCGCAGTCGCCGCTCTGGGGCTTCGGCCGCGTGGTCGCCCTCGAACACCCCGAGCTCCGGCCGCGGCTCGTCGACCTCGACCCCGCCCCGGGGGGCGCGGGCGACCCAGATCTTCTCGATGAGCTCCTCGCGCCCGACGGCGAAGACCAGGTCGCGTTGCGCGGAAGCGAGCGGCTCGTCCCACGGCTCGTCCGTCTCGACCCACCAGTGGCGGAAAACCCGCCGCGCATCCGCCCGGACGCGACCTACCTCGTCACGGGGGGCCTTGGCGCGCTCGGGCTCCACGTCGCGAGCTGGCTCGCGGGACGAGGCGCCCGGCGGATCGTCCTCGTGGGGAGATCCGCGCCGTCCGAGGGCGCTCGCGCGAGGATCCAGGAGATCGAAGGCTTGGGAGCGGCTGTCGAGGTCTTCCAGGCGGACGCGGCGGACGGGTCCCGCATGGAGGAGCTCTTCGCTCGGCTGCGCTCGGGCGGCGCTCCGCTCGCGGGGATCGTCCACGCGGCCGGCCTCTCCTCCGACCGCCCGGTCGCCTTGATGGAGCCCGCGGACCTTGTGGAGGTCTTCCATCCCAAGGCCCTCGGCGCGCTCGTCCTTGACAAGCTCTCCCGGGAGATTCCGCTCGACTTCTTCGTCCTCTTCTCCTCGATCGCCTCGGTCTGGGGCTCCGCGCGGATCGGGCACTATGCCGCGGCGAACCACTTCCTGGATGCGCTCGCCCATCACCGCCGGGCGCTTGGCTTGCCGGCGACCTCGATCTCCTGGGGGCCGTGGGCGGGCGGCGGGATGGCAAACGAGGCGGCGCGGGAAGGCCTCGCGAGGAGCGGCGTCTCGGCGCTCGACCCGACGGTCGCGCTCGCGGCGCTCGAACGGCTGATCGGCTCTCGCGCGACTCACGCGGCGGTCGGAAACGTCGACTGGAAGCGGTTCAAGGAACTCTACGAGCTCCGCGCGCGCCGGCCGTTCCTCGACGAGATCGCGGCCCCCGCCCCGGAGACCTCTCCGTCCGCGGCGTCATCCGAAGTCCTCGCCCGTCTCTCGGCGGCCGGGCCGGACGAACGGGGCGAGATCCTCTCCGGCTGGGTGCGAGAGGAGCTCGGCCAGGTCCTCGGGTTCGAGCCGGGGACGCCGATCGACCCGGAGCGCGGCTTCTTCCAGCTCGGGATGGACTCGCTCACGGCGGTGGAGCTCAAGGAGCGCCTGGAGAAAGGACTGGGCCGATCGCTTCCCGGCACGCTCGCCTTCGAACACCCGAACCTCGCCGATCTCTCGATGTATCTCCTGTCTGAAGTCCTGGCGCTCCCGGCCGCGCCCGCGGCAGGGGCGGTGCCCCGCGTCCATGCGGCCCGAGGAGAGCGCGGGGCGAGCGAACCGATCGCGATCGTCGGGATCGGCTGCCGTTTCCCCGGCCCCGCGAGCGACCCGGAGTCGTTCTGGCGGCTCCTCGCCGAGGGGACCGACGCCGTGGTCGAGGTCCCCCCGGGCCGCTGGGACGTCGGTGCCTGGTACGACCCGGACCCGGAGGCCCCCGGGAAGATGTACGCGAGGAGCGGCGGCTTCCTCCCGGAAGTGGACCGCTTCGACCCGGAGTTCTTCGGTCTCTCGGGGCGCGAGGCGGCAAGCATGGACCCGCAGCAGCGCCTCGTCCTGGAAGTCGCGTGGGAGGCGCTCGAGGACGCTTGCCGTTCCCCCGCGCGGCTCGCGGGAAGTCAGACCGGCGTCTTCGTGGGGATGTCGGGGAACGAGTACCTCCAGGTCCTTCACCGCGCGCTCGCCGACCCCGAGAAGATCGACGCCTACGTCGGGACGGGAAACGTCCAGAGCGGCGTCGCGGGGCGTCTCTCGTTCCTCCTCGGCCTCCACGGGCCGGCGATGATGGTGGACACCGCCTGTTCCTCGTCGCTCGTCGCCGCAGACCTCGCCTGCCAGAGTCTCGCCGCGGGCGCCTGCGACCTCGCGATCGTCGGCGGGGTCAACCTGATGCTCATTCCCGAGCCGCTTGTCTTCCTCTGCCGCGCCCGGGCGCTCGCGCGCGACGGTCGCTCGAAGACATTCGACGCCTCGGCGGACGGCTACGGGCGAGGCGAGGGCTGCGGCGTCCTCGTCCTCGCGCGGCTCTCCGACGCTCTCGCGCGCGGCGACCGGATCCGCGCGGTCATCCGCGGCGGTGCGGTGAACCACGACGGGCCGACGAGCGGCTTCACGGTCCCCAACCCGAAGGCCCAGGAAGCCGTGATCCGGAAGGCCCTCGCGAACTCCGGCGTCCTCCCCTCCCAGGTCGGCTACGTCGAGGCGCACGGAACCGGGACGCCTCTCGGGGACCCGATCGAGATCCGCGCTCTCGCCGCGGCGCTCTGCGCCGATCGGCCGCGCGAGGCGCCGCTCCTCGTGGGGTCGGTCAAGACGAACGTCGGCCACCTGGAGGCCGCGGCCGGCGTCGCGTCGCTCGTCAAGGTCGCGCTGGCGCTGGAGAAGAAGACGATCCCGCCGCACCTTCATTTGAAGGAGCCGAACCCGCACATCCGCCTGGATGAGATCCCGATCCGGATCCCGACCGAGCTCACTCCCTGGCCCGAGACCCCGGGACGGCGGATCGCCGGAGTGAGCTCCTTCGGCCTCTCCGGGACGAACGCCCACCTCGTCCTGGAAGAGCCGCCGAAGCCTGAAAGGGCGCCAGGACCGGCCGAGGCGCCGTTTTGCTTCCTTCCTCTCTCCGCCCGGACCGAGGACGCGCTCCGGGAGCTCGCGAGCCGCCATGAGCGCTTCCTCGCCCGGAACCCGTCCCTTTCGATCGAGGTCATCTGCCGGTCGGCGCTCGCTGGAAGGAGCCACTTCGAGCAGAGGCTCGCCGTCGTCGCCGCTTCGCCCGCCGAGGCGAGGGAGCGACTCGCGCGGTGGCTCGCGGGAGAAGAACCGGAAGGCGTCTTCTCAGGCGCTCGCCGCCGCGGCGAGGAGCACGCTGGCCCGGCGGTCGCGCTCGTCTCCGGCTCGTCGCTCGATGAGGTCGAGAAAGCGGCCGCCCAGTACGCCCGCGGCGCGACGGTCGACCCGTCCGGGCTCGAGCGCGGCCCCTGGGCGGCCGGCCTCCCGACCTATCCGTTCCGGCGGGAGCGCCACTGGATCGACGAGACGCCCCGCCCCACGCCCGTTCCCCCGGAGGGGGCCCCCGCCCATCCCTTGCTCGGCCGCCGACTCCGGCTCCCCGGCTCCAAGGAGATCCGCTTCGAGGCCGCCTTCGGTCCTACCTCCCCCCCGTACCTCGGCGACCACAGGCTCTACGGCATCGTCGTCACACCCGGCTCGTCGCACGTCGGGATGGCTCTCGCCGCGGCGGAACGGGCGTTCGGTCCGGGCGGGTGCGTGCTGGAGGATCTCGTCTTCCCGCAGGCACTCGTTCTCCCCGACGGAGAGTCGCGCACCGTCCAGATCGTGATCTCGCCCACGGACGGGAGCTCGGCCGAGTTCCGCATTGTCTCGATAGGGGCCCGATCGGACGGCGAGGAGGCCGAGGGTTTCGCGCTCCATTGCTCGGGGCGGATGCGCATCGAACCGCAGGGAACGCAGGCGGCCCCGGAGCCGGTCGAGGGGGTCCTCTCCCGTTGCCCGGAGAAGCTCGCCGGTTCCGACTTTTACGCCGCCT
Organism: Planctomycetota bacterium; assembly: GCA_016209595.1. Lineage (GTDB taxonomy): Bacteria > Planctomycetota > JACQVV01 > JACQVV01 > JACQVV01 > JACQVV01. The sequence continues at coordinate 12,736 of JACQVV010000274.1, forward strand.
TCTGGGAGATGGGCTACACGCTCGGGCCGTCCTTCGCGTGGATCGACGATCTCTCGCGGAGCGACGGAGAAGCCCTTGCCCGGATGAGGGAGCCCGAGCTCCCCGGCGGTCCCGGCGTCTACCCACTCCACCCGGGACTCATCGACTCCTGCTTCCAGGTCCTCGTCCCCTGCTACCCCGGCGGGATGGACGGCCTCAAGCGCGAGGGGTCGATCCGGATCCCCTTCGCCATTGCCCGCTTCGCCTTCCACGGCCGCGCGACCGGCCCCCTCTGGTGCCACGCGCGGCTTCACGCGCCCGGCGGGGCGAACCCCAGGACCGGAACCGGAGAGATCCGCCTCCTTGACGCCGGCGGGCGAGTCGTCGCGGAAGTGAGCGGCCTTTCCGGGAGAGAGACCTCCAGGAAGTCGCTGGAGCAGGCGAGCCAGGGCGACGTCTCCCGGATGACCTACGAGATCGAGTGGGACGCGAAACCGAGGCCGAGGGCCGGGCATCCGGAAGCGCTGGTGGGACGTTTGCTGGTTCTCTCCGATCGTGGGGGGACAGGGGAGCGTCTCGCCCGATCGATCGAGGAGCGCGGCGCGACCGCTCTCGTCCTTCTTCCCGGTCCGGACTCGGCGGGTCCCGAACCGATCCGGCAAGCGGTCGAGCGACTCTATGAAGAAGGGCCCGGGCCGCGCGGTATCGTCCATCTGTGGAGCCTCGACGCCGCTGGACCCGAGTCCACTCCGGCCTCCAGGGAGCTCGGGGTCGTCGCCCTCCTTCATCTCGTCCAGGCCCTCGCGTCGAAAGGGGCCTCGCTCGAGACGGGGCTCTGGATCGTGACCCGCAGCGCGCAGGCTCCCCGGCCCGGCCCTGTCGATTGTGCGGGCGCGAGCCTCCTGGGGTTCGGACGGACGGTTGCCCGCGAGCTCCCACACCTCGGCTGCCGCCTCGTGGATCTCGATCGGTCCGACGCTATTTCCCAGATCGAATCGCTTCTCGCCGAGCTCGCCTCCCCCGACGAAGAGAGCGAGGTCGCTCTCCACGGCGGCGAGCGCTTCGTCCCCCGGCTGACGAGGGCCAACCCCCCCGCGCTCCCGAGCGCCCCGGCGGCCGGTCCCGTCCGGCTCGTGACCGGAACGCCCGGCCTCCTTGATTCGCTCATCCTCGTCCCCGAGGATCCAGGGGAGCCGGGGAAGGGCGAGGTCCTCGTCCGGGTCCGCGCCGCCGGCATGAATTTCCGCGATGTCCTCGGGGCGATGGGGATGTACCCCGGCGATCCCGGACCTCTCGGCGGGGAGTGCGCCGGGACCATTCAGGCGGTCGGCGAAGGAGTCGAAGGGTTCTCGCCCGGCGACGAGGTCCTCGCCGTCGCCTTGGGGGCCTTCGCCACGATCGTCCGCGCGCGGGCCGAGCTCCTGTTCCGGCGTCCCGAACGCCTCTCGGCCGAGGAGGCCGTCACGATCCCCGGCGCCTTCCTGACCGCATCGTACGGCCTGGAAAAGCTCGCGCGCCTCGCCCCGGGCGAGCGCGTCCTCGTCCATACCGCCGCCGGGGGGGTGGGACTCGCCGCCGTCCAGATCGCTCGGAGGGCCGGCGCCGAGGTCCTCGCCACAGCCGGAAGGCCCGAGAAGCGCGAGTACCTCCGCTCGATCGGAGTCCGCCACGTCTTCGACTCCAGATCACTCGACTTCGCCGCCGGAGTCCTCGAAGCGACCCAGGGCCGCGGCGTCGACGTGGTCCTCAACTCGCTCGCGGGAGAGTTCATCGAGAAGAGCCTCTCCGTCGTCGCGCCCGGGGGACGGTTCGTGGAGATCGGGAAGCGCGACGTCTGGACTCCCGACCGGGTCGCCTGCGCGAGACCCGACGTGAAGTACTACGTCTTCGACATCGTCGAGATCGCGGCCCGGGATCCCGTGATGGTCCGCGCGATGCTCGTCGAGATCTTTGAGGACGTGGAGAAGGGTTCGTTCGAACCCCTCCCCCGTCGGGTCTTCCCGATCGCCGAGGCCTCCGCCGCCTTTCGCCACATGGCCCAGGCGAAGCACATCGGCAAAGTCGTCCTTTGGTTTCCCGACTCCACGTCCATCCGGGACCAACCCCCGCGCGGCCTCGTCCGCGACGACCGGACCTACCTCGTCACCGGAGGCCTCGGCGCGCTCGGCCGCCACGTCGCCCGCTGGCTCGTCGAGAAGGGGGCGCGGAATCTTCTACTTATCGGGCGCCGCCCCCCCTTGCGCGAGGGCGAGGAATGGATCGAAGAGATCAAAGGAGCCGCCCTCGGCACGCGCGTCCTCTTCGCCGCGGCCGACGTCTCCCGCCGCGAGGAACTTGCCGCGGCGCTCGCGCGCGCGGGATCCGAGCTCCCGCCACTTGCCGGCGTGATTCATGCCGCGGGCGTTCTCGACGACGCCCTCCTCGCCGACCTCACGCCCGAGCGCATCGACTCCGTTCTCGCCCCCAAGGTCGGGGGGGCCTGGAACCTCCACCTCCTCACGCGCGAAACCCCCCTCGATTTCTTCGTTCTCTTCTCCTCCACGGCGGCGACCTTCGGCTCCGCCGGCCAGGCGAACTACGCCGCGGCGAACGCCTACCTCGACGCCCTCGCGCACCACCGGAGGTCGCTGGGCCTCGCCGCGACGAGCATCGCCTGGGGGCCCTGGGCCGGGACGGGGATGGCGGCGGAGCTCGGCGACGCCGCGGGCCGCCGCTGGCAGGCTCTCGGGATCGCGTCCATCCCTCCCGGCCGCGGCCTGGCTCTCCTGGAGCAACTCCTCCTCGACTCGCCTCCCCACGCCGCCGCCATCTCCGTCGACGGACCGCGCTTCCTCGCCCCGTTCGCCGGCAAGGTTCCCCCGTTCCTGTCGCGCTTCGCCGCCGCCGCCGTGCCCCCGGCGCCCGCGCGTTCAGTGGAGACGCCCCGACCCTCCGCGACCGCCGAGCGACTTCTTCGGGCATCGCCCGGCGAACTCCCCGCGCTCGTCGCGATGCTCGTCCGCGACGAGGCCGCCCGGGTTCTTGCCCTCGATCCCTCGCGCCTCGCCGATCCCGGGAAGCCCTTCCAGGAGCTCGGCCTCGACTCCCTGATGGCCGTCGAGCTCCGGAACTCGCTCGCCGCCGCCCTCGGCCCCGCGCTCCCCCGCCCCCTGGCGGCGACCCTCCTCTTCGACTACCCCACCCCCCAGGCCCTCTCGCACTTCCTCGCCGGCGAGCTCGCCCCGCCCGCTCCCGAGGCGCCGCCCGGACCCGCTCCCCGGCCCGACGAAGAACTCGCCCGTGCGCTCTCCGAGATCGACGGACTCTCCGACGAGGAGACCCTACGCGCGCTCGCCGGCGGTCCGCGCACGAGGTAGCGCCCGATCGAGCGCATCGAAGAGGCTCGTTGCGGAGCTCAGGGGCCCCCGGGGAGGAGCCGCTCGATGCGGGCGAGCGACTGAAGCCGGCCCTCGTTCTCCCGGGCGATCGTCCGAAAAGCCGGCGAGAGATCGCTCCGGGCGGCGACACGGCTCCAGAACTGGGTCGCCCCGATGCGCGCCTCTCTCCACGCGGCGGCATCTGGCGGCGCGGGATGCGGAGGCGGGGTCCACCGGTCGAGGAGTTGCCCGTGCTGCGGGGCGTAGGCCATGGGGAGCATGTCGTAGGCGGGCGCGAGCCCCAGGACCCGGGCGCCGCGGAGGAAGAAGGACAGGTTCGCGCCGTGCATGTCCGAGTTGCCAATGAAACGGCCGAACCACTCGAGCCAGCGGATCCGATCGAGGTCCGGTTGGCCCAGGACACTCCGGTCCGCAAGGACGGACGCCGTCTCGGTCCAGCTTCCGAGCCGGCCGGCAAATGCCGCGTCCAGCGCCTGAAGCGACACGATCCCCCGCCGGCCGCTCGCGCCGATCCGGTCGAACCGTTCGATCTCCAGGAAAACCCTCCCCCCTGCCTCGATCAGGGTCGATCGGCATGAGGGTTGGCCATGCTCGCCGAGGACCTGGTGCGCCACGTGTTCGCAGACCAGGAGATCCGCCAGCCTGCGGCCGATCTCTCCCTCGTGGACCGGGGGCGAGAACTTCACCAGGACCGAAGTCCGCTCCGGTCCGCGCGCTGCCAGGAACTTCGGTTGCTCGCCGCCCGCCGAGGAACCCGGGGGCCCGCATGCCATGACGTCGTCGGCCATGCTCGGATAGAGTTCTCCCGCGCGGTCCTTCGGCACCACGTCCCGCGGGTTCAGGCCGTATTCCACATGGAGCCGGATGGCAAGGTCGCCGACCACGAGGCTCCCGACGGAGCTCCACCCCAACCGCGACAGGTAGTTCACGCACTGGTCTCCCGGCCAGAGACGGATGTCTTCGGGGAGCCGGAGCTCCGGGTGCCGGCGCGGGACGAGCCGCCCCAGAAACCCGGCCGGTCTCAGATCATCGAGGAACCAGGGCAGGTCGTCGTGGAAGCCGCTCTCCACGTCCTTGCTCCTCGCCTCGACGAAGTACCCCCGGGGAAGGACAGCGTGGAGCACGGCGAGGCATCGCGAGCGGCCGTCTTCGGCGACCTCATGAACGGGTACGCTCCGCCCCACATCCAGGATGGACCTTCGAGCCGCGTACCGGGTCGAGCGTCCACGTCCGACCACGAGGAGCTCGTCCCGCATCGATCCTGCAAGCCGCGAGAACGCCGGCTGACTGACACCGAGCTCGCGATATGCGGAGCGACCCTCGGCCGGTCCGGCGCGCGACAGATACCGCCTCAGCTCCTCGCGGAGGCGTCCCGCATCCATTCGTCTAGGCATGTTTTGGAATAGATTCTATTGTGTGTATTCTACTTGTACACAGTAGCTTAGGCAACAACATCGCCATGACAAGAATCAATTCAGAATAGAAACGGCAACTTTGGCGCGAGGTCCAAAGCTCGATCGGCACCCACTCTGCGGCAGTCCCTTGTCGGGAAGAACCGTCACCGACGCCGGACGCTGCGCCTCCGAAGTGACTCAGACACTACCCCGAGTGATCTCCGCTGGCGCTCGGATGTGCCCGGACAAGATACGAGCCGGTCGCGGGAGCGCGTGGAGGCTCGTCGGCCGGCTGGTTGAGAGGGCACCAGAACACCGGCAGGCTCCGGCGGTCGTAGAGAGTGAGGTAGACGTCCTGTGTCGCGAGAAGATCGTGGTCGAGATCGAGTGACATACGCTCGCCGCGGTCGAGCGGGCCGTACAAGAACCGGGTCTCTGGGTTTCCCACGGGGACGTAGACGGAATCGACGAACGCGCGCGGGAAGAGGCGCGGGAAGTGTCTGGAAAGGGAGAGCAGGGCGCGGGCGTGGGCGTGTAGAAAGGCGAGGAAGAGGTCGAGCGCGGGCCCTCGGGAGCGGGCGAGGTCGCGGTAGAAATCGTTCGCGCCGGGGGGGACGGGGCGGGAAGGGACGAGCTCCTCTCCGTCCACGCGAACGGCGGGGAGTTCGGGGGCGCCGGTCCAACGGTAGTAGCGCATGGCGAGGCGATAGCGGCCGGGAGGGAGCCGGAGCGACGCCCACTCTGCCCCGGGCGACTCGCGAGAGCCGAGAACCGCGACGGTGTGGTGGCCGGGGCTCGAATAGACGACGAAGGTCCACGCCGCGGCGGAAGCGCGGGCGGTGGCGGCGCGGATCGCGACACTGTCCGAGACGTCGAGAGGGCCGGCGCCGGCGGTGATCGCGTGCGGGTTCCATCGGGGAGCCAGGACGAGGATCGTCGCGAGGGCCAGCGGATGCCGGAGGGTCTCCTCGCCTAGGACCTGCCAGGTCCGGGCGAGCTCGGGGAGCGCGCGGTAGTGGCGGTCCATGGCCCGTTCGAGGATGAGCCGGGCGGCACGGAAGACGGCGAGGGACGGGAGCGCCAGGGTGAGGTCTGCGGCGAGCGAGAGAGCCCGGGCGAACGGCCTCTGCGGGCGTGTCATGCGGGTCCCGGAGCGAGGTCCGCGAGCCGGATCATGCGAGCCCGGCGATGAGGTCCGCGAGCGCGGCGGGCGAGGCGACGTGGACGTCGTGGCCGCCGGGGAGGAGGACGACCGGGGCCGCGTGGCCGGGATCCCGGAGCCGCGGGTCGCGCGCGGCGGGGCTCTCCTCGCCGCAGACGACGGCGACCCGGGCGCGGATCCGGCCGAGGGCCGCAAGCGCGAGCGCCCCGGACGCGCCGGGGCCGGTTCCTCCCTCCCACACGAGCCCGGCGCGGGAGGTGAGTCGAGGGTCGTGTCTCCAGACGAGCCCGCCGTCCTTCTCCAGGGTGATCCGCCGGGCGAGGGCGAGCGCTCGCTCCTGGGAGAGAGCGGGGCTCGCCACGCGGAGGCGCGCGGCCGCCGCGGCGAGGTCGTGGAGAAGGGCGTGCTCGGCGGGGCGCTCGAGATGGTCGAGGTGGGCGGCGAGCGTCGCGATGGGATCCTCCGCCGCGCCCGGCGGCCCGAGCACGGGTTCGACGAGGACGAGCGCCCGCACTCGATCCGGGCGGGCCGCCGCCTGGAGGGCAGCAACAGCGGCCCCCATGGAGTGCCCGACGAGGACGACGGGGCGCGAGGTCAAGCGGCCAAGCAGGGCGTCGAGGTCGGCGACGAAGTCGAGGAGGTGGTACGACCCTCCCCTCCCGACGTGCTCCGAGAGTCCATGTCCCCGCTGGTCCGGAGCGGCGACCGAAAGGCCCCGCGCGGCGAGGCGGGAAGCGACCTCCTCCCAGACCGCGGCGTGCTCGAGGGCGCCGTGGAAGCAGAGGACGTCCGGAACGTCCTCTGGCCCCCACGAGAGCAGGCAGAGCCGCAGGCTACGGACCTCGACGAATCGCTCGCGGACGGTAGGCGCGGCCGATGTCGTGATGGCGGACCCTCCGGCTTCCGGCGGCAAATCGTAGCCGAGGCGGCGGGCGAGCTCGCGCGTTCGTTCTCCCAGCGAGGCCGGGTTGCAGGTCTTCCGCCAGGCGTCCGCGAGGCCGGGTTCGATCCTGTCGTGTTCCAGGAAGTTCGGGTCGCCGATCCCGAGCGAGCCCGAGGAGAGCCCATCCGTCATCCGGTTCCCCTGGTAGGGAAGAAGCAGCGCCTCGTCGAACTCCACGCCGAGGAACTCGGAGAGGCGCGCCATCACGACGGCGGGGTCGCGAACCAGGTCCTCGTAGCGAAGGACGTGGCTCCGTCCGGGACCAAGCAAATCGAAGAAGTCGAGCGCTCCCCCATACGACCGCGCCCAGACTTGCTCTGCAACCTCGCGAGGATCGCCGCTCCCCGCTCCCATGAGCCGATCCATGCGCACGCGCACGAAGGATTCGATGACGGCCGACGGGTGGCGGGCGAGGAGGACGTAGCGCGCCTCGCCGAAGAGCTCCTCCACCCGGCGGAGCGCTCCGGGGTGGGCGGCGTAGGTCGGGCTCTTGTCGACCAAGAGGCGCGGGCTCGCGAGCTCCTGGAGCGTCGCGTAGACCTCCTCGACCGGCGCGTCGCGCAGGGCGAGCTCTCCGACCAGGGCCCGGCACGTCTGGGCGCCCTCTCCCCGGAGCTCCATCATCGCCCGGACGAGTCCCTCGTCGAGGTGGCTCGGGCCGAGGGCCTGCCGGCGCTCCTTCATGCCCGAGAAAGGAAGGAGATGGAGTTCGGGCGGACAGAAGAGCCGGGGGTGCCCGGCCAGCATGACCCGTAAAAGCGTCGAGCCCGCACGCGGACTCGACAGAAGGAAGACGGCGGGGCGAAGCTTCCTCGCGGCCTGCGTGGCGCGCCCGGGCGCGCCGCCCGATTCGCGGTCGAGCTCGCGCGCGAGATACTCGGCGAACGCCCCGAGCGTCGGGCGCTCGTAAAACTCCCTGGGATAGAGCGCGATCCCGAGGTCCTTCTTCAGCCGGCGAAGGAGCTCCATCACCATGAGCGAGTCGGCGCCGAGGTCCATAAGGTTCGCGCCGGAGGAGAGGTCTTCGGATGGCGTGCCGAGAGTCTCGGCGAGGACCTCGCGGAGGTAGCCATGGAGGTCGGCCGGAGGAACTCGCGGCGGAGATCCCGGTCCGAGGGTCGCGGGCGCGAGCTCGAGGAGCGCGCGGGATGTTTCGCCGGACGCCCCGGACGAGAGGAACTTCCCCCAGTCGACGGCGAGGACCGCGACGCTCGTCCGCCGCGCGAGGATCGCGCGCTCCAGGATGGCAAGACCCGCCTCCGGTTCGGTCAGGGCGATCCCGCGGGCCTCCCGGAGCCGCGAGAGCGAGGGATCGACGCGGGCCGCCATGCCGGCCTCGGCCCAGGGTCCCCACTGGATCGCCAGGGCGGGGAGCCCGCGGGAGCGGCGGTCGTGGGCGAGGGCGTCGAGGAAGGAATTCGCGGCGGCGTAGTTCGCCTGGCCGGCGTGCCCGAGGATGGAGGAGGCCGATGAAAAGAGGACGAAGAACTCCAGGGGAAGGTCGCGGGTCGCCTCGTCGAGGTTCCAGGCTCCCTCGACCTTGGGCGCGAGGACCCGGGCGAGCGACTCCGGGGACTGACCGGCGAGGAACGCGTCCTCGATGACTCCCGCGGCGTGGACGACACCCGCGAGGGGGGGCATCGACCGGCGGAGCTCGCCGAGGACGCGCGCGAGGTCGTCTCGTCTGGAGACGTCGCAGGCCGTCGTCACGACCCTCGCGCCCGAGCGTTCGAGAGCGAGGATCGCCTCCCTCGCCTCCGGCGCGGGGGCGCGGCGCGCGAGGAGGGCGAGGTGTCGCGCGCCGCGCCCCACCATCCACCGCGCGACGAAGAGGCCGAGTCCCCCCGTCCCTCCCGTCACGAGATAGGTCGCGTCGGGCCGGAGCGCGAGCTCGCCCGGCGTTCCCGCGAGGTCGAGAGGCGCGCGGCGGAGTCGAGCGACGAGGCGAGTTCCCCCGCGGAACGCGACCTGGTCCTCACCGTCCCCGCGGAGGAGCTCGTCGAGGAGACGCTCGGCTTCGCCGGGCGAGGGCTGGGAATCGAGATCGACAAGAGCGCCCCGGAGGTCGGGGCGCTCCGCATAGACCGCACGGCCGAGCCCCCAGACTGTCGCGGCCCCGATCGCGAGCGGCCCTTCCCCCTCTTTCACGGCCTGGGCGCCCCGCGTGACGAGCCAGAGGCGGGGCGGGCCACCGGCCTCCTCCCCATTCCCCGCCGCGAGCCAGCGCGCGACCGCGAGCGCGCTCTCGGGGCCGAGCCGGCGTGACTCCTCGAGCGATGGAAGCGTGGTGGCGCGCGAGTCAGGGATGTCGAGGCACGAGAGGTGGACGACGCCGGAAAGGACGCGTTCCCGGCCTTCGAGCGGGAGCTCCGCTCCAGGGGCGACGACGTGGCAGGTCCCGCCGTGTTCCTCGAGCAGCGCGGCCAGCCGTTTGCCGACTCCCGACCGGTCGGCGATCACGAGCCACTCGCCGGTCGCGGATGCCGGCGCTCCCACGGCGAGTGGGCTCGCGGCCCAGTCGAGGCGGTAGAGGGGGTCCGATGTGCGAGTCTCGGTCGGGCGGGGCGACCGCACCGGCTCCGGGAGGCTCCAGTACCTCTTCCTCTGGAACGGGTAGGTCGGGAGAGCGATCTTCCACGGCTCCGCGAGTCCGAGTTCCTTCGGATCGATTTCCTCGCCTCGCTCGTAGCGTCGCGCGAGCTCGTGGAGCCTCGCGCTTTCCGCGCCCTCTTCCTTTCCTGCATCGCCTTCCGCACGCCCCGAGGCGCGCGCTGCGAGCCTCTCGCCTGCCTCCACCGCCGAATCGACGACGAGAGCGAGTCGATGCGCGAAATGGGATCGGCCGGCGAGGAGCGTGTGCGAGACGTCCGCGAGAGGCACGTCGGGGTTCGCGGAGAACCATGCCGCGAAGCGCCCCGCGAGCTCGGCCAGCGCCGCCGGGGTGCGCGCCGAGAGGGCGAGAAGCCGGAGCGCGCATGCGCGACCCCGGACATGGAAGGGGCTCCCCGAAACTCCCGGTTCCCGTCGGATCTCCGGGGCCTCCTCCAGGATCACGTGGGCGTTCGTGCCGCTGAAGCCGAACGAGCTCACGCCCGCGAGGCGCCTCCCCTCGATCGGCAGCCAGGGCGTCGCGGTCGAGGGGATGAAGGCGGGGACACGATCGAGCGAGATCATGGGGTTGAGGCGCCGGAGGTGGAGGTGAGACGGGATCGTTCGCTTCGCGAGCGCGAGGACGGTCTTGATGAGGCCGGCGACGCCGGCCGCGGGCTCGAGGTGCCCGAAGTTCGTCTTGACCGACCCGATCGCGAGCGGGTGCTCGCGGGATCTTCCCCGGGAGTAAACCGCCCCGAGCGCTCCGGTCTCGATCGGATCGCCGAGCGGCGTCCCCGTCCCGTGCGCCTCGACGTACCCGACGAGGTGAGGCGGGACGGTCCCGAGCGCGGCGCGGATCACGGCCTCCTGGGCCGGGCCGTTTGGCGCGGTGAGCCCGGCGCTCCGGCCGTCCTGGTTCACGGCGGTGCCGCGGACGACGGCAAGAATCGGGTCGCGGCCAGCGATGGCGTCGGAGAGACGCGCGAGCACCACGACCCCGCACCCCTCGCCGCGGACATAACCGTCGGCGCCGGCGTCGAAGGTCCGGCAGCGACCGGTCGGCGAGAGGGCGCGAAGCTTCGAGAAATAGACCGTCCCGTCGGCCGAGAGGACCGCGTTCACGCCGCCCACGATCGCGAGGTCGCACTCGCCCAGGCGGAGGTGCTGGCAGGCCAGGTGGAGGGCGACGAGCGACGACGAGCAGGCCGTGTCGACGGCGAGACACGGCCCCTGGAGGCCGAGAAAGTACGAAATACGCCCGGCGGCCACGGAGAGCGCCGTCCCGGTGCCGGCGTAGGCGTCGATCGCCGACGGGTCGCCGGTCTTCATCCGGATCTGGCCGTAGTCGGAGCCCGAGATGCCGACGAAGACGCCGGTCCGGCTCCCCGCGAGCCGGGCGGGCGACTGGCCGGCCGCCTCCAGCGCCTCCCATGTCGTCTCCAGGAGGAGCCGCTGCTGCGGGTCCATGCTCGCCGCCTCCAGCGGCGTGATCCC
>JACQVV010000275.1 GCA_016209595.1 Planctomycetota bacterium
ACCGCCGGCACTCCCCTTGCGAAGCAAGGGTCGCGCCAGCGGCCCCCTCCCCCGACGAGCTCTTCGAGGCGTTCCTCGGCCATCTCCGCTTCGAGAAGAACGCGTCGGAGGAGACCTTGCGGGCCTACGCGGGCGACCTCGCGCGGTTCGGGACGTTTCTGGAGTCGCGCGCGTGGGGGATCGCCGATCTCACGCCGGTCCGGATCCGGACGTTCCTGGGCACTCTCGCCGAAGGGAACCTGAAGCGGAGCTCTCTGGCGCGGAAGATCTCCTCGCTGCGCAGCTTCTTCCGCTACCTCTCGCGGGAGAAGGTCGTGGAGGCGAACCCCATGGCGCTCTCCCGTTCGCCCCGCCGGATTCGCGCCCTCCCTCACTTCCTCACGACGGACGAGGTCGAGCGGCTCCTCGCCGCGCCGGCAGGCGACGACCCTCTCGCCCGCCGGGATCGCGCCCTCCTGGAGTTCCTCTATTCCACGGGGGTGCGCGTCGGGGAGCTCGTCGGCTGCGACACGGGCGACGTGCGCTGGGCCCAGGAGGTCACGAGGATCCGGGGGAAGGGGAAGCGCGAACGCCTCGCGCCGCTCGGGAGCCACGCGATGCGGGCGCTCCGGGACTACCTCGCGGTTCGGGAAGAGCTACGGGGAGCACGCTTCGAGGGGAGGGAGCCGCTCTTCCTGAATCGTTTTGGCAGTAGGCTTACCGACCGCAGCGTCCGAAGGCTCCTGGAGAAGCACATCGCCACGGCCGATCTCAGCCGCCGCACGACGCCCCACACGCTCCGGCACAGCTTCGCAACCCACCTCCTCGAGCGCGGGGCCGACCTCCGGACGGTTCAGGAGCTCCTGGGCCACCGTCGGATCTCCTCGACTCAGGTCTATACCCACGTCTCGACCGAACAGCTCCGCGAGGTGTACGAACGGGCACACCCGCGTGCCAGAGCCGGCCATACGGTTCGCGCATGACCGGATGGCGGGTGCCGAGCGCGTGCGCCACCCGTGGCAAGGATTCCCCATCTTTTTGTCTGGCAAGGCTTGACTGCGCCTTCCCGCAGTGGTTACACTAGCCTGGTAGTGCAACCGCTCTCGGGAAGGGGTGGGACGGGTCGTGGAATCTGGCTTCCTGGCGGTGCGCCTCGGCGGAAGGGCCGAGGGGAGGGTCGGCTGTGGCTGAGTTGACGTTCGACATCGAGCGGATCCCCTCGCTCGAGAAGGCCGCGCTCGTGAAGGTCACGGGCGCGATCGACACCAAGACCGTCGTCGGTTTCCAGGACCGACTCGACGAGCTTCAGAAAGAGGGCTACCTCAAGTTCATCCTCGACATGGAGGGGATCAAGTACGTCAACTCGACGGGTCTCGGGGCGCTCGTCAACGTAGCTGACAACCTCGAGACCTCCGGAGGAGGGATGGTTCTCGTCAAGATCCATCCCAAGGTCAAGGTCGTGTTCGACATGCTCGGGCTGAACGCGTTTTTCAAGATCTACAAGAACGAGCAGGAGGCGCTCGACCACTTCAAGGGTAAGGGCGCACCCGCCCAGGCCGCGGCCCCGGCAAAGGCCTGGGGCGCGACCGCTCCGACGCCACCGCCCAAGAGCGCACCGGCCAGGGCCCCGGCCTCGTCCGCCGGACCCACGCGGGCCGCGACCCCGCCGCCAGCCGCGCCGGCGCGGGCCGAGACCCCTCCGCCCGCCGCCCCTGCGCCGATCCAGGCGAAGTCGCAGCCCATCGCCGGGGATCCGGGCGCCTTCTCGGTCGTCTGCGCGCAGTGCAACGTCAACCTGACCCTGCGGAAACCCGGAAGCTACAAGTGCCCCCGCTGCTCGTCCTTCTTCCGCCTTGCCAAGGATGGCCTCGTCCAGTTCTTCAAGAGGAAGAGCGCGCCCGTTCTCAAGATGACCCTCGCCTGCACCGACGAATGCCGTGAAGGACTCGCGGAGTTCCTGGGCGTGATCGCGCGGCGGATCGGCTTCGAGGACGCCGCCGTCCGGCAGCTCAAGACGGCGGTGGGCGAAACCTGCAACGAGATCGTCGAGAAGGCATACGACAACCAGCCGCACCTCACCTACAACGTGATGATCAGCGCCTCCTCGACGAACATCAAGATCCAGTTCGCCGACTACGGCAAGTTCATCCAGACGTCCGGGAACTCCGTCTTTGTCGCCGCCAAGAAGGCCATGGACACCTTCGAGCACAAGAAGCACCCGAAGGGCGGCAACGTCATCAGCATGTCGAAGCAGGTGTAGCTCGGCCCGAAATAGCTCGCCCTTCGGGGCGCGTCGCGAAGACGTGAAGTCAAGGAGTTCGGAAGCCGGAGCCCCAGCCGGAAGAGCGTCTCGTGGCAGTCGTCGCAGCGAAGGGCCCGCGCAGAAATAACTTCCCATTTCCGCATCCCATCTTCGGGCCGCCTCAGGCCGGAGCTCAGTCGCGAGATCCTCGGCGGAACTACGGCTACGCCTCCGGTTTCGCTCCTTCGCGGCGACCAAATCCGACCCAAGTCTGGGCGCGGAATCTGTGAACTTATTCTTGCGCGGGCCCTTACCTGCTCGACCGGCTCGCAAGGATGGTTGTGGTAGTAGCTCGAGTCCTTTCCCGTCGAGATCTTCCACTGCCCCTGGGTCATCTCGTACTTCGACAGGAAGGATGCTCCCACCTGGACGTCGTGCGCGGGCTTCTCGCTCGAATAAGCTCGATCTGTCCGACCCCATGCGGAAAGAACCGGCCGGGACGAGGACGAGAACGATGGCCGACTCGTCCTGCGCCCGGAGGGGTGGAATCGTTCCTCCTGGCGGCCGGCGCCACGGGCCCGGAGCCCGCGGAGGACCTCGTAGCAGGTCATGATCGAGAACGTGAAGCGCCCGTTTCGCGACAGGTACCCGGCCGCTTGTACTCGCACGTTCTCATCGCGGCCTTTCATGACCTCGGAGAGTGTGTCGGTGTCGAGAAGGGCGGGCCGAT
>JACQVV010000262.1 GCA_016209595.1 Planctomycetota bacterium
CCGCGGGAGCGCCCCCGCCGTTTCCGCCCGGGTCCTTGTTCTCGGGGGCCTTCTTGATCTTCGCCGAAAGGACGAGCTCCGCGCCTCGGAGGAGCCCGTCCTCCTTGCCGACCCAGAGCGTGACCATCCCCGTCTTCTCGATCACCTCATCCTGCGGCCCGGTGACGAAGCCGTACAGGGCGAAGAGCGTCAGGATCCGGTCCTCGGCGAGGACCCCCTCGTGGGCCTGGCAGAGGATCTGGCCGATCCCACACGACCCCGCTTCTTCATATGCTCCGGCATAGGACGAAACGTCCCGCACGAACTGCTGCGGCAGGAGCAGCGACGCGTAGGCGGGTTCGCGTTCCTTCTCTTCGTTCGCCTGGTAGAGCTTCCATGCGTCGGGTTGGTCCTTGTCCGGGGTCGCGCTGTCGCGCTCCAGGGGGGGCGGGGTCTCCCTGAAGGCGACGCGCGTTTCCGTCGCCAGGAAGGCGGCCTTCCGGCTGGCCGGCCACTGGTTTGACCGGAAGTCGAACGCGAGTCTGGTGCGACCCTCGAAGGTGCCCTCGGCCTCGAGCGAGACGTACCGATCTCCGGCGAGGTTGCTCTTCACGGTGTACTCGAACCGCACGGGGCGGCCGTCGGGGAGCGCGACACCGAGGAGTTTCTCCAGCTCCTCGCGGCTTTGCGCCCGGGCCCGGGGGAGGAATCCCGCCGCGGCCGCGGCCACCACGAGGAGAAGAACCGCCAGGCGTCCCATGAATCTAGTCATTGCCATCCCCCTTCCCTCCTCCGTTCTCGCCCTCGCCCGGCGGCTTTCCGCCGCCCTGGTTGGTGAGAGTCTTCCCCGCGGTGTCGAAGCCGAACTTCGAGCGATACCACTCGTCGAGCAGCTCCGCCGCTTTCTTCGCGTCCGGATCCTCCCCGGGGACGAGGAGGACGACCGTCTCGTCCCTGGCGAGCATCGTCCCCCGGAGCTTCTCCTTCCGGTCGGTGCGGCTCGCCTCCATCACGGGGAGGAACGCCATCCCCTCGTCGGAGAAGCGGAGCACAAGGACGACCACGCGCTTCTTCGGATCGGGGGGAGGCGGCTCCCGGCCGTCCTTCGGCGGCGGCGGCACGAGACAGTAGAAGAGCGCCGAGACGTCGTAGCCGTCCGGGATTTCGAAGCCTCCCAGGATCTCGGAGAGCGGGCCGGTCTCGCTCGGGCCGAGCAGCGGGTACTCGATCGGGTTTTCCGGAAAGAGGCCCGTCAGGTCCTCCGGGACGGCCCCGATCTCGAACCCCTGCGGCACATCCTCTCCCTTGGGGACGTAGACGTCGAGGGGATCGAGCGCGGGCGCCTCGCCCAGGAGCTTCCTCACCTTGAGGAGGTCCCGGCGGCCGATGGCAAACGCTGCTTCGCGCGTCGGCCGGGTCAACCCGCCCTCCTCGGGCTTGAAGCGATCGGGGATCTCGACCTTCTCCCACTCGAGGACCTTGTAGATCGTGTAGTCGATCCAGGCGTAGCGGTAGTGGAGGAGCACGCTCGTGAAGAGGTACTTGTGGACCGCCGCGTAGTACGGGACGTAGCAGTCGGTCGGTGTCGCCTTGATGAACTCGACGAGCGACGCGAGCGGCGCGACGATCCCGTCGGCCCAGGCGATGAACTCCTTCTCGTGGAACCGGCCCCCGCCGTAGAACCGCCCCTTCTGGGTGCGCAGGTCCTCTTCGTTCGTCTTCACCTCGGCGAGCGCGGTCTCGATCTTCGCGACCTCGGCCATGATGAGGCGTTTCGCCTCTCCACGGAGCGTCGCCTCCTCGGTCTCGGTCCCGATCCGCTTCTTCGCGACGCGTTCGAACGGCGCGGAGAACTTCTTCCAGAACTCCAGGACCCCGGGCGGCGCGTCGGGGTTCTGCTCCAGGGGGTCCACCACGAGAATCGCGTCATAGACGCCCGGAAGAAGCTTCTTGTCGAGGGGACCGATCTCCGCCAGCCCCGTGCCGTTCTTTTCCAGATAGATCCCCTGCCAGAGATACGGGATGTCCTCCAGCTCGAACTTGAGCTTGAACGTGACCGAGGTCTCCTCCGGGAGGTTCGACTGGACGGAGACCTGGATGTACTTTTCGCCCTCGCTCCGCTCGATCACGTCGAACGTCAAGACCTCCAGGCTGACCTTGCTCGCGTCCTGGGCCCGTGCCGAGATCGGGGCGAGGGCGAGGAGTGCGAGGCTCGCGACCAGGGCCCACCACGGTCCGTACGACGCAACCCAGACGCGGCGGGGGATAAACCCCCGCCCTACAGTCTCGGCCATGTCCCTAGTGCCCTGTCGCGAAAGTCATGCGTGGGTCGGGCGGATGATCGCCGGCGCTGGCAAGGCGCGACGACGACGGCGTAGCGAAGCTACGCCTAGGAGGAGCAACGCAGCCAGCGGCGGCGAGCGCCGCCCCAACCGCGCATGAATTGAGCGACATGGCACTAGATCCCCTCGATCCGGTCGAGAACCTGGGGGGCGCCTCCCCTCGTGTAGAAAACCGTCACGTCGTCCACGTAGGGGGTCTGGAAGAAGGGTCGCTGGCCGTTGTCGTAGAAGAGGAACCGGTAGCGGAGGACATCCGTTCCGCCGACGATCTGGTCCACGGTCGCGGCCGGGGGCGTGGGCGGGTTCTGCCGGAGCTGGTAGTCCCGGTCCGGCGTCATGCCGGACGCAGCCCCCGCGTACCACCGCAGGCGCGTGTAGGAGACCTGGGGCCGGTTGAACGTGTCGCGCCCCGGGTAGCCGTCATACCGGATCGAGAGGACCCGGACCGAGTTCGTGCCCGGGAAATCGAACGCCCCCTCCCAGTAGCTCCAGCCGTTCGTGGTCACGTACCGGTTCGGCACCGCGGAGTTGTTCGAGAGGTAGTTCCGGCTCGCTCGAACCTGGTCGACGGTCATCGTCGAGCGGAAGTCGAGGTCCCACGGCGGCCAGGGCTTCGGGGTGTGGTAGGACATGTAGCCGAGCTGGACGCGCCCCGTCGCGTTCCAGTCGTAGGTCGCCCATGTGATGTTGCTGAACCAGCCGAAGGTCGAGAAGGCGCGGTTGCCGTTGATGAAGACCTCCCACGGCATGGTGTAGAAGTTCCACTGGATCCGGACGTGGTTCCACTGCATCGGTTGGAACAAGGCGTCGATTCGCGGGAGGATGCCGATCCCCGTCCACGCGATGTTGCCGAAGGGCCACCACCAGTCGGACGCGCGGCGCGTGAGGCGGTGCGTCGTTCCGTAGGTGCCCCTCACGAGGAAGTTCTCGATCCGCCAGCTAGCGGGGAAGCCGAAGCCGGCCCCAAAGTTGAAGATCCCGCAGAATCCGTGGTCCGAACCGGTCCAGGTCCACGCGGCCGGGACCTGCGCGAATCGCGAGAACGTCGAGAGGTTCGCGATGCCTCGGATGGCATCGCTCCCGGGCCGGAAGCGCGTGTCGGGCTTGATCCAGAACTCCATCCGCCCCATCGGCGGCCAGTAGATGGCGTTGCCGTACTGCGAGGGAAGCTGGCCGTCGACCGAGTCGAAGTCGTGGAGCCGCCACCGGTTGTCGGTGTAGTGGTTGTACCACATCCCGTCCGGGTGGAGGTCGCTCTTGTAGTTCGAGTTACGGTACATCGCGGGCAGAAACTCGTTCAGGATGCTCCGGTCGTACGGGTTCTGCGGGCGGGCCGGCTGCCCCTCCGCCGAGAAGATCGGCCGGTTGTGCCTCGCGTCGGCGTTCCGGTACTGGTTCGTCACCCCCTCGTCGCGGACCCCGGAAACCCAGCGCATCCCGGACCAGGTGTTCGACATATTCGACCGGTGGAGCGCCTGCGTGTCGAAGTCGCTGAACCAGGTGACGTCGCCCGGCATGTTCTGGCGGCGGTCATCGAGGACGATCTGGCCATCCAGGGCGCTGCCGCGCCGCCAGTTGATCGGGAGCCCCTGGTCGGGCATGTTTTCCGGGTAGCTCCGGCACATGTTGATCCCCCGGATATTCACCTCGAAGTCCTGCTGGGTCGAGTGGCGCAGGACGTCGAAGAGCTTCACCGTCTGCATGATCTTGTACGTGGAGAGGATATCCGTCAGGCCGCGCGAGACGATGCGCCCCATGCTCGTGATCTCGAAGATGCCCGGCGAGGCGAAGCAGACCTCCGTCGTGTAATACGTGAGGTCGGTCTTGTCGCAGAGCGGCATCGTCCCGTTGGGGCCGTTGTTGCCGCCTCGCACCCCGTAGATGTTCAGGCTCCAGTCGTTGTTGAACTTCGTGAGCTTCGCGCTCGGGTTGCAGTTGGCCATCACGATCGGCATGTAGTCGCGATACGTGCCGTTCAGGACGTTTTTCTGATCGAGAAAGTCCGCCAGGTCGTACATCGACAGGAAGGGCTCCGGCGGGTTCCGCTGCCGGCGCTGGCGGATCCTGTCGAGAATCCGGTCGGTGACGTTGTCGTTCAGCGCGTTGGAAGTCGACAGGGAGTAGGTCCCGCCCGAGGGGAAGAGGCAGCGCGCCTGGATCCCCTTGAACAGCGCGAAGAGCACGGGCTCGGACGCGCTGTTGATGTTGACGGGCGTCCGCAGGGTCTTGGTGAAATTGAAGTCCATCGTGGTCGCGGAGGTCTGCGGCCTCGGGACGACGACGGAATCCTGCCAGCCCTTCACGCCGACGTACTGGGTGAGGGAGTCGACCTCCCGCTTCGTGAAGCCGGCCAGGCGGTAGAGATCGGAGAGCGTCTTGAATTGCTGGTTCGCCTGCGCGTTTCGGAAGGCCACGATCTGCGCGCCTCGCCCGCGAATGGGATCGGGCTGGCCCGTCCGCCGCGCGACCCCCCGGCCAAGCTCGTTCAGCATCGTGGCCAAGTTGGGGTTCGCGTCGTTCACGTTGATCTTCGCCGACGAATCGGTGATCTTGAGGACGCACTGCACTCCCTGGGGGTCGACCGCCGGAAGGTTCGCCGGGGCCGGGAGGATCCGCGTGTATCCGTAGACCCTTCCGTTGATCGTCTGCTGCTGCCAGTTCCCCCCCGCGTCCTTGCCGTACGACGGTCGCTGCGCCAACTCTATGGGGGTGTCCGCCGTGTCGCCGTACTGCCAGTCGTACGTCCAGCCGTCGACGAGAACCTGCGAGTAGTCCCTCGGCAGCCGGCTCATCGCCATCTCGAGGCCCGCCTCGGCGGCGAAGCGCGACTGCGTGAGGATCACGAACTTCTGCGTCGCGTCCTGTTCGAGCGAAGTGACCCGCGCGAACGCCAGGGCGAGCACGGAGAGAACCACCAGCACGCCGAGGCAGATGATGAGAACCGACCCCCGACGCCGGGGGCTCTTTACAGAGAACTCCCGCATACTAGTCGCCATCCCTGCATCCCCTATGTAGATGAAGCGGTCCCATTTCCGGACTCCATCACCCCAGATCCTCTCTCCGTGAGGGCTTCTCGTCAAGGGCGGGAATATTCAAGATGTTTGATCCGTGAGTTCCCCCGGGGGGGGACATCGAACATCCAACGCCGAACGCTGAACTTCGAGGTTCAGAGTTCGACGTTCAGCGTTCGACGTTCGCTGCTCGATGAGGCGACCAACGAACGCCCTCGTCCGAGCTGGGCCGAGGCCTCGCTACTCGACGATCGCGGCCCGCGCCGTCAGCCCCGGCAGCAGGACGTCCAGCGCGGCGGCGTCGCCCCCGAAGATCGCCCGCACGCGGACCGTCGCCTCGCCGGCACCCCGCCGTTCGGCAACCGGCGCCACCCGATCGACCGTGGCTTCCAGGGTCGCCTGGCAGGCGGGACCCTCTACCGAGAACCGGGTTCCCGGCGCCACGCGGGCGAAAAGCGACTCGGGGAGCTCCCCCTCGAATACTGGAGGCGCCATCCCGAAGATTCGCGCCAGCACGGCGCCCTTCGCGATCCACTGGCCCGGGACTGCCAGGACCTCGGCCACGCGCCCCGCGATCGGCGAGCGGACCTCCAGCCCGGCGCGAAGCTCTCCGGCGCGGTCGAGGTCGAGCCGGCTCCTTTCCAGGGCTGCCTCGGCCTGCTGGGCTTCGATCTCGCGGAGCCGAACGACCGACTTGCCATCTGCGAGCTTCGCTTCCATCTGTTCGATGGCCATCCGACCCTGGGCGTACTGCTCCTCGGAGATGGAATGGGCCTCAAGGAGGCTCTTCCCCTGCTCCATCTGGGCGCGCATCTCGTCCAGTTGCTTCTGGCCGGCCGCGAGCTCTGCCTCGGCCATCGAGCGGCGAAGCCGAGCCGCTTCGAGCGTCAGTTCCGTCCCGCGGACTTCCACGCGCGAGATCTCGGCGAGATTGTCGACATCCGAGTTCGCCAGCACCGCCAGGACCTGGCCTTCTTCCACGGCGTCACCGGGGTTGACGAGGACGCGCTCCACCCGTCCGTCGGTCGAGGCGCAGGCAACTGCCTCGGTGGCAGGGACCAGACGCCCGCGGACGGTGCCGTCCTCCTGAGCCGGCGCCGCGACTCCGATGCATGCCAGAAGTGCCGCCACACAGCTCGACACGAGAACCCGTCGGACCATGGAACCCTCGCTCTATTTCAAGGCCTGTCGAAACGGATCCCCTGGACGATCCGCCTTCCCGAACCCCGAACCCCGTTTCACGGCCTGTCGAACCGGATCCCCTGCAGGATCCTCTCCACTCCCGCCTCCACGTCTCCGAACGCCTCCTCCGGACCCGTCGCGAAAAGGTAGTGCTTCCGCTCCCCGTGTTCGAAGAAGAGGAGGAGCACCTGCCGGGCGGGCGCCCCCCCTTGGCCGGCGATCCGGTACGCTCGCCGCTGGAGGTAGATCTCCCCCACCATGAACCAGTCCGGCTCCCCCGTCCGTTCCGCGCCCTGGCGGCGGAGCGAGCTCTCGACCTCGTCGGCGAAGAGGGAAAGCGGCACCCGACTCGCTTGCACGATGAACGAGACGCCCCCCTGATCCCCGGGGGTGACAAACTGGACGACGACGCCGTGATCCGGCGCGGCCTCCTCGCGGATCTGGGCCTTCCAGCCCTCTCCCGCCCCTTGAATCGAGAAGCCCAGGACGTTGTTCCGATACGCGCCGTCGTCCCGGACCAGGTGCCGGATCGCGGCGAGTTTTTCGGGGGTCGCGTCCTCGACGGCGGCGATTTCGGAAGTCGGCCACCAGACTTCACCCATCTCCACGCGGACGTACATCCGGTTCCCCTCGGAGAAGAGCTGCCGGCCGAGGACCGCGCGCGAGTCCCTGAAGACGATTACCTTTCTCGCGAGATCCGCCGTGCCGCCGACCCCGCCCATCGGGAGGATCCGGAGCCGGGCGCGGGCGAGGGCGAGCGAGCCCCGCGCCGATCCCTCTTCGTCCAGGACTCCGAGACGCAGGTGCGATCCCGGCAAGCCGAGCGTCCCCGTGGCGGGCTCGACCGGCTTCCAGGAAGCGCCCTCCAGGACCTCCACCCACTCGCT
The DNA here is from genome assembly GCA_016209595.1 of Planctomycetota bacterium. Lineage (GTDB taxonomy): Bacteria > Planctomycetota > JACQVV01 > JACQVV01 > JACQVV01 > JACQVV01. The sequence goes on from JACQVV010000262.1 coordinate 7,402, forward strand.
GTAGCCCGCCCAGCCGCCCTGGTAGACGAGCCCGTAGACTCGCCGGGCCGGCAGTCCCGCGGCGCGGGCCACCGCGGCGAAGAGAGCCGCTCGCGCCGGCCCGTCGCCGGAGCGCTCCGCCAGCACGCGGCCGGCCCCAACGGGCCCGCTCCGCCGGACGGGGCGAATCTCCTTGACGATCCAGCGGAGGATCGCCATCGCCTTCCCCTTCGCGGAGTCCTCCTCGCCCGCGAGCTCTCGGGCGAGCTCCTGCACGGCCGGCAGGTCGGTCTCGACCTCCGGGCCGGAGATGAGAAGATCGCCTTCCGGACCGCCGGCGGGATCCCCCGCGTCGTCCCCCCACTCGACCCCGCGGGGAACGAGGACCCAGTTCCCGGCGTCGAGCTCCTGCACCGCCTGGCGCGCCGTCGCTTCGGGAGCCGGTCCCTCGGCATCGACGATCTGGACGAGGATCCGGTGCGGAGAAGCCCCCGGCGGGAGCTCCCCCTCGACCAGCAGATGGGAGTACCCCAGGGCGTGAAGATACGAGGTCGCGGACTGCGCCCATTCGGCCGGTTCGGGACGCATGTAGAACTCGTTCTGCCCTCGGCTCTCCACGATCTCGCCCAGCTCGTTGAAGAACGTGTAGGTCGAGGGCTGCCCCCGGTCCCGGGTGTCGATCGTCTCGGCCTGGTAGAGAAGGTGGGGAATCCCGCGGTCAAAGAGACCCGGGCGTTTGATCACGACGAGCTCCAGCCGCCGGTCGACCAGCGTGTTCGTCGAGTACTCTGGGATCTCGCGGCGGAGTTCGTTCCCCTCGAACGATTCTCGGCAGGCCATCTGCGCGGTGAGGTAGTGGGCCAGGGTCTCCTCGGAAATCGACGCGTCCTGCTTCTCCTCCCCGAGCGCCTTCTTCCTGTGAACGACCATGGTCAGGCCCTCGCGGGCGGCCTCGATCCGCTCGAACCCCTGCTCGCCGTCCGTCTCGAGGTCGAAGCCGATCAGGATGAAGGGCGGGTTCGCGTCGAAGTACTTCGTCTCCTTTCGCGAGCCCGTACCCTCGGGAAGCCCGTGGAACTCGTGGGTGAGCGCGTACACGGTCTTGCCGTTCCACTCCCGGCCCGCCGCGATCTCGATCCCGAACCAGCCGGTCTTAGTATCGCCGGAGTACGTCGCGAAGGTGCGTTCGCCCAGGAACGGCTCGAAGGAGGCCGCCGTCTTCCCATCGATCTCTTGGGCGAGGAGCGGGGAGGAGAGGGCAAGGAGGCCGACGACCGCCATTCGCATCGCAATACCATGCCGGCCGCGGTTTGGGCTACACATCCCATCGGCCGCGCGTTGACTTCCGGCGCGAAGAACATCGAACGCTGAACTGTGAACTTCGAAGTTGGAAGTTCGATGTTCGATGTTCGACGTTTGCGTTGTAGCCCGAACCGCAGTCGCCGTAGCATGGGTGTTCATCGGTCTTTCCCGTCAGGTTTCTCTTGGCCGTCCTTGGGGTTCTCCCCTTCGTCCTTGCCCTCGCCCTCTTTCGCCCCGTCCGGTTTCTTCGGAGCGGGTGTCCGGAAGGTGAGGAGATACTCGCGGATCGACGCCGCGTCCTCGATCGTGATCTCCGGGTCCGGCATCGGCGTGTCCGGCAGGAACTTGTGCGGGTCCATGATCCAGGCCGCCATCCAGTCGGGGTCGAGGCGCCGGCCGAGGTCGACGAGGTGCGGCGCCCGCTTCCGGTGCCGCTCGAGCTCCTCCCGCTTGTAGTCGGTGAAGTCGTCGAGCGGCTTCTTGTCGTCGCCCACGAGGTGGCAGCTCCGGCAGCGGTGCTCCTTCACGAGTTCCTCGCCGCGGGCGGGATCGCCGTTTTTCGCGGGCGGAAGAGCGGCGGCCGCCGCGCGCACGAGCTCCGCCTCCCCCGTACCGCGCGAGAGCTCCTGGAAGTACAGGGCGAGGTCTTCGCGATCCTCTGCCGTCATGTTGAAAGTCGGCATCACGGGGTTCCCGCTCCCCGACCGGACGGGGTCCGGGGACTCCAGGAAGCGCACGAGATACCCCGGCCGGTAGCGGAGCCCCGCGATCCCGAGATTCGGCGCGAACGTACCTTTTTTTGCGTACTTATCTTTTGGGTACGCAAAAGAATGGCAGCCGCGGCAGTTGAAGCGCTGGACGATCCTGTCGCCCTGGTGGAGAACCGCTTCCCGCGCGGAGCGAGGCGGACCGTTGCCGCGGCGGGCCCGATCGAACATGTACGCGACGAGCGCGCGCGTCTCGCCTTCCTCCAGGGTCCACGAGTCGACCGGTCCTTCATCTCCCCCCTTGATGCCATGGTGCGCGGTCGTCTCGGAGAGCCAGGATGCGAGATCGCCCGGCCCGGCGCTCGACAGGCGCTCCTTCACCATGCGGCCGAGGTCGCGACGCGCCGGGGGCTCCGGGAACTCCGGGATCTTGTGGCAGGATGCGCACGCGAGCGTTCGGACGAGTTCCTTCCCCTCGGCTTCGACCGACTCTTCCTTGGGCCGGATGTCGACATCGAAGACGACCTCGATCCCCGGCCGCCCTGGACCGCTCGAGAGACTCGCGCGGAGCCGGTGCGGCAGAGCCTCGCCGAAACGGAAGAAGAACTCGAACGCGCCTCGCTTCTCGTCCACGTAGGGCTGGATCTCCAGCCATACATCCTCTCCCGAGCCCCGGACCGTCTGAAGAGCGAGCGAGACCCCCTCGAACTCGTCCGGCTGAATCGGTTCCCCAGTCCCCTCCCACTTCACCTCCAGCGCGAAATCGACCTCCGGCCCCGCCGCCAGGCGAGGGGCGCTCGCGGACAGGACGAAGTCCAGGCCCTCTCGCGTCTCGCGCTTCTGCTCGGTCCAGAGGCCCTTCTTGATCGCGGGCGGCGCCCCGGGCATCCGGCGGTGATCGAGGTAGGTCGCGATGAGCCAGCTTTCCTTCTCGTCCAGCCGGAAACTCGGCATGACCGCGTCGGCGAGAGCGACGGCCGGGTCCTGGATCCAGTGGACGAGGTGGGCTTTCTGGGACTTGCTCCCCGCATGGGTGAGGTCCGGGGCGAAGTCGTTCCCGCGTCCGGCGAGGCGGACTCTTCTGACCTTCTCTCTTTTCAAAAAGTCGTAGACCTCCTCGTCGATCGCGGTGCCCGCCGGGTAGACCGGGTCGTCCTGGGGGTAGCCCTCCGCGAGCACGGCGCGCTGGGAGACGAGGATCGGATCGAGGGGGGCCTCGGAGACCACGTCGATCGAACGGACGCCGTCCATCTTGAGGAGGTTGAGGATCTTCGCGTCGATGACCGTTCCGGCCGGATACAGGGAGCCATCGGGCGGGTAGGGCCTCGCGAGGCGGAGCCCCATGCCCGGCAGGGACTCGGTGATGCCCGCCGGCTCCTCGGTGCCGCGGATCTGGTGGCAACCGAGACACCCGAGCTCGTGGAAGAGGTTCGCGCCCACGCGGACGTCGTAGCCCGTGACCACAACGCCCAGGTCCATCGACCCGTGGCTGTGAGAAGAATGATCGTCGCCTTGGCCGCCGTCCTCGGCCTTGGGCTCCTCCTCGATTCCCTCGGGCTTTTTCGCCGGGGCATTCCCCTGCGGGACCCCGGCCCCGTGGACGTGCACGGACTGCCAGAGGAAGAGCGCGATCTTGTGAGCCTGGACTTCCGAGAGGCCGTAGCGGGGCATCGTGTACGATTCCGGATAGGCATCGGGCCCGGTGAGGCTTCGGATGGCCCAGTCGTAGCCGATCCGGCCGTTCAGACCGTCCAGGTTCGGGCCCCTCCGGAAGACCGGATCCTCGCCGGGAAGCTCGTGGCAGGCATGACACCTGTAGTGGCCGTAGAGCTCTTCGCCAAGGGTCACGAGGGGGCGCCGCTCGCCCGAGAGATCGACCGTCCCGCCGGCCGCGAGAAGTCGCGGCGTCATGACCTCGTGGCCGGCCGCTCTGGCGGAGAGCGCGGCCGCGTCGCCGCCATGGCAGCCCTCGCACGTGTTGCCCGCTCGTTCGGAGAGACGCGGGTGATCAGCGAATGCGAGCCGGCCCGAGAGGAAGTAGCCCTCGTCCGGCGTGAAGTGGCAGAGGAGGCATTTTGTGACGACGGCCTCCTCGCGGATCTCGGGGGTCGCCGAGAGGGCCTTTTCGAGGAGCGCCGCGCGCTCCCAGACCTTCGCCTCCTCCTCGGAAAGGGTGAGCTCGGGATGGTCCTCGTCCAGATCGTAGGGGAGGTTCGACAGGTCCTCTTCCATGAGCTTCACCTTGGCCTGGGCCTTCCCCATCTCGGCCATGTAGGTCTGCATCCGCGACTCGTAGAACTGGTAGAAGGCGTCGCGAGCCCCTTTCACGCGGTCGTGCTCGGCGCGGATCTCATCGAGTTTTGCCTTCTTATCCTGGAGCGGCGCGAGGAGGTCGTTCGCGAGCGAGAGCTCCAGATCCTTCTTCTCCAGGGGGTCGTCGGTGAGCTCGATCCTGTGCCGGACCACGGGAACGTAGCTCTCCAGGAACGTGATGTCCGACTGGAGCTGGTTATAGCGGAGATCGATCGCCTTGGCGCCCGAGTAGAGGACGTCGGCCTTCTCCATCCCCCCCGCGTAGAAATCGTGGATCGACTTGATGCGCGCGGCCTCGGCTCGCGCGGCGTCAACCTCCGCCAGGAGCCCCGCCCGGAGGCTCGCCAGAGACGCCTCGCGCTTGGCCACCTTCTCCGCGAGAGCGGCGAGCCGCGTCTCGGCGTCGAGCCGGAGCGCATTGAGTTCCTTTCGCAGGCTCTCGCGCCCCTCTTCGGCCCGGGCGCGATGGATCGACGTCCACGGGTCGGCCCCCTCCTCCCCCGTTCCGTCATCGGCCGGGACCGACCCTCCGGGGAAAAGGAAAACCGAGGCGAGAAAGAGAGCGAGCGGGAAGAACGAGACGAGGAGGAATCGTGATCGGTTCATGGTAGCCGCGATTCTACCACGGAGGTCCCTTGCCAGGCTCTTGGGCTCCCGCTACACCCCCGGTCCTTTTGCACGAGGAGACCGTCAGATGGCCAAGGCGAAGAAGGACAGGAGGGAGGCCGATATCGCGACGGGTGCGCGCCTCGCATCTCCGCGCCTGATGGAGCAGGCGGACGCCGCGCTCGACAAGGCCGAGGAGGACGCCGCGGTGCTCGGGCAGAGGTTTTCCGAGGAACGGAGAAAGAACCTCGCGGAGTTTCTCGCCCGCGTGCGCGAGCTCTACTCGGACCAGGGGGTTGCCAAGGCGGACCGTCCCCAGGTCACCGCGGACGTCGCGGACCGGTTCCGGGAGGCCAAAGACCTCGTGAGCGACTGGCTCTCGGCGGCGACCAACGCCTCCGAGGACGACAGTCCAGAGATCCTCGAGGGATTCCGCGCCGGGAAGAAGATCCGGCAGTCGGTGGCGAAGCTCGACGCCAAGACCGAGACCCTTCTGCCGCTCGCGAAAACCCATCGCGCCGCTCTACTCGTAGTGCGACCACATACGGAGCACTTTGACCGTCTCGATGTCCTCAAGAACCTGATAGACGAGTCGGTGCTGAATGTTGATCCGCCGCGAGTAGGCGCCCGTCAAGTCGCCGATGAGCTTCTCATAGGGAGGGGATGTCTGAAAAGGATCCTCTGCGAGAACTTCAAGTAGACGATGCGCTTGCGGTCGCAAGCCGGCAACTGCAAGTTTCTTGGCGTCTTTTCGGGCGTGCCGCGTGTAGACGATCTTCCAACTCACCAGCCTGGTTCTTTCGAGCACTTCGCGACAGGCGTCTTGAGGCCCTTCGTGATGGTTTCCGTCATCCCGGGGATTGACTGGAGATAGAGCGTCTCCGCGATGGAACGCCAGTCTCCCTCGGACACAAGAACAGCGGAGTGCCGCTTGCCAGTGATGTGGATTGGCTCGTGGGACTCGTGGATCTCGACGAGGAGCCGGTACAACTGCTTACGGGCCTCGGTGGCGCTGATGGACGTCATGTCATCCTCCTTACGCACGTCACGTACGTGAAAGCGTACGTGACGAGGCCCGCCCTGTCAAGGAGAATCGCGCGGCCAAGGCCAAAAGATTATCCCAGAACTGCAGGCTTGAGGCCATGGGCCTGAGGCTTGAGGAACGGCGCCGACCAGCCCGGCCGTTTTTCCTACAGCCTCCAGCCTACAGTCTCCAGCCTGTCTCTAACCCCCCGTCGCCGAGCGCGCGCCGGGCTCGGTGCGGTCTTGAATAAACTCCAAGCATCCGTCGTGGCGCGCAACGCCACCACCGCCAGAGGCTGTCCGTTCGGCGATGAGTGACACGCGACGACAGCCGGAATACCCGCTTTGGATCCGGCTAGCCGCCCAGCGTGGTCGAGGGCGTGCCGTTGGGATCGATCCCGGCGTCGTCACAGCCGTCTTCGAAATGCTGCTCGTGGTGGCTGCACTGCAGGGCGTCCTGGACGCACTCATCGACCGTGCTCCCGCTCTGCCCAGGCGCCCCGGGATACTCCCTGTCGTGGACGGTCGTCCCGACTACATAGGGCTTCACCACCTGGCCCGCGGGCGTGGTGGGATCGCAGCCCTTGGCGAGCATGTAGCCATCGGCCACCTGGCTCGCGGCGCCACCCGGGTCCGATTGCATGTTCTCCTGGCCGAGGTCATGGACGTAGCTCGCGGGACAGGCCACGACGGGTGAAGACGCCAGCGCGATGACGGCGATGGCAATGCTCAGCGTTCGCATGAGAATGCCCTTTCCTTGCGGGTTTGATGTAGCGGGAGCGCGCTTGGGCGGTTATCCGCCCAGCGTCGTCGACGGCATGCCGTTCGGGTCGAACCCAGCCTCCCTGGCGCCGTCCCCATAGTGCGCCTCGTGATGGTAGCAGTCGAGTGCGCTCTGAACGCAGGCGTCGATGGTGTCCCCCCCCGGCCGCCCGCGGGTCGGCGTACCGCCGGGATACTCGCCGTCCACGACGGTCGTGCCGACGACATAGGGCTTGACCACCTGACCGGCGGGAGAGTTGGGGTCGCATCCCTTGGCGAGCATGTACGCGTCGGCGACCTGGCTCGCGGAACCGCCCGGATCCGATTGCATGTTTGACTGGCCGATTCCGTGAACATAGCTTGCGGCACACGCGTTCGCATTCGCGGCGAGTGCCAGCACCAGCGCGACCGAGAAGACGAGGCTTCGCAGCATGGGCATTCCTCCTTGCCTGGATCCGCCGCTCGCCGGCAGATCGCATCTCGGGCATACGATCTCGCAAAGCCCATGCCGACAGTCGCACAAACAGGCCAAAACGTAACTGAACATCCTATGGCACGTTACAAATCGCCCGCAGCGCACTGGACCAACGAATCGTGGCGCCTGAGTAACAAACGTGTGCGCCAGGTAACGGCCGGGAAGCACAAAAAAACGGAGGGCACCCTTCGAGGGGCGCCCTCCGTTCAGTATCCGTGAGGTGAGCTGGCTACCCGCCGAGCGTGTTGAGGGGTGCCGGGTTGTTCGGATCGACTCCAGCCTCGCGCGCGCCGTCACCGAAGTGCTGGCTGTGGTGCCAGCAGTTCAGGGCGTCCTGGACGCACTCGTCCATGCCCTTGTTCATCGAGTGGATGCCCCACTGGTCGTCCACGACGGTCGTCCCGACGACGTACGGCTTGATGACCTGACCAGCGGGCGTGACCGGATCGACGCCCTTCGCGGTCATGTAGCGGTCCGCGATCTGGCTCGCCTTGCCGTTCGGATTCGACTGCATGTTGCTGTTGCCGATGCCATGGACATAGCTCGCCGGGCAGGCCTCGACTGCGGCTGCCAGGAAGAGCCCCAGGAATGCCACAACTCCCAACGCGATCATCGTTCTCATTGGTTTCTGCCCTTGTCGCTTGCGTGATGGTTTCGGGTATGGGGAAGTGTGTTTAGCAAGAGCCATGCCAGTATCCTCAGCACCAAGAAGATCCTTTGCCGGCAAGTACTTACGATGCTAGACTTGGAGATCTACGCTGGGCAGATGTAACTTCCCGGTAACGATCGTATCGCATGCAACACGGCTACGAGGCCAGCTACCGGCCCAGCAGCAGCTCGCGGAAAAGCGGGAGCATGGCCTTCCGGTGGGCCTCGTTCTGGGCGACGTTCGCCACATCGAGCCAGTTCGAGTCGTCCGTGACGAGGCGGCCGGCCTCGGGGTCGAAGAGGGCCCCGACGTCGAGGACGGCGTCCAGGCGATCGAGGGGCATCTGCTCGAGCTCCTCGGGGTCTCCGGGGAGCGATTCCCCAGGAGCGATCTTCGCTTCTCGCCTCGTCGCGACGTGGATCGCGAAGAACTTCGCAACCAGACTCCGGAAAAGTGGCGATGAGAGGTAGCGAAATGGGTGGCGCGCCAGGCGCACGGGTGCGTCGCTTGCCACCACGAGGTAGTTCGCGAATCCGTCGGGCTTCCCGGGCTCTCCTCCGAGGATGACCCGCGAAGAGGGAAAGACCTCCCCCACCGTGCGGAGGATGGAATCGACGGACGCACGGTTCGGGCCGCCCGAGAACCCGAGGTAGTTCATCACGAAGAGGCCGCCGGGGGCGAGCACCGCGCGGAATTCCCGGAGGGCCTCCAGGCTGAAAAGATGGAAGGGGGCGGTCCCCGCGCCGAAGGCGTCGAAGAAGACGAGGTCATAGCCGCCGCGGGGGGCCTCGCGCCGGACGAAGTCCCGGCCGTCCTGGACGAAGAGCCGGAGCGGCCCCCCCTCCTCGAACCCGAAAAACTCGCGCGCGAGCTCCACCACTTCTGGGTCGATCTCCACGACGTCGACCCGGCTCGCGCCGGGCTTGGCGCGAAGGAGCTCGGTCATCTCCCCTCCCCCCAGCCCGATCACGAGGTAGCGTTCCGGCGCCGGGTGGAAGCCTTCCACTAGGTGGACAGAATCAACGTAGTACGGCTTGCGGTCGAGGTAGTCCTTCTCGAACCGGAACGTCTGGGGCGCCTGCCCGATGAACATCCATCGAGCCCTCCACCCAGTCGGGAAGACGACGTCGGCGACCTTGAGCTCCGCGTACGGGCTCGACCGCTCGGCGAGGAGCCTCGTCTCGAACCCCCCCCCCGCGGCCACGCGCACGGGATAGCGGTCGGCTCGGGAAAGGTACGGGCTCATCGCGGGCAGGAGGAAGAGGATGCCCGCGGCACCGGCAAGCGCCGCCCTGCCGTGGCGGCGCGAGAGAACGAATCCCGCCACGGCGAGAGCGAGGAGCCCGGCCGCGAGGCACGCGAGAGTGAGTCCGACGCCGACCTCCGGGATGAGGTAGAACCCGGTTGCGATCGACCCGGCGACCGATCCCAGCGTCGAGAGCGCGCTCACCCGGCCTGCCGCGCCCCCGACTTTCCCGAGCTCCTTCGCGGTCAGTCGAACGGCGAACGGGGGCACGGTCGCGAGGCCGAAAAGGGGCACGAGGAGGAGGAGTGCGCTCCCCGCGAGCGGCCCCGAACGGGGCCCCATACCGGACATCCAGTCGAGCGCCCTCCCCTTCGCCAGGACGAGCAGGGCGAGCGAGATCGCGACCGCCGCGAGGACGAGGTAGAGCGTACCGGCCTCCGGTCGCCGGTCCGCGAGCGTCCCCCCGAACCAGTATCCCGCCGCCAGAGCGACGAGCGTCACGGTGATGACGGCCGTCCAGACGTACAGCGAGAGCCCGAAGACGGGAGCGAGCAGCCTCGTTCCGAGGAGCTCAAGAACCATGACGGCCGCGCCGGAAAGGAAGACGGTCGCCGCGAGGTATCGCCGCCGCCACGCCTCGGCCGCTCCCGGAGCCGACGGGGCCTCCTCCGGACCCCGCTTCTTTCCGCCGGCGGCCGGCCCCCTCCCTCCCTCCTTCGCCATCGCCGAGGAGCTACTCTTCCGTGAGCTGGAACGAAGCCTTGATCTTGTCGAAATCGTCCGCCTGGTGGTGCAGGGCGATCCCCTCGTAGAACGAGGCGATCATGAGGCCGTAGACGATGTGCTTCCGCTGCGTCGGGAAGTACAGGTGGCAGGTGATTTCCGCCTGGATCATCTCGGAAGAGGTCCTGAACTGGAAAAGGTACCAGTCGCGACCGGTCGCCTCGTCCTTCCTCCACTCCCCCGCGGTCTTCCTGTACCGGGGCCATTCGTACTCGGCGAGACACTCCCAGGCGTCGGCGCGCTCTTCCTTCGTCTCCGCCCACGGGAACTCGCACATGTGGACCTGGACCGTGGCGAGGGTGAGTCCCTCCTCGCGTTCGAGGTTGAGCGCGACTCGCATGGGCGAGTCCTCGTCCCCCTGGTGGAGGGTCCAGGCTTCGTTCGGGATCTCGATCTTGAACTTGCTCGTCTCGCTGACCCAGGTCGTCCCCTGGAGCGTTCCGCGCTCCTTCCCGATCTTGATCGCCGGGAACCAGATCGGCTTCGAGGTCGTTCCCAGGTCGTTCTGGACCGACCAGGCGATCCCGTTGATCTGACGGATGAGGATCTTGGGCTGGAAGCGGCCTTTCTCCTTGTCCTCCTCGAGGATCTGAGCCGCCATCCCCAGGCGCGTCTGGACCTCGATCGTGTAGGAGGACCGCAGCCGCGAGAGGAGCTCATAGAGCAGGACCACGTTTTCGAGCGACTTCTGGTACGGGGAGATGTAGACGCCCTCCATGTGCGCCTTTCGGAAGGCCTCTGACGCCTTCTCAAGCTCCCCCGCCGACTCGTTGTAGAAGCCCACCCAGTGCGCCTTGAGGAGCTTCTCCTTTTCAGCCGGCTTGATCTCCTCTGGAGCCTTGCCCGCGAGATCCGCCTCGATCTTCTTCAGGGCGAGCGACGCGAACTGGGCGATCTTGTCGTACCAGTCCCGGATCTTCGGCACCTCCTTGGCGATCGCGTCCCGGACCTCCTTGACCTTGCGCTCCGCCGAGCCGGCCTGCCATTCGAGGAACTTCGTCCCCTTGTCCTCGTCCCCCTCGATGTCCGCCGGGAACTGCGCGCGCGCGGGCCCCTCCTGGTCCGCCCGCCGGGCCTGCACCGTGAGGACGTAGACCCCGGGCACGACCTCCTTGCCGGCCGTCACGAATTCCCCGTAGAAGCGCTGCTCCTGGACGAAGGCGGTGCCGCTTGCCGCGAGCTCTCCCAGGAGCGTGAGGGACGTCACGAGCTTCGTTCCGTCCGCGAGTCCGTTCGGCTTTCCGCGGTAGATGAACTTCGCGGTGGACGAGTTGTACGAGAAATGCTCCACGACGAAGGTCTTGGCCTGGATCTCCTGCTCCGCTTGCTGCGCCACCGCGAAGGGCGAAAGGAGAGCGAGGAGGGAAACGAAGGGCAGGGCTCGATGCACGCGAGGGTCCTCCTTGTCGAGCGAGGAGACGGGATACGCACAGGCCGAAAGTCTAGGGAGGCGGAGCGAAGAGGTCAACGGTCCCTCATCGCCCGCCTCCCGGC
>JACQVV010000263.1 GCA_016209595.1 Planctomycetota bacterium
AGAAGAAGAAGATGGCGAAGGGGGCGCGGCGCTGACCGGAAAAGCCCGCCACTCGCAGTACGTCCGCCCGCTAGAGGCCCGCAATTCGTACCTCATTTGGAAGGTCTTCGGCCGCCGCCTCGACGGCCGCACGAACGAGACCCGGGAGGACGACATGGACTTCGAGGGCGGCCCGTGCCCGCCCCCCGAAGCCGTGACCAAGGGCACCGTGCGGCCCTTGTCGAACGAGGACCGCCGGACCCTCGTCCGCTGGACCGACACCGGTGCCGCGATCCAGGTCATGGGGCATCCGCCGGACCCCGAAGCCGCGGGCGATTCCCCCTTCCGCGATCACCTGCGCCCGACGCTCTCCATACGACCGCACCCCGAGAACTCGGACGGCCTCCCCCGTAGAATCGTCCTCGGCGTCTTCGACCTTGACAGCGGCATCGATCCGAAGTCTCTCGCCGTTCGAGTCGCCGGCCCCGGCGGAGAGGCCCTCGCCACCGACCTCGCCAAGATCGACAACGGCCGGCTCGAGGTCCCGCTCCCCTCGGGACGCGAAACCCTAGAGCTCGTGGTCGAGGTCGCCGACAGGGCCGGCAACCGGACCACTCGCCAGGTCATCTACCGGCGCCGAATCAACCGCTGAGCTGCTACAGCCGGATCGAGCGCCAGCGCCCGAAGCGAAAGATCGTGACGAGGAGCGCGGCCCGAACGGCCCAGTCGAGGGCCGTGGAGTACCAGATCCCGGGGAGTCCCCAACCGAGGCGAACGGCGAAGAGCCAGCTCGTGGCAAGCCGGACCATCCAGACTCCGGCCATCGTCACGGCGAGCGGCCCCCGAGTGTCTCCCGCCCCTCGGAGGCCCGACGAGAGCGTGATCCCGACGGCCATGGTCGGCTGCCCCAGGGCGCCCACGGCAAGGCAGCCCGCGGCGAGAGCGAGGACCTCGGCGTCTCGGGAGAAGGGTGCGACCAGGACGGCCGGGACGAGGACGTAGAGGAGAGCGCCGAAGCACAGGAACCCCACGGAAAGCAGGACGGCCTCGCGGCAACCCCGAGACGCGAGGTCGGGCCGTCCGGCGCCGAGCTTCTGCCCCATGATCGTTGCGGCGGCAACGCCGAAGCCCTCGGCCGCCAGGAAGGAGAAGGACTCGACCGAGATGCAGATCTGGTTCGCGGCGGCGGAGACCTCGCCGAGCCCCGAGACGATTCCGGCGAAGACCAGGAATCCCGAGTGCATGGCCACCCTCTCCAGAAACGCCGGAACGCTCACGCGGAGGATCCGAGCGGCGGCCGTCCGGTCGATGGGAAAGTGGCGGAGGGCGAGGACACGTCGCCGGCGCCCGAAGAGGCAGGCGGCAGTGAGAAGGCATTCAAGGCCGAGCGAGCCCGCCGTCGCCAGCGCCGCGCCACGGATTCCGAGCTCCGGTGCGCCGAAGCGGCCGTAGATCAGGGCGTAGTTCCCGGCGACGTTGGCGAGGTTGGCGAGGATCGCGATCGCCATGGGGGTCTTCGTGTCCCCCGAGGCCCGAAGGACCGACGTCCCGACGATCCCAAGGAAGAGGAGCGGCGCGGCCGCGAGGATGATCTGGAGGTAGGCCGTGGTGAGCCGCGGCCCCTCTCCCTCGAGGTGAAAGAAGCCGACGAGCGGCCTGAGGAGGGCAAGGCCGATTCCTCCGACCGCGACTCCGACAAGAAGCGCCATCCACAAAGACGCCGCCGCATGCTGTGCCGCCTTGTCCCGGTCTCCTTCGCCCCAGGCACGGGCGACGGTGGCAATGGTCCCCGCGGCGAAGCTTGTGAAGATCGAGACGAGCGACCAGGAAAGGGGTCCCGCCACCTGCATCGACGAGAGCTCAGCCCTCCCGTACCGGCCGAGCATGGCCCGGTCCACAGCGAAGACGAGAGTGTGGAGGAGGGATTGGACGATGGCCGGCCAGGCGAGCGCGAGGACCTCGCGGCGCACCCTCCTCTTCTCCTCGACCGATGCGAGGACGATTTCAGGCGCGCTCAAGAAGAGCGCTACCCTTCGCCCCGGTACATCCGGCCGCCCAGGTTCTTCTCCCAGGAGGTGAAGAGTCCCGCCCCCGGCCCCGAAACCGCCCGGAGGTACATGTGGACCTTGGCGTCCAGGTTGTCGAGCTGGTGGAGCACCAGGCCCTCGAGGGTCTTGGGCACGACCGGCGCTCCCCACTCCCTCTCGCCGTGGTGCGACAGCACCAGGTGGACGAGCTGGAGCCGGAGCGCGGGGGGGAAATCGGGGAGGGTCGCGAGCATCTCGTCGAGAAGTGTGACACCCAGGACCACGTGCCCCACGAGCTCCCCCTCGACCGTGAATGGGAACCCTGGACCCGGGTCGAGCTCGCGGACCTTCCCCACGTCGTGCAGGAAGACGCCGGCAAGGAGCAGGTCGTGGTCGAGGGCCTCGTAATGCCGGGCGACGGCGTCCGCCACCCGGGCGAGCGACAGGACGTGCTCCAAGAGACCGCCGACGTAGCTGTGGTGGTTCCGGGAAGCCGCCGGGGCCTGCCGCAGCGCCCGGCAGAACGCCTTGTCGGCGAAGAAGGCTCGAAAGAGGGCCGCGAGATGCGGGTTGGCGAGGCCGAGATAGATCTCCACGAGCTCGCCCCACATCCGGTCGACGTCGGCCGGCGAAACCGGCGCGAAATCCCCCGGATCGACCGACCCCGGGTCCACGAGCTCGATCGCCTCGACCCGGAGCTGCGGGCTCCCCTGGAACGCCTCGACGACTCCTCGCACCCGCACGTATGCCCCCTCGGCAAGCCCCTCGAACTCCTCGCGGGTGGTCTCCCACTTCTTCCCCCTGATGTCCCCGGACCGGTCGCGGAACTCCAGGTCGAGATAGTCCGAGCCCCGCCGGCTCGTCTTGAGCTGGCACTGGGCGAGGAGGTAGACCTCCTCGACCTTCTGGCCCTTCGCGAGCTCGCGGGCGGACTGGCGCGGCATGGGATCCGGATTATATGTCGCGGCCAGGCGTCGCGAGACCCGATTCCGATGCCCGGGGAACGGGGACAGGCTTGCCCGGGTCGGGGTGTCAGGCACGCGAGCGCCCGCACGGAGCGGAATGCAACATTGAGGTTCCCTTGGCCCGATCGGTAGATTGCCGGGCGCGGTACGCCCCGCTAGACTCTGGGGCGTGGACCCGGGACGGATCACTGAAACCCTGCGAACGCCCATCGAGGCATGCGCCTGGGTGCGGTTTGCCTACCTCTTCGGGTCCATGGCGCGCGGCGCGGGGCGCCCGGGAAGCGACGTCGACGTTGGGGTCTACGCCTCGCCCGAACCATCCGCTCTCCAGCTCGCGGACCTGGTCGGCGCTCTCTGTCGCGCCTGTGGTCGGGACGACGTGCAGGTGGTGGTCCTGAACAGGCGCGGGCCGGGCTTCTTGAAGAACGTGATTCAGGACGGCGTCCTGCTCGTGGAGCGCGACCGCGAGGAGCGCGTGATCTGGCAGGCGCAGGCGATGTCGGAGTGGTACGACTTCGCGCCCACCTTCGCCTTGTGGCGCGAGTCGTTCTGGGATGCCCGGCGGAAGGAGCTGCACGGTGGATTCGGGCCTGGTCGTTGAACGGAAGGTCGCCCTCGTGCGCGAGAACCTCCGGCGCCTGGGGGAACTGGCGGCCATGGAGCGCCCCGCGTTCCTGGGCGACTACCGGAACGTGGAAGCGGAACGTGGAACGGATACGCAACCGCTCAGCCCCTCATTCCACATTCCGGTTCCACGTTCCATATTCCACGTTGTTTCTCCACGAGCGAGTCGATGTCCGGGGTCGCGCTATAGCGCGCTCCGGCCGGGAGAAAGGCCATGGCGATCCGGTTCGAATGCGAGTGCGGGAAGAAGCTCTCGGCCCCTGACGAGCAGGCGGGGGAGCGCGTCCGGTGTCCCGGGTGCGGGAAGCCTGTCGCCGTGCCGGGGCGATCCGTCGCCGCGACGAAGCTCGATAGCAAGACGCCCGATATCAGGGGGCCGCTCCCGCTCACGGGGTCGCTTTCGGAGTTTCTGAAGAAGTCCGTGGGCGAGATCCCAACCGTGGTGCTCAAGCGCCACCAGGACGATCTCGCCGGCGTCCGCGAGCTCATCGCCGGGCCCGAAGCTCTGGACCGCCTTGGCCGCTACCCCGCCCTCGGGTCGCTCGGCCGGGGCGGGATGGGGGAGGTCCTCCTCGTCCGGGATCCCGAGATCGGACGCGAGCTCGCGGCCAAGGTGATCCTGGGCGGGACGCTCGCT
Organism: Planctomycetota bacterium; assembly: GCA_016209595.1. Taxonomy (GTDB): domain Bacteria; phylum Planctomycetota; class JACQVV01; order JACQVV01; family JACQVV01; genus JACQVV01. Next base: position 4,233 of record JACQVV010000263.1, read on the forward strand.
GACCGAAAGGCGCTGGAGAAATTTCTCGTCGAGGCCCAGGTGACGGGGCAGCTCGAGCACCCGAACATCGTCCCCGTCCACGAGCTCGACATCGCCCCGGACGGGCGGCTTTACTTCACGATGAAGCGGGTCCGGGGGAAGGATCTCGATAAGGTGCTCTCGGACCGGAAGGCGGAAGTCGGAAGGCAGAAGGCAGAAGTGAAGAACAGCCACAACGGACCGGGAGGAGGGCCCGCGTCGCGTTGCCTTCGCCCGGAGCGCCAGGAGAAGCGGAGCACTCGCTCGTCCGGCTCCTCGAGGGCTTCCTGAAGGTCTGCGACGGGATCAGTTTCGCTCACGCGAGGGGCGTCATCCACCGGGACCTCAAGCCCGCGAACGTGATGGTCGGCGAGTTCGGCGAGGTGCTCGTGATGGACTGGGGTCTGGCGAAGGTGTTTGGCCACTCCGACGCCGCGGCGGCCCACGTGACGCCAGACCTCGCCGGCGCCCAGGTCGCCCGGAAGGCGCGTGGGAGTAAGGGGGATAGGAGCGAGCCCCTTGAGGCCGAGCCCCTCCGGACGCAGGACGGCTCGGTGATGGGAACACCCGCCTACATGCCGCCGGAGCAGGCGGCGGGCGAAATCGAGCGACTGAGCGAGCGGTCGGACGTCTACTCGCTCGGGGCGATCCTGTACCAGATGTTGACGCTTTTCCCCCCGTTCACGGGGGGTTCGGCGTACGCGATCCTCCAGCGCGTGATCGAGGGGAAGTTCGTCCGTCCGTCGGAGCGCGCGCCGGGCCGCCCGGTCCCGCGCGAACTCGAAGCCGCGGTTCTGAAGGCCATGGCGAAGGACCCCGCGAAGCGCTACGCGAGCGTCGCGGGGCTTCGCGCCGACATCGAGGCGTATCTGGCGGGCCGGACGCTCGCCGCGGCTCGCTACAAGCCCTGGCAGCGGGCGGCCAAGTGGGTGATGCGGAACAAGGCCGTGACCGCGGTCTCCGCCGCCGCGGCGGTCGTCCTCGTCGCGGCGAGCGCGGGCTTCATGTGGAAGATCCTCGTCGAGAAGGGGAGGGCCGAGGAAAACGCGCGCGTGGCCGGAGAAAACGCAGCGGCCGAGCGGGAGGCCCGGCAAGAGGCCGAGCGACTCCAGCGAGTGGCCGAGGAGAAGGCCCGTCGCGAAGGGGATTACGCCCTTCTCGACCAGTACCGGAGCGCGGCGGAAGGGCTCTGGCCGGCCTGGCCCGACCAGGTCGAGGACATGAACGAGTGGACCCGGGGCGCGAGAGACCTCGCCAGCCGACTCGACGAGCACCGATCGCGCCTGGATACCATGCCTGCCGGGACGTCTTCGGATCTCTGGGCCCGCGACAACCAGACAAAGCTCGTCGCCGGGCTTCTTGAACTCCGCGAAAAGACGATCCCCGATGTCGAGGCGAGGACCCTCCGGGGCCGGGAGGTCGGGCGAGCCGCCCAGGAGCACCGCGAAGACTGGGAGCGTGCCATCCGTCGAATCGCCGACTCCCCCTTGTACGGCGGCCTGGTCATCGCGCTCCAGACGGCCCTGGTCCCGCTCGGTCCAGACCCCGAGAGCGGCCTCTGGGAGTTCGCGGACATCCAGACGGGTCTGGTCCCGGAGCGCGGACCCGACGGGAAGCTCGCGATCACCGAGAAGACCGGCGTCGTCCTGGTGCTCCTCCCAGGCGGGACGTTCTGGATGGGAGCCGCGCCAAGAGGAGCGCGAAACGTCGATCCGAGCGCGCAGACGGACGAGGGGCCCGTCCACGAGGTGACGCTTGAGCCGTTTTTCATGGGGAAGCACGAGATGACACAGGGCCAGTGGGAGCGGGTGACGGGGGAGAACCCGAGCTTCTGCAAGCCCGGCGTGAAGTTCGGCGACAAGACGGTCACGCTCGCCAACCCGGTGGAGCAGGTGAGCTGGGAGGACTGCGACCGGTGGCTCGGCCGCCTGGGGCTCGTCCTCCCCACCGAGGCCCAGTGGGAGTACGCGGCCCGGGCCGGAACCCAGACCGTCTGGTGGACGGGGAACGAGAAGGAGACGTTCGCGGGAGCGGGGAACATCATCGACTCCAACTGCAAGAGAAACGGCGGTACTGCCGGCCGAGACTACGAGGCATGGCTCGACGACGGGCACACCGCTCACGCGCCCGCCGGGATCTTCCGCGCCAACGCTTTCGGCCTGGCCGACACGATGGGGAACGTCTGGGAGTGGTGCCGGGACGTGTATGCGGCGGATTCATATCAAACGCACCCCCGGGACCGCGATGGCCTGCATGGCGAGGAGGAGGCCCCCACGGCCTCCGCGGCTCGCTCGTACCGCGGCGGGTCCTGGGCCGACCTCGCCGACTACGCGCGCTCCGCGGACCGGTTCAGGGCCGCCTCGGGGATCCGCAACACGGACCTCGGCGTCCGTCCCGCCAGAGTTCTAGCCAGTGGTCAGTGACCAGTGGTCAGTGGTCAGTAACTGCCAGACAGACAGTCGTCCGTGGTCAGTAACCCAGGGTTGGATGCCGGATATCCAAGCGTTGCTCATCCCACGCAGCGAAACCCCAGGGCGCGCGCCGCGGTGGACTGCCGGACGTCGTGCGTGGCGAACTCAACCTCATCGCGTCGCGATTCCCGGAACAGCAGCGCCGTGGCGAGATGGATGGCATCGAGTGTCTTTACGACCGTTGGCATCGGCTGAGCGGCACGCTCCAGAACATGCGTGGAAAGCCGGATCAGGGCGATCGATCGTTCGATGCGAGCGAGCTCCTCGTGGGCGAGTGCCACGCCCTCGTCGTCGAGGATCGACTCGAGGCGGAGTCGGTCCACGACCCGTCTCGATTCGACCCGGAGAATCTCGCTGGAGTAGGCCTCGCTCCACCGATTCCACGCTCGAAGCGTGCCCCGTTGCCTGAGGAGAACGCGCAGGACGGTACTGGTGTCGAGGTAGACGATCACGTCGCCTCGCGCGTCTCTGCGAGAATCGCGACGACGTCGATCGCTCTCCTGGGACGGACGCCTCGGATCCCCGCGATCGCCCCTGGTGGGCGCGATGCCGGGACGACATCAATCCCGCCCGGACCGTTCTCCAGCGGGACGAGTAGCGCCACGCGGGTTTTTCGATCGAGAATGGTGACCGTCGCTCCCCGGCGAACCGCGTGCAGGTATGCGCTGAGTCTGGCCTTGAGCTCCGAGATCTTGACTTCCATGTCCCCATCATGACCGGATCTGGTCCGATTGTCCACAGTATGAGTCCCGGACTTCCCGCCGCCGAAGTCCGCAAGGCGGACGGATCTCACGGGCCCCCGCTCGCGGCCACCACCGCGACGACGACGACGCGGGCGCCGGCGCGGCGCAGGGCGCGCGCCGCCTCGGCCGCCGTGGTCCCGGTCGTCCGAACGTCGTCCACGAGGAGGACGCGACGCCCGCGGACCCGGCTCGCGCGCGCCGCGAAGACGCCCGCGAGATTCCGGCGGCGCGCGGCGCCGGAGAGGGAGGTCTGAGGCGGCGCCCGGCGCCGGCGGAAGAGCGCCCTCGCGTCGATCGGGAGACCGAGCCTTGCCGCGAGCCGCCGGGCAAGGAGCGCGGCGTGGTCGAAGCCGCGGGCCGCGTCGCGCGAGGCCGACGACGGGACGGGCACGACGAGGTCGATCCGGTGGCTGCGAAGCGTGTCCTGCCGCCGAAGCCGCGCGGCGAGGATCCGGGCGAGCGGCCCGGCGGCCCCGCGGAACCCCGAGTACTTGAGGAGGTGGACGAGCTCGCGGAGCCCGCCGCGATGGCTCCCCGCGGCGACGAGCGACCGGTGCGGGAAGGACCGGCGCCGGCAGGCGCTGCACCCGCCGTCCCAGAGGGCGAGAGGGTCGGGAGTCCCGCAGCGGTCGCAGGCGCGGCGGCGGAGGCGCGGGAGGCTCCTCCAGCAGCGTGCACAGAGGGCCTGGTTCCGCGAAGACGAGAGGTCCGCCCGGCAGAGGAAGCAGGTCCGCGGGAAGGCGACGTCGAGGAGGCCGCCCGCGAGGTCGAGGAGAATTCGCGCGGGTAGCATGGTGGAAGAGCGTAACCGATGGGGGTGACAACTTTGGCGCGGGGGGGTGACAAGATTGCCGCGTGGCGCTCCGGGATACCGTATCCTGGAAGAGAACGCGCCCCATGCTCTCCCTCCTCGACATCCCGTCGGTCGACCGCGTCGCGATCGCCGCGCGGCTCGCCGCCGACCCGCGCCTCGCGCGGACCCTCGCGGAGCTCCAGGTCGCGTCGCAGCAGGCCCTGTCGGCCTATGGCGAGGGCGAGCGGGAGGAGGTGCTCGAGCGCGTCCGGACCCTCCAGACGCGCGCGTGTGTCCTCGCCCGGCCCGCGGGCGCCTGGAAGGAGCCGCCGGATCGCGGCATCCATCTCCTCGGCGTCCGGTCGTTTTCCGGCACGATCGGCGTCCACTACGGTGTCGAGGACGGCCGGCCGATCGTCCTGAAGGCGAGCCGGGAGATGGACGGCGAGATCGAGGCCGCCAGGCTCGCGGCGCGCCTCGGACTCACGACGCCGGCGATCCGGAGGATCCCGATCGCGGAGCTCGCGCGCATCCCCGATCTCCCCTCGGGAACCGCTCTCGCCACGCACCTCCTCCTCGAGGAGCGAGTGGAGGGGTTCGACCTGCGCAACGCCCCACTCGTCGGCTGGCGGCCCGACCCCGAGGACCGGACGATTTTCGAGGGGCTCGGGGAGATCGCGGCGTTCGACCTCCTCGTCGGGAACTGGGACCGGTTCGTCTCGGCGAACACGGGGAACCTGATGGTCGCCGAGGGGAGACTCGTCCTGGTCGACACCGAGGCGTCGTTCACCGCGAGGCCGTCCGAGGTCCACAGCCGCGTGGCGCGGGCGATCGACGACCCCGAACTCCCCGGCCTCCTGTCGAGCGAAGTAGCGAGCTTCCTGGAAAAAGCCTGCGGCTTCGCGTTCGAGGACCGCCACCACCGCTGGGTGAACGCGGGCGCCGCGGCCTTCGTCGACCGCTTCATCCCCGTGGCGGAGGGAGAACCCGAGGACAGCCCGGCCGGAAAGGCCCTCGCAGCCTGGCGCGAGGCTTCGGGGGAGTGGGAGGCGGTCCGGGGGTAGCCTTTGACGGTCACGGTCACGGTCACGGTCACGGTCACGAAAGACGACCACGGTCACGATCACGAAGGACGATCACGAATCGCGATGTTCCCGGACCCTTTGGTGAACCGTGACCGTGGACCGTGACCGTGGACCGTGACCGTGACCGTGTTAACTG
>JACQVV010000305.1 GCA_016209595.1 Planctomycetota bacterium
CGGCGTGCCCCGCGGCCGGGGGGATCGGCCCGAGAATCGAAGATGACGACGCGTACCTACTCGCCCAAGCCCTCCCAGATCGAGCGGAAGTGGCACCTCGTCGATGCGACCGACCAGATTCTGGGCCGGCTCGCGACTCGGCTGGCGACCGTGCTCATGGGGAAGCACAAGCCGATGTACGCCCCCCACCTCGACTGTGGCGACCACATCGTGGTCGTGAACGTCGAACGCATCCGCGTGACCGGGAAAAAGGCCGACCAGAAATCCTACTGGGTCTACTCAGGCTACCCGAGCGGCCATCACGGCACGAGCTTCCGGGAGATGCTGGCGAAGCACCCCGATCGCATCCTGCGGCTCGCCGTGCGTGGGATGCTCCCCAAGACGCAGCTCGGGCGGCACATGCTCCTCAAGCTCAAGATCTACGCGGGGCCGGAACACCCGCACGCGGCCCAAGACCCGCAACCCCTCGACCTCAAGAAGAAGAAGTAGACACATATGCCGGAAGCCAACGAGTTCCACTGGGGCACGGGACGCCGCAAGACGGGCGTCGCCCGCGTCCGCATCCTCGCCGGGACGGGGAAGATCGTCGTCAACGATCGTGACTATCTGGAGTACTTCCCGGCCGAAAGCGACCGGATCGCGGTCGTGGCTCCCCTCAAGGCGACCAAAGCGGAGACCCGCTTCGACGTCTTCGCGGAGTGCACCGGCGGGGGAATCAGCGGACAGGCGGGAGCGGTGGTCCTCGGGATCGCCCGCGCCTTGAAGAAGGCCGATCCGTCCCTCGAACCCGCACTCCGCGCCGGCGCCTACCTCACCCGCGACAGCCGGATGAAGGAGCGCAAGAAGTACGGACAAAAGGGCGCCCGCGCCAGGTTCCAGTTCTCGAAGCGCTGAGTCAGGCTGGAGGCTGGAGGCTGGAGACCGGAGGAAGAAGAGAAAATAAGCCTCTTCGTCCCCGATGTTCTCGGGACCCTAACTCACCCGTGCGCCGCTAGCGACTTCCCGGTCGAGGGTGACGAGAGAAAGTCGGCCCTCACCGTCCTGCGCCGCGAGCAGCATCCCTTGGCTCTCCACCCCCCGGATGCGTGCCGGTTCCAAGTTGGTGATCACCACGATCCGCTTCCCGGGAAGCTCCGCGGGGTCGTAGGTCGGCGCGATTCCGGAGACGAGTTCTATCGTCGCGCCCCCGCAGTCGACCGAAAGGTGGAGGAGCTTGTTCGCGCCGGGGATCCGCTCCGCCTCGCGGATCACGCCGACCCGGAGGTCGATCTTCTGGAACTCTTCGAGCGAAATTCGTTCTCCGGGCAACGGCGTTTCCTCCGCTTGAAGTTGACGCGTGTCGGACCGAAAGTTAGAATCCTTTCGTCTTTCCGGACCCGCGTCAAGCGCCAGTGGCCAGTGTGCAGTGAAAGGAAAGCCTTCCTTTCACTGACCACTGATCACTGGCCACTGACCACTGATCAGGGGTCATGTCGCACGAATCCGCGGAATTCGCCCAGGTCGCTCTGAAGGCTCGCTTCATCGACCAGGAAGAGCTCGAACGCTGCCTGGAGCTTCAGAAAGAAGCGGCCGGCCGGGGCGAGGAGGTCCACATGGAGGAGATCCTCCTGGAGCAGGGTCTCCTCGACGACGCGCAGGTCCAGTCGGTCCGGCAACGCCTGATCCGCGAGATCGGGGGCTACAAGGTCCTTGCCAATATCGTCTCCGGAGGGATGGGCGCCGACTACAATGCGCTTCAGGTCTCGCACGGCAAGACGGTGGCCCTGAAGATCCTCCCTCCCAAGTACGCGCGAGACAAGACATTCCTCCACCGGTTCGAGCGCGAGGCCAGGATGCTCGCGCGCCTGAATCATAGGAACGTTGTCCGGGCGATCGACTTCGGCAAGGACAAGGGCTTCTACTTCCTCTCGATGGAGTACGTCGAGGGGCTCCCCCTCCAGCGGGTCGTCTCGGACGGCGGCCCGATGGAAGAGGCGAAGGTCCTCGACATCGCCGTTCAGGTCGCGGAGGGTCTCCAGCACGCGGCCTCCCACGGGCTCATCCATCGCGACATCAAGCCGGAGAACATCCTCCTCACCACGGACGGGGTCGCCAAGATCACCGATTTCGGGCTCGCCCGTCCGGAGAACGACGCCGCGGCGAGCTTCCGCACGACGACCGGCATCACCTACGGGACGCCGCACTTCATGTCGCCGGAGCAGGCGCGCGCCTCGGAGGAGCTCGACACGCGGAGCGACCTCTACTCGCTCGGCGCCACGCTCTACTTTCTCGTGACCGGCAAGACGCCGTTCGAGGGGACGAGCGACGTCGACATCATGACCAAGCACCTGGAGGAGCCGGTCCCCAATCCCAGGAAGCTCGCTCCGACCCTATCGCGTTCGGCGGCCCGCGTGATCCGTCGGCTCATGGAGAAGAACCCTGCGAACCGGTACCAGACGCCGGACGAGCTCCGCGCCGACGTCGTGCGGATCCAGGCAGGAGAGAAGCTCCCGTGGGCCGAGGCTTCGCACGCCGACAGCTGGTTCCGGGACTCCGGATCCTCGTCCCAGGATCGGGCGGCCGCTGGACCCGCAAAGGGGCTGTCCCGCCTGGCGAAAGTCATCCTCGCCACGGCAGTCCTCGTCCTCACGGCCTTTCTCGCGCAGGTGGCCTACGTCGTCTACCGTCACGCCACATCTCCTGGCGAGGGATCGGCCGAGAACAAGGCCGAGCTCCGAGAAGGGGAGCCGTCGCGGCTGGACGTTAGGGAAGTCCCACCAGCCGCCGGACAGGGCGGCTCCGGCACGACGCCTCCGGTCCTGGGACCGCAGGCAGCCGAGATCGACGCCGCGGTCGCCGAGATTCGCCGTCGGGCCGAGGGACGCCCGGAGGACCTCGCGGAGGCGATCCGGCTGGCGGGCGAACTCCTCTCCCGGGTGACGGGGACCAACCGCGAAGGCGAGGTCCGCGAGCTGGGCGAGTTCCTGCGCACCCGCCGCGAGCGGCGAGCGATGGAGGCCCTCGAAACGGCAAGCAGAGCGGCCAGGGAGGAAGCCGGCGCGGAACGCTTCGCGAAGGCGGCAAGGGTCCTGGGCGAGGTCGTCTCGGGATTCCCGGAGACCGAGGCTGCCAAGAGCGCCGAGGGCCTCTCGCTCTCCTTCGAGACCGAAGAAGCGCTCCGGTTCGATCGCCGAATGAAAACCGCCGCCGACCTCGCGTCAGCCGGACGGTACGCCCAGGCGGTGGACGAGCTCCTCCCCATATCGAACTACGGGTCGGCGACCCGGCGCGCTCGCGCGGACGAGAGGATCGTCGAGTACCGCCGGCTCGCGGAGGCAGGTTCCGGCGGGAACGGCGGTCCCGGCGTCGAGGGACCGGGACCGACCGAAGGGCCCGACTGGAAGGTATGGATGGAAGAGGCCGTGCGGCTCGCCCGCGAGCGTCGCTACGACGAGATCCTCCAGCGCGCGGAAACCGGGTTCGGCGGGTCTCCCGCCGCGGCGGCGTGGCTCGCGAACCTCCAGGCGGAGGTCGGCAAGGCGAAGGAGTTCCTGGAACTCGCGGCGAGCCGGTTCGGTAGCCTCGCCGCGGGGACGACCGTGGCCCTCGCGAGCGGGCGAGCGGGCAGCGTCGTCCGGGCCGAGGGCGCGGCGCTCGTGATCGAGACCGCGACGGGCGAGATCCGGGCGGGCGCCGGGGAGCTCTCGGCCGCCGACCTCGCCCGGCTCGTCCTCTCGGGCGACCCCGTCCCCGGCGGCGCGCTCTCCGCCGGCTACTTCTTCTGCCTGGAAGGCTATCCGCGCGAGGCGCGCGAGAGGCTCGCGGAGGGCGGCCTGGACGCACCCCGTATCGCGGCGCTCTTCGCCACGTGGAAGACCGAGGAGGCGGGCAAGTTCCTCCTCGGGCCACGCGACCAGAAGGCCGAGGATCTCCTCTCCCACGCGCGCCGGGAGCTCGAGGCGGACAGGCCGGAGCAGGCCGTACGAGACCTGGAAACGCTGCTCGCCGAGTACGCCGACACGCTCGTCGTCCAGAAGGGCCGCGCCGAGATCGAGGCTCTCCTCGCCGGCGCCAGGCTCGCCATGGTCCGACTCGAGAAGTGGTTCGCGGGGACCGCGCGTCGCCTGGAGGGTGGCGTCTACTCGATCCAGTACCGCTTCGCGACGGGCGCCCACCTCGACGACTGGTTCGCCACCGCGCCGGGGGCCGCGAAGAACGGCGTCCTCTACCTCCAGGACGTCTACCTCCTCCACTGGAAGGGATCGTGGACCGATTTCGAATACTCCTGCGACTTCCATCTCGTCAACCAGGGGGAGATCCTCTTCCGCTTCCGGCAGGAGGCCGACAACCGCTACTACGAGGTCCGAATCGCCGCGCGCCCGCGGGACAACGAGGTCAAGTTCCAGCTCCTGAAGCGCGTGCCCAGCGAAAACGGGGGAAACCCCCAGACACTCGCGGAGGACGAACTGGCGAAGTACTGCCCGGAGAGCGGCGGGGCGTTCTGGTCGAACGCGAGGAAGCTCGACATCGTCTGCAAGGGAAGCCGGATCCAGGTCGCGCTCTCCGGCAAGGCCGCCTTCGACGTGGAGGACGGGGCCATGGCCCGTGGCGCCTTCTCCATACAGGCGAACGGCCCCAAAGGCCTGCGTGGCGCGAGCGTGATCGGCCGGCTCGACCCGGCCTGGGAGACCGAGACCCGCGAGGCCCTCTTCTCCCGCCAGGATCTGGCACGCGAGGCGAAGATCACCGCCTTCGACGAGGGTCTGTTTGGGATCGGCTACGCGGGCACGAATTTCGAGAAACCCCTCGGGATGCGGCGGGATTTCCTGATCCAGTACCGCTGGCCGCGCGACACGCCGCCGCAACCCGAGCTCCCGGGCGACGGCTACTCGACCCGCTGGCGAGGCTGGCTCTACGCCCCCGCGGCCGGGAAGTACCAGTTCATGACTCGGAACGACGACGGCGTCCGCCTCTGGATCGGCGAGGAACTCGTGATCGACGACTGGAAGAGCCACGCGCCCGAGGACCGGCAGGGCGCCAAAGACCTCGCGCGCGGCATCTTCCCCATCGTCCTGGAGCACTTCGACGAGTCCGGGGACGCCGTCCTGCGGGTCTACTGGCGACGGGACAGCGACCCCGTCCGCGCGCTCGACGGGCGCTATCTCTTCCACACGTGGAAGGACAAGCAGCGATGAGCCTCCGCGGCGGGTCCCGTGACGACACGAGGGGCGCACGGAGATGAGCCATCCCGAAGGGAAGGTCCTGGAGGTCAAGGGGTCGACCCTCACCGTGTATGACCCGAACCCCGCGACGTTCCTCATGAAGTTCCGCACCGACTATCCCACGTGGATCGCGGACTCCTTCCCCCTGGCGACGCTCGACGTCACCCCGGCCGGGGAGATCCCGAAGCTCTCCGCCCAGATCATGGTGCGCGCGTACCGGGATCTCCGGCCGGGAGGGCCAGAGATGCTGATCAAGGTAACGCCGGCCCAGCAGCCGGTCTTCCTCGAGGCGGCCGCGGGCGCCGAGCTGCCGCTCCGGATCGTGGACCCCGAGAAGGAGGCGGCGGAGCGGGAGAAGAAGAGGAAGGCCCGCGAGGCCCGGATGCAGCAGAAGGAGGGCTCGAAGAAACCCAGCCTCGCCACGCAGGCCATCGAGTCCGAAATGCTCGAGCGGGACGAGGACGACGTCGATCACGTCGACATGATCGAACTGGAGCCCTCGGACGAGCCGCCGCCCCCGGCGAAGACGATCGAACTCGAAGAGGCCCCGAAAGGCGGCGCGCGTTCCCCCGCGGCGAAGCGTGCCTCCGCCGCGTCCGCCGCCCTCCCGACCCTCGGACCCCAGACGCTCACGCTCTTCCTCTCCAGCTCGGACGAAGAGGACGCATCGAACTTCCAGACCGTCGCCACGGGCGAGGATGCTCCCGCCGCCAAGTCGTCCACCTCGCGAGCGACGGGGGAGAAGGGGACGGGCCCCGGCTTCTCGGACCTTTCTTCGCCGTCGCTGCGCATGCCCGCGCCCGCCGAACCCGGGGCGTGGGTGAAGACGAAGAGCACGTCCACGACCTACAGCCGGCCGGATGAGACAGAGGGCGACCGCCGGAAGTTCGCTCGCTTCCCCGTCCGGGACGCCTTCCTCCTCTTCAAGTTCCACACGGGCACCCCGATCATGAAGGGAGACCAGCTCTTCAAGGGGCCGGTCGTGAACCTCTCACAGGGCGGGGCGCAGTTCATCACCGCCCAGCCGGTGGCGGTCGGGAAGCTCCTGCGGATCCAGATCGACCTTCCCGCCTTCGCGGACAAGATGAACCTCGACGCGCGCGTGATCTGGACCCGGGAGATCCAGAAGGAAGGAAAGACCCTCCACCGGGTCGGCATCGCCTTCGAGAAGGTCTCCCCCGACCTCGCCGAGAAGCTCGGCAAGATCGACAAGGACGACGATCTGAAGAATCGCCCGCGGAGTCAGTTCACGAAGTAGGTCCCAGGAGCCGCTCCTCCACCCGTAGCACGAGCTCTGGGAGCACTTCCCCCGCGGGGCCAAGGATCGTGAGACTGGCGGCGTGGCCCGTGAGCTCAGTGGGCTCCAGGTTCACCTCGACAACCGGAATGCCGCGGGAACCCGCGAGGTAGGGGATCTCCGAAGCCGGAGCCACCGTCGCCGACGTTCCGACCACGAGGAGGAACGACGCGGCCGCGAGGGCCTCGTGCGAGTGGCGAAGCGCCGCCTCCGGGATCGGCTCGCCGAAGAAGACCGCGTCGGGCTTCATGATCTTCCCGCATTCGCAGCGCGGCGGGTGAACGGCGCGACTGACTTCGTCAGGGGGAGGGGAACAGCCCCCCCCTTCCATTGCGGATTTCGGAATGCGGATTGCGGATTCTTCAATCCGCAATCCGCATTCCGAAATCCGCATTCCCTCGTCCCGCCCTCGCAACCGCCCGCACCAGACGCAAACGAGGCGCCGGCCGTTCCCGTGGAACTCGACGACGTTTCGGCTGCCGGCGGCCTGGTGGAGCCCGTCGATGTTCTGGGTGATCACGGTGCCCATGCGCCCGATCTCCTCGAGGCGCGCGAGAGCCCGGTGGCCGCCGTTGGGGCGCGCGGGTGCCAGGACGGCTTCGAGCTCGTCGAGCATCCGCCAGACCCTCTCCGGGTCCTTCCTGAAGGCGCCGATCGTCGCGTACTCGAGCGGATCGAAGCGCTCCCAGAGCCCGCCGGCGCTTCGGAAATCGGGGATCCCCGACTCGACCGAGATGCCGGCCCCCGTGAGCGCGACACCCGGGGGCCCGGGACGCGCGAGGATCTCCGCCGCCCGCTCGAGTGCCTCGGGCCCGTCTCCTCTCACGGCGCCCTCCCTACGACGCCTGGAGCTTTGCTCTCGCCTGTTCTACGATCGCCTTGAAGCCCGCCGGGTCCCGGACGGCGAGGTCGGCGAGCATCTTCCGGTTGACCTCGATCTGCGCCCTGCGGAGCGCGTAGATGAAAGTCGAATAGGTCAGACCGAGCTCGCGGGCGCCCGCGGAGATGCGCTCGATCCAGAGGCGGCGGAAGTCGCGCTTCCGAAGCCGCCGGTGGTAGTAGGCGAAGCGCCAGGCGCGAAAGAGCGTTTCCCGGACGCGCTTGTAGCACTTGCTCCTCCGGCCCCAGAAGCCCCGGGCCGCGTCGAGGTACTTCTTCTTCCGCTTGTGCCGCGTGTGCCCGATCGTCGCTCGCATCGCCTTCTCGTCTCCCGCTACACCTGGAGGAGCTTCTTCATCTCGAGGGCTTTCGCCCCTTCGACGAGCTTCCAGCCACGGAGGCGCCGGCGGCGCTTGGGTCTCTTCCCGGAGAGGAGATGACCCGCCATGGAAGGATGAGACTTCACCTTCCCGCTCCCGGTGACCTTGACCCGCTTGGTCAGCCCCTTGTGGGTTTTCTTCTTGATCTTCGCCTTGGTCTTTGCCGCCATCGTCCGAACCTGTCGTGCAAGTCGAAGCCGAGATTCTACGCAGGCCGGCCCGCCTGTCAAGGTGCTGGTCGCGCCTCGGTTTCGGGAAGGATCCGGATCCCCAGATCGGACAGAAGCCTAGCCTCCACTCCGGCCGGGGCGCCGGTGAGAAGGCAGCTCGCTCTCGCGGTCTTCGGGAAAGCGATGACCTCCCGGATGTTGTCCACGCCGGCGAGCAGCATCGCCACGCGATCCACGCCCAGCGCGATGCCCGCGTGGGGCGGAGCGCCGTAGTCGAGGCAATCGAGGAAGAAGCCGAACTGCTCGCGCATCGTCTCCTCGGAGAGCCCGAGGCCACGAAAGACCTCCTCCTGGTCGGCCCGCCGGTGGATCCGCACGCTCCCTCCGCCCAGCTCGTAGCCGTTCAGGACGAGGTCGTAGGCCCGCGCCCGCACCGAGCCGGGGTCGGAGTGTATCCGATCGAGGTCTTCGGGCCGCGCCGAGGTGAAAGGATGGTGGCAGGAGACCCAGCGCATCTCTTCCTCGCTCCTCTCGAAGAGGGGAAAGTCGACGACCCAGGCGAACTCGAAGCGCCCGGATCGCGCGAGCCCCTCCTCTCCCGCCAGCCGCTGCCGGAGCTTGTCGAGCGCGGCGAACGCGATCTTCCTCTGGTCGGCGACCACGAGAAGAAGGTCCCCCTCGCCCGCTCCCGCCGCCCGCTTCAGATCCTCCCCGGCCGGCCCGGCGAAGAACTTCGCCACGGAGCCCTTGAGCTCGCCCCCTTCGACCTTGAGCCAGGCGAGCCCGCCCGCCCCGAATTCCTTCGCGTAAGCCTCGAGCTCCTCGACTTGCTTCCGGCTCCTCTTCCCCCCACCCGGGACGCGGATCCCCTTCACGACGCCGCCCTTCGCGAGGACCTCGCGAAAGACGCGGAACTCCGAGCGGGACGCGATCTCTCCGAGATCGATGAGTTCGAGTCCGTACCGGAGGTCGGGCTTGTCGCAGCCATACCGCTCCATCGCCTCCCGGTACGGGAGCCTGCGGAAAGGAACCTCGACCTCGATCTCCAGAACCTCCTTCATCAGGGACCGCACGAGCCCCTCAACAAGCCGGAGGACCCCTTCCTGGTCCACGAACGACATCTCGAGGTCGAGCTGCGTGAACTCCGGCTGGCGGTCGGCGCGGAGGTCCTCGTCGCGGAAGCAGCGCACGATCTGGAAGTAGCGGTCCATCCCCGAGACCATGAGGATCTGCTTCAGGATCTGCGGCGACTGAGGCAGCGCGTAGAACGAGCCCCGCGAGATGCGGCTGGGCACGAGGTAGTCGCGCGCCCCCTCGGGCGTGGAACGCGTGAGGTACGGGGTCTCGATCTCGAGGAAGTCCTGGCTCCAAAGGTACTTGCGCATCGCCGCCACGATCCTGTGGCGGAGCGCGATCCGGTTCCTGACCTTCTCCCTGCGGAGGTCGAGGTAGCGATAGCGCAGCCGGACCTCGGTCGCGGGGTCCACGTCGTCGGTGATCTCGAACGGAAGGGGCCGGGATGGGTTGAGAACCAGGGCGACGCGCGCGACGACCTCGATGCCGCCGGTCGGGATCTTCGGGTTGGCGTTCTGGGGGCTCCGGAGTCCGACTTCCCCCTCCACGCGGAGCACGGTCTCGCTCTTCAAGGCCCGAGCGGACGCGAGGAGAGCTTCGTCGTCGTTGTGGAAGACGATCTGCGTCCGGCCGTAGCGGTCCCTCAGGTCCACGAAGACGAGATTCCCGTGGTCCCGGACCCGGTCCACCCACCCCGCGAGCGCGACCCTCGCCCCCGCGTGTTCGGGGCGGAGCTCCCCGCACGTGTGCGTCCTCAAAGCGCTTCCCTTTTTTTGATGTACGAGCGGGTTTATATCGGCCCTGGCGCGGCGGGGGATAAACCCCCGCCCTACCTAAGAACCAGGAAAAAGGGAAGCCTAGGAGAAGGCGGAGGGGAAATCAAGCGGAGGGGCTACCGCCCCTCGCCGTGGGAGAGTCCCGCGACGAGCTCCTCCAGGAGCTCCGAGAGCGCTTTTCTCTCCTCTTCGAGCGCGGCGACCCGGTGTTCGAGGTCGGAAAGGCGTTCGTCGAGATCCGGGCGGTTCGGGGGGGCTTCCCCTTCAGGCCGTTCCCCCTCCCCCTCCAGCAGCGCACGCCGAAGATCGGCGAGCGCCACCTCGTGCTGGGACTGGCCTTCCTGGACCTCCTCCAGGCGGGCCCTCGCCGCGGCCAGCCGGATCGCGAGTTCCTCTTCCCGGCGCCTCGACTCCGCGACTTCCTCGTCCAGACCTGCGGCCTCCCGGGCCCGCGCCTCCACTTTGTGCTCCAGGGCCGCGACCCTCGCATCGAGGGCTTCGGGGTCCGGCCCCGCGGCGCACCCGGCGAGCGCGGCAAGAGCCGCGGTTCCGACGACGCACCGGCCGATCGCGAACAACATCTCCTCTCCTCCTCCAGACTCCCGCCCGCCCCTTCTAGAAGCACAAAAAAAAACCCGCACGCCGCGGGATCTCCCGCGGAGTGGGGCTCCACCTAGAATATGCATCCTCGCCCGCCCGGATTACAAACCGCCCTCAACATGCCCTCGCCGCCCCGCACACCACGGACGATCCTGCGCTACTCGCATCTGGGGCTCCAGTTCGTGCTCCTCGTGACCGGCGGCGTCCTCGGTGGGCGATGGATCGATGGGCGTTTCGGCGGCGGCGGGCTCTGGACGATCCTGGGGCTGGCGCTGGGCTTCGCGGCCGGTCTCTACGTCCTGGTCCGTGAGACGGCGAGAATCGGGGGGCCGGAGGACCGATCGACAGAATAGACGGCGACTATATTTGCCGGCGCGGGGAATTGAAGTCCGGGGTGGCGCGTTGTAGCATCATCCGCCCCCGGCCGGCGTGATCGGGTGTTCCGCTCGCCACCGGCTGGCGGCAAGTGGCTCGGATTGGAGGGTTTCGATGCGTCAGTTCGGGTGGTCGCTCGCGCTCCTCGCCCTGGCCGTGGCGGTCGCAGCTCCGCCGGCCTGGGCTCAGGCAGCGCCCAAGACGCGACTCGAGTTCAAGGTCACCGGCCTGGCGGATGCCCACACCGGCCGGCTGAAAGACGCGCTCGCCAAGCTCGACGCGGTCGAGGAGGTCAAGATCGCGCAGGGAGGCGTCTTCCAGCTGATCGTCAAGCCGGGCAACTCGCTCGACTGGAAGAAGATCAGCGACGTGATCGGCCAGGTCGACCAGTCGATCGAGGACGCCGAGGTGAAGGCCGACCTCGGCTCGATCAAGCTCTTCGGCGAGCATCTCAAGATCGAGTTCGCCAACGTCGCGGACGAAGCGGAGAACGCGGGTCTCGCGGGGGCGCTCGGAGGCGTCGCGGGCCTCACGGCGACGCCGGAAAAGGGCGCGACGGGAGTCTTCGCTCTTAAGACCGGCTCGGCGCCGATCGAACTCGGAACCGTCCTCGAGTCGGTCAACAAGGCCGCCCCGCGGTCGGACGGCACCGATGCCCCTCGCTGGCAGCTCGCCAACATCACCTGGACGGCGCCGCCCGCGGAAGGCGACGGCGGCCATAGCTGAGGAGGCGGCGGCTGAGGAGGCGGCAGCTGAGGTGGCGGCAGGTAGTCGCCACGTGATGGCGTACAAGAGACGGTAGAATCAAGGAACGAGCGCCGGGGCCTCCTCCCCGGCGCTTTTTATTTACAGAGGAGAAGAAGAGTTGAAGTCGAGGTTTGGCAGGCGGCGGTTCCTCTTTCTCCTCGCGGGCCTCTTCGCGGCGCTCGCCGGAGTCCTTGCTGGCCTCCTCGGCCGCGGAAAGGACGAGGACAAGGAGCGCGCCCCCTCGAAACCGACCGGAGCGCTCCCGTCCGGTCCGTGGCGGTTCTCTGCGGGGGCCCGCGCAGTGATCGAGCGCGCGACGGAGCGGATCCTTCCCTCCGACGACGGCCCGGGGGCCGCCGAGGCACGCGTGATCGACTACGTCGAGCTCGCCCTCGCGACCGAGTACTGGGCGGGGTCCCGCGAGCCGTTCGAGGCCTGGGCGGCGAGGTTCGACGAGATCGCGGCCCGCGACTGGAAGGCGCCGGGATTCGTCGAGCTCGAACCCCAGGCCGCGGATTTCGTACTGGAGCACGTCCAGTCGGGCGGGGCCGACTCGGACGGCCTTTCCGGGGCGGCCTTCGTGCATGACCTGGTGGTCTTGACGCTGGAGGGCTTTCTCGGCGATCCGATTCACGGCGGGAACGCGGGCGAGGTCGGCTGGGCCTACATCGGCTACGTCCCGGGCGCCCCCCGCCCCGGCGCCTGCGGTCACGGGGGATAGCGGGTTGGGCGACCCGGTTCACGACGCCGTCGTCGTGGGGAGCGGCGCGGGTGGCGCCCCGGTCGCGCTCGCCCTCGCCCGCGAAGGCTTTTCCGTGCTGGTCCTTGAAAAAGGGCGGCGCTATTCGAGCGACCAGTTCGTCCACGATGAGATCGCTACCGTCCGGCGCGACTTCTTCGTCCCGTCCGTGGCGGATGATCCGCACGTCCTCGTCCGCGAGGGGGAGCCCAAGGGGAACCGCTCGACGTTCGGCTGGATCGCCACCTGCGTGGGCGGCGGCACGGTCCACATGGCGGGGCACTTCTACCGCCTCCACCCGGTCGACTTCCGGATGGCATCCGAGTTCGGGAGATCCCGGGAGATCCCGCTCGCGGACTGGCCGCTTCGCTACGAGGATCTCGAGCCCTGGTACGCTCTCGCCGAGCGGGAGATCGGCGTCGCCGGAAGCGCGGGCGCGAACCCCTTCGACCCACCGCGCTCGGGCGAGTACCCGCTCCCGCCCGTCGAAACTCACCCCGCCGGAGCCTGGATCGACGATGCCTGCGCCGCGCTCGGGCTCCACGCCTTCCGGGAGGCGCGGGCCATCCTCTCGCGGCCCTACCGGGAACGCGCCGCGTGCCTCTACTGCGACTTCTGCGGGAGCTACGGCTGCGAGGCCGGCGCGAAGTCGAGCACGCTCTCCTCGCTCGTCCCGGACGCCGAGGCGACCGGGAAATGCAAGGTCGTGGAGCGCGCCGCAGTGTTCCGGATCGAGGTCGCGCCCGACGGGCGGGCCACGGGCTGCCTCTACAGGGACGCGCGAGGCGAGACTCACCGAATCCGCGCGCGGATCGTCGTCCTCGCCTGCTCGGCCATCGAGACGGCGCGGCTCCTTCTCCTTTCGAAGACCCCTGCCTTCCCGGACGGACTGGCCAACTCCAGCGGTCAGGTAGGAAGGAATCTCCAGTTCTCCTCTTTCACGACTGGCTCCGGCGTCTTCGAGCTCGCATCTCTGGACGACGCCCGCCGGGACACGATCCTCGAGCGCCACCCGTTCCTCGGCCGGAGCGTCCAGGATTTCTACCGGCTCCCGCCCGGAGTGTCGGACCTCGACAAGGGCGGCACTCTCCGCTTCGGCTTTCCCCACCCCAACCCCATCTTCCGGGCTATTCAGCTCGCCCACCGCGGGGGATGGCTCGCGTGGGGGATGGAGCTCAAGGAGAGGATGGAGGAGCACTGGCACCGGACCCGGACGATCGAGTTCGAGACCTTCGCAGACTTCCTGCCCAACCCCGGGACGTACGTCGATCTCGACCCGGATACGAATGACGCGAGAGGCGAGCCGGCCGCCCGGATCCACCTGGCCGTGCCCGAGCACCACGCCCGGGCGGGACGGTTCCTCCAGGAGAAGGGCCTGGAGATCCTCGACAAGGCCGGCGCTCACCGGCTCGACCGGGGCGAGACCGCCGGTACGACCGGGCACCTCGTCCACGGGACCTGTCGCGCCGGGACCGACCCGCGGGATTCGGTCCTGGATCCCGAGGGCCGCGCCCACGACGTTCCGAACCTCTACGTGACCGACGGGGCCTACTTCCCCACGGCCGGCGGCGTCGCGACGACGCTCACGATCCTCGCCAATTCGTTTCGCATCGCGGACCGGATCCTCGAGCGGGCGAGACGCGGCGACTTCCGGTAGGAAAGTCTCACGCCGCCGTCGAATACCGGAGCGGTCCGGCCGGTCTCTTCTTGGAGTCCGTCCGTCACCCTGACCCGAAGGAGAGAACCGATGCCCCGCACGTTCCCTTGCGCCGCGCTCGTCGCCCTCATGCTCCTCGCCGGCTGCGCCTCGCAGGCCGAGAGACCCGAGGTCTCGCTCGCCGCGTTCGACCTCACCACGCCGGCCGACACGTCGGGCGCGACCGGCCGTGCCGCCGGCCTCACCGAACCCGGCCCCGTACGAACCCCGGTCGAGCCAGGGGCGCGGGTGACCGAGGAGGAGATCCGCCGCGCGCTCGCGGAGCGGGCCGCGGGCGGTGCGGCGGCGCTGCCGGCCCGGCTCGCCGTGGTGGAGCTCGTTCCCGCCGGGTACGAGACGGTCC
>JACQVV010000022.1 GCA_016209595.1 Planctomycetota bacterium
CGACGGCGACGGCGTCCCGGACGCGGTCGTGGGGTCGTACGACAAGAAGCTTCACGCCGTGAACGGGAGGACGGGCCGCGCGCTCTGGGCCTACGAGCCGGGGGGCCAGATCTATTCCAACCCGGCGCTCGGGGATCTCGACGGCGACGGCGTCCCCGACGCGGTCGTGGGGTCGTACGACAAGAAGCTCCACGCCGTCAGCGGAAGGACGGGCCGCGCGCTTTGGGCCTACGAGACGGAGGGCTGGGTCAGGTCCAGCCCGGCGCTCGGGGATCTCGACGGCGACGGGGTCCCGGACGCGGTCGTGGGGTCGTGGGACGAGAAGCTCCACGCCGTGAGCGGGAGGACGGGCCGCGCGATCTGGGCCCACGATACGGGGGGCGAGGTCCGCTCCCGCCCGGCGCTCGCGGACCTCGACGGCGACGGTCGCCCGGAGATCGTCGTGGTGGTCGGGTCCACGCTCTACGCCATCGTCCCTCCCCAGGGCACTCCTCCCATCTGGAACCCGGGTCTTGGCACGGCCGGCACCGCTGCCCAGGCGCTCCTGTTCACCCTCGACCGCGACCCCACCGCCGCGGATCGTTTCCTCGACCACTTCCCCCGCCACGAGGCAGCCGGCCGAGTTCACCTCGCGCGAGTCCATGCGCGGCGTCTCGCGGGAGACCTCGCGGGCGCGAAGGCCGACCTCGAGGCAGCGCGCGCGAGGGGCCTCCGGTCGGTCGATCTCTACCGCGAGATCCTCGCCGTGGCGCCCGAGTGGGAACTCCCGAAGGACGACCCGCGCCTCGCCATCGCCGCCGGCATGGAGGGGGCGGGCACGGGCCTGCCGGAGCACGATCCCGACCTTGCCCCCCTCGACGCCGACGTCCTGGGCGCCGCCGCGTTCCAGGCGTATCGCGCGGGAGCCTTCGGAGCCGCCCTCTCGCACCTCGGGCGATATTTCTCTGCAATCCATCGCGAGGCGGACGGCGCTCCCTGGCTCGCTCGCGCCCGGTTCTTCGCCGCGCTGCGTCCAGACCTCTCGGCCGGCGACCTCGGCCTCCTCGTCCAGTCGAACACGGAAACCCTCGCGGCGATGGACTCGTCCGACCGCTCGCGCATCGAGCGAGCCATGGAGGCATGGAAGGAGAAGCACCCCGGCGAGACCCCGCCCGCCCTTCCCTGGAGCGAGTAACCCACACCGGGTGTGGGTCTGGATGCGCTCTCAGAGTCCCGCCGCCGCCAGCAGCTCCTCGAGCTTCTGCGGAACCTCGAACTTGCGCGTGCGGACCGCGATCTCGAGCGACCACCGGCGCAGATACTCGAGATCGAGCTTGCCGCCCTGGCGCACGACCACGGCACGCGCATCCGCGAGATCCTTGAATCGGTACGCCACCAGCTTGTAGAGAAGGAGGTCCTCGGCCGAGGCCACCCAGATCTCGCGCCCCAGGAGGGTCGCCCGGCCGCGTCGTTCGAAGGCGCAGCGATCGAACGGCGTCCGGCCGAGCGCGAGATCGGCATGACGCCCTCGATGACTCAAGCGGATGAAGCCATCGATGGGGAAGAGACTTGCGTCGGTCGTCGAATGATCGAAGTTCGACGCCCTCATCGTGTCGAGGATACTCGAACAGTCCTGGTCGCCGATGGAAACGACCACGTCGACGTCCTGGGTCTCGCGGGGATCCGCCCAGAGCGCGACCGCGACTCCACCGTAGGCGAAGTACTCGACACGGGCGGCCTCCAGGGCGCCGAAGAACCGCTCGAAGAGCTCGCGGAAAGACGCTCGGCTCACGCGTCCCGCCAGAGCTTGAACAGGACGACTGGAGGATCGTCGGGAGGATCCACCTCGCCCAGTTCGGGGAACCCCTCGCAGAGCTCCTCGAAGATGGCGATTCCCTCCTCCAGCGTCAGCGATCGCAAACCGTCGGCAGTCGCCCGCTCGTTCGCCTCGCCGAAGCGGCGCCACCTCTCGGCGGCGTTTTCCCAGGTGAACTCTCGGCGCGGAGGAATGCTCATCCTGGACGGATCCTACCCGCTGGGCGGCGCGGGCGCCACGGGAGCGGTTGGAGGCTACCGCGCTCCCGTGCCGGATACGCCTACTCGGACCACTACTGAGGGCACGAGGACGACGTCCAAGCCCCGAAGCGGCCGAAGTGAGGAAGGGTCGTCCAGGTGGATCAGGGGCCCTACGTCAGCGACCGCCGCGCCAGGAAGTCCCGTGGTTGCGACGGCTCCTCGACTCGACACCCGCGGAAGGGGAGGCTATGCTCTATGCAGAGCTTCCCTGAACTCCCAGAATCGTCGCCCTTTCTCCTACCGATCGCAATGCCCACCGAGACGCCCTCCAGCCGCCGCGAGAATGACAACGGTCCCGTCACGCGCGCCGAGTTCCTGCAAGGACTCCGCGAGATGCGGGAGGACTTCGGCAAGCGATTCGAGGAGATGGACAAGCGTTTCGAGGTACGGTTCGAGGCGATAGACAAGCGGTTCGAGGCCGTGGACTTGCGGTTCGAGGCGCTCCGCGACTGGGTGAGCCTCGTGGTCGGCCGGCTCCAGACTCGGGCGGGGCGGCATCTCGAGAACACGGTCGCGGGAGCGCTCCGGCTCGCGCTCTCGATGTACGACATCACGCCCGATCAGGTGCTGCTCCGGCAGAAAATCGCGGATGTCGAGGGGAAGATCGGCCCGAAGGGGCGCGAATATGAATTCGACATTCTGGCGAAGAACGGCGAGACCTATATCTTCGAGGTGAAGTCCACGCCGGAAGCAGAGGACGTCTTGCGATTCAACGACAAGGCCGAGCTCGCGGCATCGATCTTGAAGCCGCCGGTGTGGAAGAAGGTTCTTGTCACGCTGGACAAGGACGCGGAGGTTCTCCGGAAGGCCGAGAGCCTGGGGATTCTGGTCGTCTGATCCAGGGGAGCTCTCTTGCTCGCGCGCTCGTTCGCCTCGTCTAGCAGGCTGAGGGAAAAGTGCTTTGAAGGCGAGCGCGAGCGATTTCGAGCCGAGGTCGAGGCGCGGACCCGCTTCGCGAGTGCCCCCCAGGCGAAGTCGTCGCTTCGCCGCGCCCGGCCAACGAAGAGATCCGCCGAAAGCCCCGCGCGCAGCCCAAAAGAATTTTTCCAAAGCCGGCCAAACAGCGCCACCTC
>JACQVV010000277.1 GCA_016209595.1 Planctomycetota bacterium
GACCTTCCTCGCGGTCGAGGAGCTCAAGGTCTACAGGAGCCTGACCGGAATCCAGGCCTGCGCGAACCTCGCGGTCGCAATCTTCCTCCTCGCCGCCTGGGCGATCGGCCGGGCGTTCCTCCCGCTCGTCCTGCTCCTTCCCTGGCTGGCGTGCGGGGTCTTCCTTATTGCAAGGCGCTCGGAGCTCGCGATCCGCGCTTCGATCGTCCTCTCGTACGCCACGGTGGTCGCTGGGGCCGCCGGAGTGGTGCCGCGGCTCCAGTCCGGCTGGCTCGGCTGCGCCGGCGTTTCGCTCCTCCTGGTCCTGGCGCTCGCCCTGCATGGCCACCGCCTGCTCCGCGTGGCCAGGAAGCTCCGCGAGATGGGGATCGACCCGGCGGTCCACCCGAAGCGGCTCGTCCAGAACGACTCCGGCGGCGTGTTCACGGCGCCGGCCGGACCGAATCGAAAGGCGTCCCCATGACGATGCGTCCGATTCACCTCGCAGCTCTCGCTTTCCTCCCGCTCCTTCCTGGAGCTCCCGCGGACGAGGTCGGGCCGGGCGGCCCCTCTCCGCGCGGCTCCTACGCGGTCCTCGCCAGCCGCGAGACGCTCGCGGATCCCGCCTGGAAGGGCGTCGTGGACGCCCTCGAAAACAAGTACGCGGCCCGGGTCTTCCCGTTCGATGCCTCGGAGATCTACTCGGCCCAGGACGAGGTCGCGGCGTTCGCTCCACGTTACATCTGCTTCGTGGCGCGGCCTTCCGAGGCCACTCGAGGGTTTGTGAAGGAGGCGGCGGGCTTCGTCCGGACGCTCGATGACGATCCCTACGAGGACGCGATCTGGGGGATCCTCACGGGCTTCGACGCCGGCGACGCGTTGCGGATCGCGACGGCGGAGCCGATCGAGGTCACGCGCGCGATCTCGCACGTCGGAAGCGGCTGGCTCGAATGGGTCGAGGAGGGCGTCTCCTGGAACGAGGGAACGCAGAACGCGAAGTACGTGAAGGCGAAGGGGGGCGCGGTCGAGGAAGTGAGGGGCCCCGACGACACCACGCTGGAGATGGCCGCCGAGCTGAACGGCGGGGAATACCAGATGGTCTCCACCAGCGGCCATGCCACGGAGCACGACTGGCAGCTCGGCTTCAGTTATCCCGACGGGCAGTTCGTCTCGCGTGAGGGCAGGCTTTTCGGCGTCTCGCGAGACGGCAAGGCGGTCGAGATCCGGTCGGCCAGCCCGAAGGTCTACTTCTCCCCGGGGAACTGCCTCATCGCGCACGCGAGCGACATGGACTCCATGGTCCTGGCGTGGATCCACTCCGGCGGCGCCCATCAGTTCTTCGGCCACGTCGTTCCCCAGTTCCGCACCTGCTGGGCCTGGGAGGTCGCCCACTGGTTTCTCGCCCTCCAGGGCCGCTTCACGTTCGCGGAGTCCGTCCACCTTCTCCACCAGGACGTGATTGCGAGACTCGAGGCCACAGCGGACGAGGAGACGCGCTTCTTCCTCACGTCCGATCGCGACTCGACCGTGCTCTACGGCGACCCGGCGTGGGCCGCGCGCGTGAAGCCGTGCGCCGAGCCCCCGTACGAACAGACGCTGTCGATCGAGGACCTCGGAGGGGGAAAGGTCCAGATCGACCTCGTCGTGACGGCCAAGTGCGAGTGGGGAGCCGCGGAGCCCGTGGCGGCCTTCCTCCCGTTCCGCATCGCGGGCGCCTTGGTGGAGCGGTCGGAGGCCGCGAGGGTCGCGGTCTCCGACGACCTCGTGCTCGCCCGGTTCGCGCCCCTCCATGCAGGCGACACGAGGAAGGTCTCGATCCAGGGCACGAGGACGGACGGGCTCCGGCGCGCCGCCCGGCGAGGCACGCCGGTGGAGAAGGCGAGGGCGGCGCCGCTCCCCGACCTCGCGCCGGCCTCGACGGCCGCGAGCGTTCTCGTGGATGTCAAAGTCGGGCCGGCGAGCGGCCGCGGCGCTCCGGGAGCGAACGAAGCCTCGGACGGGGAAGCCAGATGGAGCGTCGACGCGGCGGCCGGGAAGGTGCTCCGCGTCGATCCAAGGTCGGGCGACATCCTCTCCGAGATCCACTTCCCGGGACACCGGATCACCTGCTGCGCCTGGGACGGGGAATACCTCTGGGTCGCGGAGGAGGGCCTGCTCCACGTCGTCGCGAGAGGACGGGAGGTGCTCTTCACGATCCCGCTGCCGGAGATGGGCGAGGCCGCGCATCTCGCCGTCCGCGGAGATGAGCTCACGGCCTGGAAAGCCGGCACGGACGAGATCGTCTCCGCGCGGATCGACCGCGCCGCGAAAGTGACTCTCGGCCCCGCGCGCACGGCCGAGATCGACTTCACCGCGGAAGTGCGGGACGCAGGGGCCGCGGGGCTCGACCTCGTGGATCTCCTTGTGGCCGCCCCCTGGGACACGAACCGCCAGCGTGTAACGGGAGAGATCGCGCTCTCGGGCCCGGCGCGGGTCGTGGAAGACCGCTGGGGCCAGCGGACCTTCCTCTTCCACGGCGTGGGGGTCCCGCCTGGCGTCCCTTTCCGCCGCACCTTGGCCTGGAACGCCGAGCTGCACGAGGCGCGCACCTGGATCTGGCCTGATCGAGTCGGATTGCTGGACGGCATCCCGAAGGAGATCCTCGACAGGTACCTGGCGGACAGCCCCCTGCTCGCCATCCATAGCCCCGAGGTGGAGGCGGCCGTGAGGGAGGCGACGGGTGAAGAGCGGCATCCGTTCTGGATCGCCAGGGCCGCGCACCGGTTCGTGATCGACCACCTGCGCTTCGAGAAGGGGCACGGATGGGCGGACGCGAGGACGCTTCTTGCCCGAGGCGCGGGCACGTGTAGCGACTACACGTACCTCTTCATCTCGCTCTGCCGCTCGGCCGGGCTGCCCGCGCGCTTCGCCGCGGGAACGCGATGCCGGGAGGGGAACCCGAACGTCGACCAGGAGTTCCACCGCTGGGCCGAGGTCTACCTTCCCGGGTACGGGTGGGTCCCCGTGGACCCATCGAGCGGGGACTCCGGCGACCCGGTTGCCCGCGCCGCGGCCTTCGGGCATGTCCCGGACACGGATTTCGTGATGACCGCCGGGGGCGGCGACTCCGAGCTCTTCGGGTGGAACTACAACGCGAGCGCGCGGGTCGACGCGGAGGCCGTGATGGGCCCTGCCATCGGGATGGCGATGTGGGCGGACTGGACGCTGCCCGGCGCGGCGGCTCCGGAGAGGCCCGAGGACGGCCTGGCGAACGGCGACTTCGACCACGGGAGCCTCGCGGGCTGGCGCGTCGCGGGGCCGCACCTCACCCAGCTTTCGTCCCAGACACGCTCCGGCTTGGGCGCTTGCCTCCATATCCATATCCAGCCGGGAGCGTCGTGCGAGGGCGACGTCGCGGGGCACCCCGAGCGCTGGGAGCGCGCCTGGCGGAAGCTCCGCCTCCCCGAGGGGGCGGCGTTCCTGCGCTTCTGGGCGAAGGTCGCCGGCGCGGCGTGGCACGAGCCGGTGCGACTCTTCCTCGATGATGGGGGCGGACCCAGGGAGATATTCGCCGCGGGAGGCGGGGACGGCTCGGGCAAGACCATGGAGTGGACGGAAGAGCTCGCCGACGTCTCGAGCGTCGCGGGGAAGACGGTGCTCCTGGGGTTTTTCTCCGCGAACGGGAACGGCTACGACGACCACGAGACCGACATCCTGGTGGACGATGTCTCGCTCCTCGACAAGGACCGCTCGCCCATCTCCGCACCCGCCACCCTGCCCGAGCCGCTCGCGGGTGATGCCAGGGCGAGAGCCGAGGACGCGATTCTTCGTCTAGCCGGACCGGATCGCAAGGGCGCGACCGAGGAGCTCCTGCGGATCGGAGCCCCCGCACTATCCATCGTGGAGGCCTCCTCGATGGGGGAAGACCCCGCCATACGGATCCGCGCCCGCGAGGTGCTCGCGGCGCTCCAGGACCTCGACTACGAGCTCACCCAGAAGGAGCGCGAGGAGAACGGTGCGAGGGACCGGGGCCGATAGAAGGCCACCGCGGGGACCTCGCTCCCCGCGACGACGAGAGTGAGTGATACCCTGCGATCCATGAAGCGCGAGGCCGAACGCTTGCCGAGAGGAATCCTCCTGGCCGCCCTGCTCGCCGTGCTGCCGTTCCCGCGCGCGGCAGCGGACGATCCGCCGGACGCGGCCGAGATCGCCCGGCGCTATCTGTCGGCCCGCCGGAGCGCGGATCTCGCGGCCATGCAGGCCGAGGCCGAGACGGTCCTCGCCCTGGGCGCCGAGGGCCGGGCCGCGCTCGAACGGGAGATGACGGAGGCGGCGGCCGAACTCGAGCGCGTGGCGGCCGTCTGGCGGGACGCCGGGGAAGAGGCACGGGCCGCTCGCGCGGGGCGCGTCCTGGGCGAGACGAGACGCGCCCTCCTGGGACTCGTCCGGGACGAACGGCGGTTCCCGGACGAGGACCCTTCCGACTTTTCCGTTCGCTCGGCGGTCTCGCGCGCCCGGGCCGTGCTCGGCATGTCCCGCGCGCGTGACACGCGCCCCTACATCGACGCGGACTCCTTCGTCCGCGAGGCGCGCGAGCGGGTCGAGGGGCTCGCGGAGCTCCTTGTGCGCTTCGAGGGAACGACCCGGATCCCGGGACCCGATCCCGACGCGCTCCTCGGCCCGGCAGCGAAGGAGATCGACGCCGCGGCGATTCTCGCGCGCCTCGAGAAGACTCGCCGGGCCGACGAGGCGGCGCGCGCCACGAACGCCGAGCGCGCCGGGGATCTCTCGGGTCCGGAGCGGGAGCTCCTGGACGCCCTCCTGGAGTACCGGGCGGCGGCCGGGCTCCCGCTCCTCGTCCTCGAGCCGCGCCTCGCCGCCGCCGCGCGGGCCCATGCCGCCGAGATGGGGGAGCTCGCCTACTTCGGGCACCACTCCCCGACGCCGGGACGAAGGCGCCCCTCCGACCGCGTCGCGGCCGAAAGCTACGCCTGGGTGCGAGTGGGGGAAGTCCTCGCCAAAGGCGACGGCCCCGCCGAGGGGATTCTCGAAGCCTGGTGGGAGAGTCCCGGCCACCACCGCGTCCTCCTCGATCCGGAGCCCAGCGAGATCGGCGTGGCGAAGGTGGGGGAGTTCTGGGTCGTGGACTTCGCGCGACCGCGGTGACCGGTCAGCCTTACTTCGCCGACTCGCGGTAGCGGGCCTCCCAGGCGTCCACGGAGAGGCCCTCGGCGATCTGGGCGATCCCCGCTCGCCGGACGTCGGCGAGGAAGGAATCGAGCTCGGGACCGGCTGCCGGGCTCCGGGCGAGTTTCACGTAGCGGAGCGAGAGGCGAGCCTTCGCCACGTACCGGGTCGCGACCGGGTCGGCGGCGGCGAGGCGCTCCGCCTCGTCGAAAAGGGCGTCTCCCCGGGCGAGGGTGTCGTCGCCGAGGAACGCGGCGTCGGGCGAGTCGTAGATATGGAGGTGGCGCGAGGGGTCGCGCACGCGCTCGTGGAGGAGGTCGAACCACTGGCGCATCGACCGCGCCGCCGCCCCGTAGACGCCGTCCATCCACTCGTCCACGAGCGCGCCCGCGTCGAGGTCGGGGTTGAAGAGGAGCTTCGCCATGACCCAGGAGCGGAGCTCGGCGTCGGAGCCCCCGCCGCCAGGGCCGTAGGCCCCCTCGAAGAAGATCCCCTTCACGCCCGTCCGGCGATAGAGCCGGATCTCCGCGGGGAACTCGTCGAAATCCGGGAACGGCATGAGGTAGTGGGCGAAGTCGGTGTTGTAGTGCCAGATATAGAGCGTGTCGGTGACCTTGCTCCATCCCGAGAGGTGGGCGAGGAAAGCGGCGTTCGCCGGGTCCGAGCAGGACTCGTACGGGTGCGCCTCGCAGCAGGAGATCGGGCAGAGGCGAACGCGGACGTTCTTCCGCGGGACGATCCCGCGCGGCGGGGCCTCCGTGAACTGATAGGCGAGCGTGTCGATGAGTTTCCCCGGGTGGCTCTTCTCGACTTCCTCGGCCACCCGGTTCACGAACCAGAGGTAGAGTCCGGACGGCGCGCCGTACTCCTCGATCTTCGCGCGGCAGGCGTCGCACTCGCAGGGGTTCCCGGTGTCGTTCTGCGAGACGGAGTGGATGGTCGCGTCCGGCGCCTCGGCGATCCAGTCGAGGACGCGCCGGACGGCCATCGCGAAAACCTCGGGGTTCGTGAGGCAACGCTGGCCGTAGCCGCCGAAGCGCCGGCCGCGCACGAGCGAAAAGTACTCGGGGTGCTCGGCGAAGAGGGCCGGCGGGACGATGGCCTCGAAGGTATGGACGAAAGGGTGGTAAGAGATCTTTCCCCCCGTGGAGGAGTCGAGGTTCGCGGCGAAGCCGTTCACGCGGTTCCGGGCGGCCCACTCGCGCTCCTGCGCCTCGGTGAAGAAGGGCTCGCGGTACTCGAAGGCGGGGACGTGGCGCTCGTCGAGGGCCGGCAGGGTCACGGTGCGGAGCTCAGGAACCCGAGTGACTTCGGGCGTGAAGAACCGGACACCAAGTCGCTCCAGGAGCTCGTAGCAGCCGTACATCGTCCCGCGCAGTCGCCCGCCGGCGACGACGAGGCGCTCTCCCGCCGTCCGAAGAAGGAATCCCTCGTCGCCCAGAGAGGCGTCTACGGCGACGCCCAGGGCGTCGGTGTGCCGGCTCCTGCCCACCAGGATCGCGCGCTCCGGGAGCGGACCCTGGTCGTCCACAAGCGCAATCTCCGCGCCGGACATCCGCGCCAGAAACGCCTGAAGCTCGCGCGCTCCGCGCTCCTCGGACCGGGTTGCCTCGGTCCCCAGGACGAGCACATGGTCGGACTTCCCGTCGTGCACGAGAACCATGTCCTCCTGGGCGTGGGCCGATCCCCAGGCGGCGCAGGCGACCAGGGCAGCGGCGAGCCGGTGGAGAGTGGAATGCATGCGACGTTCGGCGCGAGTCTAGCACATGCCTCTCCGGTATCCTGTCGTCGCCAAAACTTCTTTTGCCACGGAACCTTTCGTCGGCCCCGTCCGTCCGTACGCGAGACGGGTTGGAGCCCTTTTGACCGACTCGCGCGAGATTCCCGAGCTCCTGGAGGCTTTCAGGAAAGGAGACCGGGAGGCCTTCCGGACGATCTTCGAGCGACACGAGGCGATGGTCTACAGCGTGGCGGCGCACCTCACCGGCGACCGGGAGCTTGCCCGGGACGTGGCCCAGGAGGTCTTCGTTCGCCTCTTCGCCGAGCGCGACAGGATCCGGGAGCCGCGGGCCCTCTCGACATGGCTCTACCGGGTCGCGGTCCGTGAGGCGATCGACGCCTCCCGGCGCGAGGGTCTGCGCCGGGGACTTCCGCTGGAAGATCCGGCCGTTCGCCAGACCGCTTCCTCGGGGACTTCCCCGGGGGAGGCCGCGGCCGAGCTGGAGACGCGCGAGCGGGTGAGGCGGGCGCTCCTCTCCCTCTCGCCTCGGCTGCGGGCCGTCGCCGTGCTGCGGTATCTGGAGGGGCTCTCGTACGAGGAGATCGGCGAGGCGCTCGGCCTGGGAGCGGGGACGGTGAAGTCCCGCCTCTTCCGGGCGCACGAGGCGCTTGCGGAGATCCTGGAGGACGAACGATGAGCGCGAGCCGCGGCTGCGGGGCGTTCCGGGACGAGGTGTTTCTCCTCTGGGCGGACGGAGACGCGCTGGCGGGGAAGTCGTGGGCGTCGCTCGTCGAGTTCGAGGAGCACCTGCGTGTCTGCGAGACCTGCCGGACACGGGCGAGCAGGATGCTCCGCCGCGGACTTTCTTTGAAGGGCCTCGGGCGCCTGGAGCCCCCCGCCGACCTCTGGGAGGGCGTGGCGGCTCGCATCGAGGTCGAGGCGAGATTCGCTCGGGCGGCCCTTCCGAAGAACCGCGCCTGGCTCCGGGCGGCGGCGCTCGTGGCGCTCTCGGTCTCGCTTGCCGTGCTCGGGGGTCTCGCGGCCCGGCGGGACGCTGGCGAGTCGCAGGAGCGACGCGGGCGCGTCCTGGTGGTCGATTCACGGCCGACGGGAGAGGAGTTCCACTACCTGGCCGAGGAGCAGGGACATCTCCTCCTCCCCCGCGAAAAGGACGAGAACCGGGACGCCCGATGAGACTGGCCTTTTCCCTTCTCTCCTTCGTCCTCCTCTTCGCGGCGGCCCTGGCCGTGGCCAGGACGTCGCGGGCGCTCGCGCGCGCCTTCGACGAGGGAGAAGCCCGGCGAATCCTCGAGCGGCTCTCCTCGGAGGGGCAACCTCCCTACGATGCGATCCACGAGGCGAAGCAGAGGACAGAGGAGGGCTGGTTGGAGTCCCGCGCCCGAGTCCGGCACGACGCGCGGGGCGAATACCGGGTGGATGTCGACCGCCTGGTCCTCGTTCGTGACGGCGAGAGGACCGATCTTCTCGCCTCGCGTGGCGAGATTGCTTCCCCAGGCGAGGGCAGAGGGCCGCGAGGAGACCGCCGGCGCGCGCCCGGCGGATGGGCGGGGCACGTCTACCGGCGCCAACTGGAAATAGCGACGCGGATCGAGGACATCGACCTCGCCCTCGCGAACTACAGGGTCGAGGTCGCCCGGGAGCGCGGGATCGCCGGCCGCCCTTGCGCGCGCCTCGTCTTCCGCTCGCCGGGACGTGACCGTCCGACGAGGGAGCTCTCCGTGGACGAGGTCACCGGGCTCGTTCTATCGGCGAGCGAGTGGGCGATCGATGGGGAACTCGTGAGTTCCTTCCGGGTTAGATCCGTGGAGTACCGGGTCCTGGAGGAGTCCGAGATGGCGCGCGAGGAGTGGGGGCGGCACAGCGAAGAGGAGCGGCGGGCGCGGCATCCGTGGGCCGCCGAGCGCCGGGAGGTGCCCGTCGATCGGCTCGCACGGGAAGTCGACTTCCCCGTCTTCTTCCCTCGGACCTGCCCGCGCGGATTCCGACTGGAACGGGCATCCGTGCTCTTCGGCCGGGCCTGGCGAAAGGTCCAGCTCGACTTCACGGACGGCCTGTGCCGCCTCCAGCTCGTCGAGCGGCCGATCGAGGAAGACTGGTACGAGATGGAAAGGACCATGGAGGGAGCGGCCCTGCCTCCCGAGTACCGCGAGGAGATGCTTGCCCGGATGCGGTTCCACGAGGCCGAGGAAAGAGCCGCCCGGTCGGACGCGGGCGGCGGTCTCTTGATCCGCCGCGGGACCCTGGCCGGGATGACGGAAACGAAGACGGAAATGAGCGGCGTGCGAGTGGTCGCCGTGGGACCGATCCCGTCGAAGGAGCTTGGCGATTGGATCGACTCCATGGAACCGCTCGGCGGCGATTCATCGAAACCCTGACAAGAGGCTTCAGGAAGCAAAAAACGGAGGAAGTCATGAGCGGGACTCTCAGGTTGTGCATGGTTCTCCTCGCGGCGGTCCTCTTCGCGCCGGCGGTGCTGGCGCAGGAGGAAGGACAGCCCCAGACCGACGAGGAGCGGGTGGCGCAGGAACTCGACCGTAGGCTCCGGCGGATCGGGCGCGACCTCGATCTCTCCGAGGCGCAGCTCGAGGAGGTGAAGAAGATCCTCCAGGATACCGTCGGGAAGCGCGACGTCGTCGACCAGGACGAGCGGGCGAGAATCGAGGCGCTCCTCACGCCCGAGCAGAAGACGCGCTTCGAGGAGGCTCGAAACCGCGCGGGGCGCGGCGGGCGGTTCGGCGAGGGCGGCGCCGGGAGGTTCGAGGGCATGGCCCAGGCGTGGATGGGCCGCCTCAAGGAGGAGCTCGGCCTCACCGACGAGCAGGCGGCGAAGGTCCAGGAGATCCTGACCGGGACCCAGACCGAGATGCAGGAGCTCTTCCGCGGCATGCGCGAGGGAGGCGGGAACCAGGATTGGGACTCGATCCGGCAGAAGATGACCGAGATGTGGACGGGCGTGGCCGGCAAGGTCGAGGGCGTCCTCGACGACTCCCAGAAGGAGAAGTTCAAGGCGCTCGTGCAGGACATGCAGGACCGGAACCCGTTCTTCCGGGGCGAGGGTGGCCGAGGCTCGGTCCCGACCGGTCCCGAAGGCCGCGGCGGGCGTGGCGAGTCCCCCGAGCGCAGGGTCGAGCGCGCGATGACCGCGCTCGCTCTCACGCCCGAGGAGCCGTCGATCCTCAAGCCCATGGTCGAGGAGATCGAGAAGCTCCGTGCCGACCGGGCGGCGATGGATGAGGCGCGACAGGCGCTCGTGGCGGCCCTGGACGGCGGTGCCGCCGACGAGGAGACCCTGAAGGCCCGCCTGGCCGACTTCCGGAAGATCCGCGAGGAGCGCGAGGCGGCTCTCGCCGCCAAGCGTGCCGAGCTCCAGGAGCTCCTCACCCTGCAGCAGGAGGCGAGGCTCGTCGAGCTGGGCGTGATCGAGTAGCGTCATACCAGTGGTGGGGGGGCCCAGGCCCCCCCCCCC
>JACQVV010000281.1 GCA_016209595.1 Planctomycetota bacterium
AGCGGGTCCGGCGGTTCAGGCAGCGGCTCGGGAGGGTCCGGGAGCGGGTCCGGCGGTTCCGGGGGCGGCTCTGGGAGCGGTTCGGGCGGTTCCGGGAGTGGCTCCGGCGGATCGGGTGGCTCCGGGAGCGGTTCGGGTGGCTCGGGGAGTGGCTCGGGAGGAGCGGGTAGCGGGTCCGGCGGTTCAGGCAGCGGCTCGGGAGGGTCCGGGAGCGGGTCCGGCGGCTCTGGGAGTGGCTCCGGTGGTTCCGGGGGCGGTTCGGGCGGTTCCGGAAGCGGTTCGGGTGGCTCCGGGAGCGGATCGGGCGGTTCGGGCAGCGGCACTGGTGGCTCGGGAACGGGCTCGGGAACGGGCTCGGATTCCGGCCCGAAGATCCGCGAGCCGCGCGAGCGGCGCCCCGGCGACGAAGGCGAGACGGCCGAGGGCGGGGAGAGCGAATCCCAGCCGGACGGCGGTGGCGGCGGCGGGGAGGAGGACGGCGGGGAACGCGCGAAGCACGCCGCGGGCTGGGTACTCCTGGTGGTCCTCGACGAGAAGGGCATCCCCGTCGAGAACGCAAAGATCCGGGTCGTCCGGGCGAACGTGGACGGCGACGAGGGAATCGAGACCATGACCGACAAGAAGGGCGAGGCGAAGCTCGACCTTCTCGAGGAGCACGTCGAGTACCTCGTGGACGTTGAAGCAGAGGGCTTCGCGGACTCCGCGAAGGTCGCGGTCGCCCGCCCGAGCGAAGGGGAACGGAAGGTCGTCGTGACGCTCGAGCAAGTGACCAGTGATCAGTGACCAGTGATCAGTGAAGGAAGGAAAGCTTTTTTCCTTCACTGGCCACTGATCACTGGCCACTGGCCACTGATTTCCAGCGCTCCACGAACCTCCTGTAGTCCCCGGGCGTGTCGATCCCGGTGGCGTCGAAGTCCACGACCTCGACCGCGATCCGCCGCCCCGTGCCGATGAGCCGGAGCTGCTCGAGCTTCTCCGTCTCCTCGAGCCGGGTCGGCGGCGTCGCCGCGAACTCGAGGAGCGCGTCCCGCCTGAAGGCATAGACCCCGAGGTGTTTTTTGGCGAGTGGCGGAACCGAGGCGCCGTCCCGGGGATGGGGCACAGGCGCCCGGGAAAAATAGAGCGCGCCTCCCGTCTCGTCGAGGACGACCTTGACCGCAGCGGGGTTCGCGAAGACGGCCGCGTCGCGGATGGGACAGGCGAGCGTCGCTACGGCCGCCCGGCGGTCCTCGTCCAGGACCTCGAGGAGCCGCGCGAGCGCCTCCGGGTCCATCTCGGGCTCGTCCCCCTGGAGGTTCACCACCACGTCGGCGGCGAGCCCCCTTGCGACCTCGGCGACGCGATCGGTCCCCGAGGGGCAGTCGGGCGACGTCATCCTGACCTCTCCGCCGAACGAACGTACGGCCGACGCGATTCGCTCGTCGTCGGTCGCCACGATCACGCGGTCGTACCCCCGCGCCGCCGCTGCCCGCTCGTAGACGTGCTGGATCAGGTACTTTCCCGTCTCGGCGAGAAGCGGTTTCGCCGGGAGCCTCGTCGAGCCGTAGCGGGCGGGGAGGACGAGGACCGCTCGCGTCACTCGTTCTCCAGCGTGTGCATCGTGCGCACCCGGTCCTTGTCGGTCGTGAAGGCTCGCTCGACCGCGGGCTGGTTCTGGATGACCTCGATCACGATGATCTTGAGCTGGGAGAAGTTCGCCTGGGCCTGCACGTTTTCGGTGGCGAGCGGCAGTGGTTTCCCCGCCCGGTCGAGCTCCTTCGGATTGTAGAGGACCCAGGCCTGCCCTCCTTGCTCGAAGACGATGGCCTCTCTGGCGGGCCACCCGGTCTTTCCCATCTCCGCGAGCTGGAACGGCTGGGCGACGGCGAAGAACCCGCTTTCCTTCATCGTTCCCTCGACAAGCTCCTGCATCATCTCGTTCGTGAGGATCGAGAACGAGGTATCCGGCCTCCTCGTGAGGTACGGATGGGTGTAGGTCGGTACGGGCCTGTCCTTTTCCCTCTCCAGATACTTGCCATGGGTCCGGTTGACGAGAGCCATCGGCTGCGCGACGCCTCGCTCGCCGGCAGCCTGGACGATGGCCAGGTGAGTGTCCGGGTAGTCGACGGGATCCGGTTCGAGGTACGGGTTCTCGACCTCGCCGCCGTTGCCGTTACAGGCCACCAGCACGACGCAGGCAAGGAGCAGTACGGGCATCGCTCTCATGATTCCCTCCCGGGGTTGGCGTCAGGATACCAGGATCCCGGCCGTTTCGAGCACGTCCATGGCGGCACGGACCTCGATCGGGCCGAGATCCACCACCGCGGGCAGGACCCGCTCGGCCGCCGGGGGGAGCGCGCGGGCGAGCGCGCGGAAATCGGCCTCGCCCATCCCCGGCAGGAGGCCGGTCGATTCGCCCGACAGGTCGTCGAGAAGAACGCCGGCCGCGCGGGCATCGATGTGCGCGAGCCAGGCCTCGACCTCGCAGAGCCCCAGCCGGGCGAGCCGTCCGGCGGCGCCGGTTCGGTGCCAGTAGCGGATCCTCTCAGGCGAGAGGTCCTCGAAGATCCAGGCGAGCTCCGAGGCGAGGGGCATGCCAGCGGGCCCGGACGGCGTCGGAATGCACCAGAGGGCATCCGGCTCCGCGCGGGCGAGCGCGTGGAGCGACCGGCAGAGCCGCGCGACTCCATCTTCCGCGATTTTCCCTCGGGCGCTCGCGTCCGCCGGGGTCGGAAGCTCCCCCGGATCGATAACGACGAGTCGCGTCCCACGGGCGAGGGCCCAGCGCGCCGCGCCGCCCGCCGTGGCGATCGCGAGCTCCCGCCCGTCCTTTCCGGGATCGGCGAGCCCCGGCCCGTCTCCTGGCACGACGACCGCATTCGAGACCGACCAGCCCTTCCCTCTGAAGAAATCCCTCCCAGGCCGCGGCGGTTCCACGGCTCTCCCGATCGGGATTTCGAAACGGTTGAAGCCGAACTGTGCGAGCTCCTCGAGTCTCGCCTCGAACGACAGATCGGGCCGGAAGCGACCCGTGGCGACGGCAAGCACGCGAGGATTACTTGGCGATCAGTTCGAAGAGCGCGTCCTGCTGCCAGCGGGAGAGGGGGCCGAACCGGAGCCCGAGCCTCGATCCGCGCCAGTCGGACCGGGCGATCCGGACCTCGACGTCGGCCGGCGTCCCGTCCGCGGCGCGGAAGTAGGCGCGATAGGTGCGCGCCTCGGCGCGGGCCGAGAGCGTGGCCTCCGCCGGCGCCTCGATCGCGAGCCCGTCCTGCGAGACGTCGATGGCGCGGCAGGTCCAGGCGTCGTCCTCGTCCGCGAGCACCACGGGGATCTCGATCGGCTTGCGGGGGAAACCGCGCCGTTCGCGCTCGTCGTGCCGTCTTGCCGCGATCCGCCCGACCGTGGAGAGGAGCTCCTCCAGGCCGATCGGCTTGGCGAGGAAGGCGTCCACGCCGAACGACTCGAACTCGCGCCGCACGGCCGACCCGCTCATCGCCACGACCGGGAAGCCCGGCTCCATCCGGCGGACGTGCCGGACGAGCTCCGGCCCATCGGCCAGCGGCATGTGGTAGTCGGTGAGCACGAGATCGAAGCGGTCCGGCGCGAAGGCGCGGATCGCCTCGCGCCCGTTCGGCTTCCACTCGACCTTGTGGTCGTCGAGGGCGAGGGCGTCGGAGAGAAAGGAGGCGACCGACGGTTCGTCTTCGGCCAGGAGGATCTGGGCCATCGCGTGTCCCTCGCCTGAAAAAGAAGAGGGAAACGCTACTCGCGTCCTCGATTCACGTCAAGGGGCCGGCCCGGATTGCCAGGGCCACGTCAAAGTCGTGGCGATCCGGTCCGGCAGTGGCTTCGTTCAACACGGTCACGGTCACGGAACACGCTCACGGTCACGCCCACGGAACACGATTGCGACCCGTGACCGTGGATCGTGACCGTCGACCGTGACCGTCGACCGTGACCGTCAAATGGGACCGTGCGGTCGAAGACCACACCCAGGATATCGGCTCGCTACGCGGGCCGTCTCGCCCGCCGTTCGTCCACCCATGCACGATGTTCGGGCGGGAACGGTGGAACCGGCTCCCCCTCGTAGCGAAGAGAGAGATCGTAGCGCGCTCGATCGTACACCAGCCCGAACGTGCGCCGTAGATCGAGGCCCACCTCCGTCTCGCCCTCCCGCAGTGGGATGGGGACCACAGGAAGCGGCTCTCGCACCCCCCACATGAATACGTGGCACTTGGGGCGCATCGGGACGCGGTCCACGACCACGGCATAGTCCCCTGGGGGATAGGGCTCAGAAAGGGGCGCCCGGTGTCCCCCGCGCAGCAGGTCGATCTCCACCAGATTCGAGCCGCTCCCCAGGAGACGATTGCGCCGCAGCAGATAGGCGCTATGCCCGTCGCCCGCCGTGGCCTTGTTCGTTGGGGAGAGCATCTCGATCACCGTGACCACCTCGCGCCCGTCGGGTGTGCGGATCTCCAGCCAGCGGTCCGTCTCGTCCACGGGCATGACTTGCGTGCACACGGCCGGCGAAAGCGTCGCCACGGCCGAGGTCACTCCCGTCCCGGCCGCCTCGCCCCGTGCCCCAACGAGCGCCGCATCGGGCATCAGGACTCGCAAGGGGACCTCTTCCCAGAGGAGATAGGCGCTCTCCTCGATCATCACCGCATAGCGCGGGGCCACCTGGGGCGTCAACGCCTCGGCGAGGGCGGTGACCATCCTCGTGTGGAAGTCGCGCCACATCCGGGACGTCTCGATGTACGGGTCCATGCACGGGAAGAACGGGGAGTTCACCATGCCGCTCATTCTACCCCTAGATCCCGGGTTCGAACGCGAAGACAAGAGCCCCGATCTTCTCGCGAAGGATCCCGGTAGAGCGGATCGCCTCCTCGCGGGGGATCGCGCAGGCCGACTCGCGCGGGAGGTTCCTACCGCTCGCGGAATGGGTCCGGCAGGAGGCGGAGCTCGATGCCGGTCGTGCCGGCCTGGAACTTGTTCGAGTTGCGTCCGCCAGCCAGACGCCGTGAGCTGCGGATCCGGATTTCGTACTCGCCCTCGCTGAGACAGTCGAACACGAACTCGCCGTTCTCGTCCGTCTTCGTGCGCTCGAGGTTCTCGAAGCCTTCCACCGGTCCCCAGAAGCGCCACGGGCTCTCGGCTGCGCGCGCCGACGCCTCCAGGCCCGCGATCGGCTCGCTTGCCTCGGAGTCGATCACCCTGCCCGAGATCACGAGGCCTTTCTTGAGGACGATCGAGAGGGAGCCGCTATCGGCCGGCTTGATCGAATCGACGATGACTTTCTGGATCTGGTAGCCGCTTGCCCCGGCGTAGAGTTCAAAGATCACTTTGTCGCCTGGATACGGCTCGAACACCCGATGGTTCGCCTCGCCCTCGAGCCTCACGGTGCCGGACGAATCAGTCCAGGCGTAGGCAATCGTCGCGGGACCGGATCCCCCCGAGTACTCGAGCCAGTACCCCAAAGATACGATCGCGCCGGACACAGGCTCCCCCTCCTCGCCGGCGACGTGGACCACGAGCGAGGTGGGCGGGAGCTTCCGCCGGAGCTTGATGTCGTGCCGGGTGGTCCGTCCGGGATCGACAAACGTCTCGCCCCAGGCGACCTCATATTCGGGGTGCTTGAAGACGAGGCCGCACTTCAGCGGCTCCTCGGGGGGCCACTCTCGTATCGAGCGGGCTGACGCCTGGACGAAGGGGAAGGCGAAGCGGCCCCCGGCGTCGGTCGAGACGGTCACGAAGTACGGCCAGAGATCGCTCTCGGGGAACTCGGTGACGAGCGGGTTCTCGATGTCCACGTCCACCCCGGCAATGGGCACGTCCGTCTCCTGGTCTCGCACCACGCCGTCGATGGCGGCCGGTTCATCGAAGACGAGCGAGAGCTCGGTCTCGATCGTCTTTGAAACGGTCACGTGGTCGTACGCGACGAGGTCCCCGGCCTTGGTCCAGCATGCGAGGGCGAGGTATTCCCCTTCATCGTCGAGCGTGAGGGACCACCGCCCGCGGCCGTCGGTCGTCGTGTGGGCACTCTCATCGTAGCGATCGGATTCGTCGGGATGACGAGCCCGCTCTCGTTCATACGCGATGACGGTGGCGCCGTGGGCGGGAGTATGGTCGTAGAAGAGGACGAGACCCGCGAGCTTCGCCCCCTTCTTCGTCGGACGGATGAACACGGGACGCGGGGGAGTGCTGTCATGTGGCGGGGCAGACTCGGGCGACCCGGCTTCTTCCTCGGAAACTCCCTGCTCTGGGGAATCGTGAGGACGGCCGGCGGGCTTCCGGGTGTCTAGATGCCCCTCGCCAGCCTCGCCTTGCGCGTCAAGCGACCGATAGAGCCAGCCCGCGATGGCGAGGAGCGAGACTGCCGCTGCTCCCGCGGCGAGGAGAACTCGGGGTCTTGTCTCTAATCGCACAGGTTCTCCCCAGGCAGGCCCGGATCGCCCTCCTCTTCCTCGGCCAGCTGGTCGAGGGTGCCGTTCACGGAATGAAAAAACCACACCTTTCCTCCCGCTCCGCTTTCTCCTGGGTTCCCGCCGGGACACCCCGCGCCGCCATCCCCGCCGTCTCCACCCTTCCGGATATCGAGCATGTGGAAGAGGTTCCGGTCGACGGCCTGGAGACGGATCTCTCCTCTGTCACCCCCCCGTCCCCCGTCGGCCCCGGGGACATGGATCTCGAGATCCCAGAAGACGAAGGCACCACCGCTCCCGCCCTTCGCGCCGTTCCCGCCACGGCCACCGACCACGTGCGCCGAGCTGCCCTCTTCCACATTGATCCTCATGGACACGTGTGCCAAACCCGCACCTCCGCCGTCGCCCCCATCCTGCGGCGGGGCGGCCGGGATGCCCGTGCCGAAACGATCGAGAACTCGGACATCGAGCGGTTCCCCGCCGTCCCCTCCGTCCCCCCCGAGAAGCCAGGCCTGCGAGGAGTTAGAGAGATCAAAGACCTCTGTCTGGCCGCCTGGACCGCCGCTTGCGGCCCGTTCCCGCGGCACGAGCGGGACAAGGAGGCTCGACCTGCCGGCGTCCCCTCCCTTTCCACCGCAGGCCCAGTAGCCGTGTCCTCGGTCCACTCCCGGATCATGGCTAGGGACACTGACCACAGAGTCGCCCCCTATCCGCCCCTCGCTGTTGAATCCACTCACCCCGGCGTCGCCTGCCA
The DNA here is from genome assembly GCA_016209595.1 of Planctomycetota bacterium. Classification (GTDB taxonomy): domain Bacteria; phylum Planctomycetota; class JACQVV01; order JACQVV01; family JACQVV01; genus JACQVV01. The sequence continues at coordinate 7,159 of JACQVV010000281.1, forward strand.
TGGCGATCGCGAACTGGCGGTCTGCGTCGTTGCCTAGCTCCACGTTCGCATTCCCGCCTGCGCCTGCCCTCCCACCCTCGCCGGGCGGTGTATCCTCTCCATCCCCCGCCAGGGCGAGACCGATGTAGTGCTCGCCGAGCTTTCGGGCGGGAAGGACGACGTCGGCGCTTCCTCCATTGAGTGGGTGTACTGTGCCGGCCTCTTTGTCCCCAATCGAGTATGTCACCGTCCACTCCTGGCCCTGCTTCTGCACTGCAACGATCCCTGTTGCGTTACGGCTGATCATCATCCCGTTCCGAACCTCGGCACGCAGCTTCTTGAGCTTCTCTTTCCAGGCGACGAGATCGAGCCCCGGGCCCAGCCGAAGCACGGAGCGCCCACCCTTGCTCACCAGGACGACACCCGGGCTCTCGAAGAACGCGCGCACGATCCGGTCCGCTCTTTCATCGGCACCTGTCTCGCCTGCCAGGACGCCAAGGAGCGCCGAAGCGCTGACCAGAACGACAGGCGCCCAGGACACCGGGCGAGCCCCTTCCACGTTCCGCCGCATGCGAAGCCCTCCGAAGCGCGTCTAGGTCGAAGAGGATCGTTACGCCAGTGATCACATCCGTGGCCCGAAGCGTACCCCCCCCCCCCGAGGCGAAGTCAAGGGGTCGTTTTCTTGGCTACCCAAGTAAGGATCCGGTTGAATTCCCTCCGGCCGACAGAGACAATCTCCGCCCTTCACCCGAAAAAGGAGACGCTCATGCTCGCCGGCCCGGATTCCACGCTCGACACGATGAAGAAGGCCGTCTGGTTCACCATCCACGCGTTCGACTCCGTGGCCGAGATCGACATCGACCGCACTCCCGAGGACAAGAAGTTCTTCTTGGAGGAAAAGGCGAAGCTCGAACCGTTCGCCCCAAAGCTCAAGACCGCCGCGGGGGCGATCGAGGACCATGAGCTCGGCCCCGGCATGCGGCAGCAGGCCCGGGTGGAGCTGGGGGACGCGGTCCAGGATCGGGGTGTGCGCGACGGGAACGCGAAGACGAAGGCTGCGCTCCGGAACAAGCCGGGCCTCCCCGCCTCGCACGTGTTTGGCCGGCGGGTGAGCGAGCTCACCGAGGAGAAGCTCCGGCTCGAGCCGCAGAAAGTCCTCCAGGCGGCGGGAAGGCTCGAAGACGTCCCCGATTTCCCAGAGAAGCCGGCGATCAAGGCCGATCTCGTGAAGCGGGCGACAAAGCAGGAGTCCCTCCTCGCGGAGCGGGACAAGGGCTGGACGGATGAGACGCAGCTCGACAGCGCGGCGGTCCGCCTGCGCGCGGAGGCGGCCGACGCGCTCGCCCGGGCGAAGGCGGCCCTCGACGGCCGGTTCCCGCGGCAGCGCGGGTACGTGTCGAGCTTCTTCCTCGATGTTGGCGAGAAAGCCGCCTCCAAGAAGGAGGACAAGTCGGGAAAGCCGCTGGAGTAGGCGTCCCCGTCTTCACGTCCCACCCGTGTTCCGGCCAAAACGGAGCCCGGCGCCCCGGGTTTCGCGTGAGGCGGACGGCTGGAACGTGCCGGGACCCCGCGCCGCGCGCGTCGCGGGGGATTCCGGCGATGACCGGAGGGCGCGGAGCGCGCGTCGCGGACGATTCCGGCGATGACGGGAGCATGCACCACGCGCGTCGCGGACGATTCCGGGATGACCGAAGCGTGCACCACGCGCGTCGCGCACGCCCGCGGACTCCCCGACGCTCTCCCCTCGCGCGTGGCGGCGGGTCCCGGCCACCCAGGCAGGCGAAAGTCGCCCTGCAAGCCGCTTTCCCGCTCGCCCCCCACGAAGATTCCACGGGGAAACGACTGCGGTTCCCATCCAGGCCCTGCGCCTGCCCCTCCCCCCCGGCGTTTCCGTGTCCGCGCCCGATGGTGCGTGTGATTTCGGCGCGATGAAGACTCCCCCTCGCCCGACATCCGGGAGTCATCCGCCTCTTCCTGCACCCAGCCAGGACCGCCAGGGTGGCCCAGCTACTGGTCGCCTTCCTGGCTCGAAACCGGGAGAGCGATTTCCGGGACCGGCTGGTAATACTCTCGGCCTCCAGCGAGCGCTGGATTCACACATCACCTGAATGACATCGTAGAGCCAAACCCGGAACCTCCCCGTCGCCGGGCTTCCCCCGCTCCGCTCGGGGCAAGCTGGGGTCCGGGCCATTGGGACAGGCTCTTCGAGACGCTCATGCCCAGGGCAAGGGCCGGAGTAGAATGCCGCGATGCTATCCCCCTCCACGACGACTACGGCCGAGGCCGCGAGGCTGGCAAAGGAGTACCTGGACCGAACGGCCGCGTTTGCCGACGGATCTCTTCCCGCCACGGTGGGCGCGCTCTGGGCGGCGGAGGCCGAGGTCGTCCGCCACCTCGTCGCTCTTCGCCTGGCCGGCGGGGAACCGGAGCTCCGCCGCGGGCTCCTCGCGCGGCGCGAGGCCCTGCGGTTCCGGCTCCTCGCGCTCGCGCCTGGAAAGGAAGGGGAGGGCGCCTCTGGCACCTGCCGGGCGACGGGCGACGCGCGACGGGGGACGGAACCCCCGAACCCCGAACCCCGACCCTCGTCGCCCGGAAGAGGGGGCTCGCCCCCTCCCCCTGACGAGTCCGCGCTCCGCGAGATCGACCGGCTCTCTCGCGAGGAGCTGGGGGTACTGGACGATCGCTCCCGCGGGCTCCTCGCCGACACGACGCTCCCGGCGGAGCGGCTCGCCGAGGAGCTTCGTGGGGTGGTCGAGGGCTGTCTTTGGATCGACACCGCGCGTGCGCATTTCCTCGGGGGGAGTGCATCTCGCGAGGCCATTCCGCTCGAAGACGTCTTCGCCGAGCTCGACTTCCTGCGCGAGTGGATCGGGAGCAAAGGGGGTGAACTCGCCGGGCGGGTCTCCTCGGTCCACCAGGAGGCGCTTGCCGCCCGGCGCGAGATCGTCCTCGCCGGAGCTTCCCGGATCCTCGCGGCGGAACCGCCGGCGGCCGAGCTCTGGCGGGCCCTACGAGAGGTGGAGGACCTCCGGGCCGACCTCGCGGCGGCGAGCTTTTCGCGCGGCAGCGCGACCCCGGACCTGGAACGCGGCAGCGCGACCCCGGTGATGGAAGGGCCCGAGGTCGCGGCGGAGCTACGCGGGCGTCTGAGCGCGCGTCTCGCGGCGGCACCCGAGGCCGAGTCGGCCGCGTGGGTCGAGAGCTGGGCGGGCGAGCTTCGCGACCGGGGGGAGGAGCTTCTGACGATCTCGGAGGATCTCATCCTCGACGAGGCGGTGGCGCGGCTGGGTCTCGCGGCCGGGGAGATCGACTCCCTCTCGGCCCTCGTCCCGGGCCGGGTCCGGTTGTCGCGGCTCGCCCGCCGCCTCGCCGGCGAATGCCAGGAGAAGAAGCTCCAGCGGCGCCTGGAAGGGCTCTTCGGCCGCCGGCTCGTCGGCTGGTTCGAGAACGGGATCCTCTTCCTCATTCTGGCGGTCGTCGGGATCCTGGCCTACGAGACGTTCGGCAGCCCAGACGAGAAGCTCCGCCACGTCCTCGCCTGGGTGGACGGCGCGATCTGCGCGGTTTTTCTGCTCGATTTTGGGGTGAGGTTCTGGCTCGCGGAGGGAAAGGGTTCCTATGTCCGGCGCCACGCCCTGATCGACCTCATTCCCTCGATCCCCTTCGGTTTGATCGCCCACGGGCTGGCGATTCTCGACTTCGCCCGCTCCGCGCGGGTGCTTCGTTTTCTCCGGCTGCCGAGGCTGCTTCGCTACGTGCGGGTCGTGCGGCCGTTCGTCCAGATCTTCCGCGTCCTCGCCTTTCTCGTGCGAGGCGCCGACCGTCTGGTGCGGCGGCACGCCAACCTCCTCAACCGGAGCGTCGTCGCCTTCGAACCCCCGGCGGAGGGTCGCGCCCCGATGCCGCCGCCTATCGAGACCTCTTCTCTCAAGTACTTGAAAATGCTCGGGCGCGCGCGGGCCCGCGAGCGGGAGGTCCTTCGCGGCCTCGACCCGCCCGCGCGGGCGCGCATCCTGGACCGGCGCATCGAGGATCTCTCGGCCCGTCTCGCGCTCCAGGGGGTTCTGCCCGCGGCGGCGGTGCGCGTGGACCGTCCCGCCGACCTCCTCGGCCGGGAGATCCGGCTGGAAGGGCTTCTCGCGACGCTCGTGGGCATGGACACGGTCCAGGTGGAGATCCTCCTGGGCCGGGAGCTCGCCGAGAAGGTCGCGCGCTACCTTTCCTTCTTCCAGGCGCCGGTGGTGCGCTCGTTGCCCGTCGCCTCCCGCCTGGCGGAGATCTATCGGGAGAGCGCCGAGGCGGCCGACCCCTGCGAGGCCACGGCGCTCGTCCTCCGGGAGATCGGCCGGGTGGGCGAGCGGGTCCTCGCTTCGGTCCACTGGTTCGCCGACCTCGCGGGGACCGTCACCGCGCCGCAGTTCGTCGAGATGGTGGGCGCGGCCGTGGTCCGGGCGACCTCCCGGCCGACCCGGCGCCTGATCATGATCGGCGGCGCCTTCCTGCTGCTCCACTGGGCGGTGGCGCTCTTCAGCATCGACTTGCTCGCGGGAGTTTCGAGCTTTCTGGAAAAGTTCGTCGGCCTCCCGCTCGTGGTCCTGGGCGGCCTCTGCCTGTTCCTGCTCCTGGTGGGCCAGTTCTTCCGCCGGATTGCCGGCGAGGCGAGCGATTTCTACGAGCGGACGGCGGAGGCTCACTTCCTCTCCCTGATGGAGGACGTCAAGGAGGCCCGGGTGGCGCAGGACCTGAGGCTCCTCTACGACCGCGTGCTCTTCGCCGAGGAGCGCGCCGCAGGGCTCGCGAAGTCGCGGGACGAGGCCCCCCAGGACCTCCGCCGGCTCTACCGCAGGATCCGCAACGCGGTGATGGGTTCGGAGCTCGAGGGCGTGCGCATCGCGGGAATGGCGGGAATCGCGGGAAGGTCGGGCACCGCGGGCGAGTCGACGAGCGGGTACTGGCTCCTGGAGGACCGAGTCCTCTCGATCTTCCGCGACTACATGGACGGGGCCCTCCTCCACAAGAGCGACACGAAGACGCCGAGCCAGCTCCTCGGCAATTTGACGCTCCAGCGGATCTACACCGATCGGCTCGCGCTCTCGCGCCGGGTGAGGAAGAGACTCCGGAGGCTCGACCTCTCGCGCGACCGCGGAGTCCTCGGCGGGGCTTACCTCTGGTTCAATTTCATCACGCAGTCGGTCGCCCAGCGGACCGCAAAGCTCCTGATCGACTACAACCGGCACGCGATCCCCCTCGAGGAGATCCCGCACGCGGAGGAGAGCGCACGGCGCGAATACGAGAATTGGCTCGCGACGGATTTTTTTGTGTACGCAAAAGAAGAGCGCGATTTTTCTAAGTACTTAAAAAAGAGCTACTCGACGACCGAGTTCACGACGCTCGACTTCCTCTCCTGCGATCCGGAGCGGGACCGGGCGATCGGGGAGCGTTATGGCGAGAAGGTGAAGGAGCGCCTCCAGCGGGACCGGCAGAGGCTCGTGAGGAACCTGTTCGGGAGCTATCCCCTCCAGCGCCTTCCCCGGGAGCGGCGCACGTTCAACCCCTACGACTACTACCAGCGACATCTGGCGGGCGGGAGGGTCTTCTTCTACCCCCTGCATCTCGCCGCGCGGGGCCTGGCGGCCGCCGGAGCGGTCTTCCGGGCGGGGGTTCGGGTGACGCGGGACCTTCTCGATCCCGAGTGGGTGCCCGAGCGGGGGGGGTACGAGTCGGGGTTCGACGCGGCCGAACGGAAGATCGCCCGGATGCGGCGTCCGGTCTACCTGGAGGCCGCCCGGCTCCGGGCGCTCTACGACGTCGAATACCTGGGGCTCTGCCTTCCGGGAGAGACCGGGTCGCTCGTCGAGGGGTTCACCTGCTGGGAGGATCTCGCCGCGATCGGGGCCCGCGACTCGGAGCTCGACTTCTTCCGGAACCTCTCGGCCGACCGCGCCGCCGCCCTCCGGCGTCTCGCGGGGCACCTGGAGGAGATGGGGCTTTCGGGAGAGCGTCTCGGCGCGAGCCTCGAGGCGATCCGGCCCGGTCTGTCGGCTCGCCGGATCGAGGCGCTCCGGGCGCTCTCGATCGCCTACGCGCTCGACTACAGGGGCCTGCGGAGCTTCCTCTGCGGGATCGAGGAGGTGGAGGCGGTCTGGAGCTCGGTCCTTTCTTCGGAGTGCTTCGAAGTATCCGCTTCCAAGTACCCAAGAAGAGCGGCGGCGGGGGCTTTTTTTGAGTACCTGAAAAGGCGGATCTTCCTTCGCCCGGACGACCGGAAGGTAGCATTCGAGAGGGTCCTCGCGCTCACGCGTTTCGCGGGGGTGCGACGGAAGGAGAGGAAGCTCCTCGCGCGCGCCGTCGCGCTCGACTTGGGCGGGATCGCCGAGAGGATCCAGTGGCTCGCAGAGGTCAAGGACGCCGGCGAGGCGAGGAGCCGGGCCCAAGCCGTCCTCACGCGCGTCCTCGTGCAGCCTCACCACTGGACCGAGGAGCTCGTCACCCTCCGGACGGTCCAGACGATGGCGGTTCTCGACGTTCGGAACTACCGGACGCTCGTCTGGCAGCTCGGGCGGTACGGGGAGGGCGCGGAGCCGCCCGTCGGGCTACGTTGAGGCTGGCGGCCTGAAGCCGACCTTGTCCCGGATGAGCTCGTAGATCGATTCGTAGAACGCCGCGAACCGCCGATCGATGTAGCGTATGAGCCGTCTCGTGACTTCCTCCGTCACCTCCTCGACCATCTCCCTGCGCATCTGCCGCATCTCGTCGTGGAAGCCTGCGGTCCGCGCCTCGAGCATCGCGTGGCTCGCCACGAGCTGCGCCTGAGCTCTCGTCAGGTCGCGCTGCGCGGCCTCCAGGCTGTTGTCGTCTTCCCGGCGCGCGCGGATCTTCCGTTTCTTCATTTCCATTCCAGTATACCCTTTCGCTCGAGGATTTCGGCGTAGAGGATACCCGTACGCTCCGCGAGCGACGACAAATCGTGCTCGCGCGCCACGTAATCCCTGGCCCGCTCGGAGATTGCGCGGGCCCGCGCCGCGTCGCCCAGGAGCGCGGAAACCGCGTCCGCGAGGGCGGCGGCGTCTCCGGGCGGGACGAGGACGCCGCGCTCCCCGGCAAGGAGGTCGGGGACCCCGCCGACCGCCGTGGCCACGACCGGGACGCCGGCCGCGAAGGCCTCCAGGATGGCGAGCGGCGTCCCCTCGTTCGCGGATGTGAGCGCGAGGACGTCGAGATCGGCGTAGAGGGGCGCGAGGTCGCGTACCGTGCCGGCGAGCCGGACGGAGTCCTGGAGTCCGCGCTCCCGGATCGCGCGCTCGACCCGCGACCGGAGCTCGCCCTCGCCGACCAGCACGAAACGGGCGCCGGGAAGCCGCTCCCGGATCCGCGCCGCCGCCTCGACGAAGAGCTCCGGCCGCTTCACCGGCGCGAGCCGTCCGACCCAGCCCACGAGCGGCGTCTCCGGGGGGATTTGTGCGATGCCGAACGCGCGCCTCGCCTCGCCCCGCCGCTTCTCAGAAACACGGGCGGCGAGGAAGGGCGCGAGGTCGAGGCCGAGCGGCACGATCCGGAATTTTTCAGGAGGCGCGATCCGGTAGGTCCCCGCGAGGTCCTTCGCCTGGAGCTGCGAGAGAACGACGAGTGCGTCGGAAAAGCGGGCGAGCGTCCGCTCGACCGCGAGGTAGAAGATCGTCTTCGCGCGGCCGAAATACCCCTCGAAGACATGGCCGTGATAGGTATGGACGATCGCCGGCCTGCGGCCGGAGAGGAGCGCGCCGGCGAGCGCGGCCGCCCGCCCCAGCGCGCCCGCCTTCGCCGTGTGGGTGTGGACGATGTCCGGCCGATAGCGGAGACAGAGCGAGAGGAGCCGCAAGAACGCCATGAAGTCCGCCAGCGGCCGGATCTCGCGGCCGAGTTCGCGGATCCGGCGAAAACGCACGCCCCAGCGCGCGAGGAACTCGCGCGAAAGCTCTTCCTCGCCCCGCCCCACGTCGCCGGCGGCAAGCAGCGTCGAGTACCCCCGCGGCGCGAGAGAGCGGGCGAGCCACACGACGTGCTGGGCGGGGCCGCCCACGTTCAGGCGCGCGATGAGGCGCAGAACCCGGCGGCTCAAATGCGGGCGCGTTCCCGAAGGTAGCGATCCCGCACCTGCGTCAGGAAGGCGTGGTAGCGGGTGTCGCGGAAGTCCGGGAAGGTCCAGTCGAAGTGTTTCCAAGAGCCCTTGTGGAAACGGAGGACGAAATCGGCCCACACCCCGTTCCCCAAGTAGAGCTTCTGGCCGGCTCCTTTGAAGCTCGCGAGGACGATCTTCTGGTGGTCGAGGAGCATGGGGTCGAGGTTCACCGCGCGAGGCGCGCCGGGAGGCCGGAGTTCTCGCTCGACTGCCGCCACCGCCTGTTTCAGCACGGGCAGGGTCTCGGGGGGGATGGGCCGCGCGAAGGACCAGAAGATCCTCTCCAGGCCGGAGCCCATCTCGGCGTCGTAGTAGTCGGAGAGGTCGAAGGGCCAAGTGGGGGAGACGGCCTCGACGGGGCCGTAGACGCTCTCCAGAAGCGAGCGGGCTTTATCGAGTGGCGCTCCCTCCGGCTGGTAGATCGCGCCCACGAGGAGGCGCACCGGCTCGACCTGGATGGGCGAGGTCATGGAGTTCCGGGTTCCGGGTTCCGGGCGACGGGCGACGGAACCCCCGAACCCCGATCCCCGCCCCCCCTCCCCCCGGGCGCCTCCCACGCGGC
>JACQVV010000282.1 GCA_016209595.1 Planctomycetota bacterium
CGGGCGCGGGCGGGCGGGCCAGGACGGGTCTGGGCACCGGGACGAGAAACCCACACCGCGGGCAGCGTTCGCCAGGGCCCTGGGCGGGGGTCTCGATCCGCAGGCCGCAGTTCGGGCAGGCTGGTTTCGTGGCCATGGCTATCGATCCTCCTCGACGGTTCGCTCGTTCAGGGGCCAGGAGGGGGGCCAGGCCGGAAACGCATCCAGTTCCCGCGGCGAGAGCCCGGCCGTCCGGATCGCCTCGGCGAGGACGTCGCGGGTCGAGCGGCCGTCACCCGGGGCGAAGAGCGGTTCCGGTTCGCGGAGCAGCCGCAGGGCCTCCTCGCGGAAGACCCAATCGCCGCCCGGGGCCCGGGTCGCGGCAACGTAGAAGTAGAAGCCATGGTCTGGGTCTGTATCGACGGCCCAGAGCTCGAGGGCCGCTTGATCCAGGATGACCGGCCGGATCCCGTCGGCCCCGAGTTCGACCCTCGCGGCGCAGCGAACGCCCCGGCGAAGCGCCTCCTTGTCGAGGAGCGCCCGGAGCGCCCTGCCCCGGACGGCGTTCTCGAGGTCGGGAAGGGCGGCCAGCGCGCGGCCGATCGGTTCCTTCCTCTGCCGCACCTCGTCCGAATCCCAGGGCCACCCGATCTCCTCTGCCTTCAGCGCCTTCCACTCCTGGTGGAGGGCCCGGAAGGGGGCCAAGGCAGGGTCCTCCTCCTCCTTCACCGGGTCGAGAAACTCGAGGGCGAAGCGCACGGCGAGGACCGGATTGATCTCCCGATCTTGAGACAGGATCCGGACTTCCTGCCACAGGAACGCGAGCGGGTCTTCCTCAAACTTCTCCGCTCTCTCGGCACATTGATCGAGATACCTGGAATGCGCGGCGCGAACGGTCTCGATCCGATCGCCGTGAGTCGTGGGATAGTGCTTCGAATATCCCACCTTTTCGTCCAGGATGGTCGCTTCGAAGATGTTCCCCCCGGCCGGGCTGTTGCCACGGAGCACCGGCTCCTCGCTACAGTAGAAGGTCCTTCCGTCGTAGCTGTACTCGAGGAGTGAGGAGAACAGGGGCTCGTCCCGGAGGTGCTGTAGCGTCCCCCTCAGACCCTCGCGCATCCTCGCGTCGAGTTCGCTCGATTCTTCGATCCGACGGAGCGTGCTCGACCACGGACTGGTTTCGCTTGCGGCGGGAGATGCGCGCCATTCCTCGACGGGCCTTTCGAACCAGTCGTGCGTTCGGACGGCCTCGATGTAGAGGCGGCAGCGGTCCCGTAGCCACTCGAGGTCGGCACGGTCGGGTGCGCTCAAGTCCTGCCGGGCCAGGAGGTCCTTGACGGCCCTCTCGTACAGGGCGACGTCGGGCAGGGCTTCGTAGAGACTTCTTCGCTCCCTTCTCCGGTCCTCGATCCGCTGGAGGCCATCCCGATATTCCGCTTCCGCCGAAGCGAAGCGCCCGTCGAGGCCTGCCAGGCGCGCTTCTACCTTCGGCGAGGCGCCGGCGATCCGTCCGGCCTCGATGAACTCGAGCCGGATCCGATCGAGCTCCTGGCGGAACCGGGCGGGATCCAGGGCCGGGTCCACGCTTGAGAGCGAGACGAGCCCGGCTGCGATCGCATCGATCCGGACCTCGAGTTCGTGATCGACCGCATGCTGGCGCGCCGCCTTCGCCGCGGCGACGGCGTCCCACAGATTCGACCAGCGGCCGCGCTGGTCCGAGCCATCGAGGAGCTTCCGGGCGCTGCCGAGCGACTCCTCGGCCTTCTCGAACGGCTCGTACCCCGCGGCCGCCATGGCCTCGACGTGGGCGAGGAGACGCGACAGCTCGTCCGAGCGCGCCTGGATCCGTGCCAGCTCAGCTTCTATCTTTTTCCCGCGGGTCGTGAAGTCGTCTTCTTGGGCTAGATCGGAATCCTCTGCGTCCAGCTCCTCGAGCACCACGCGCGCACCCTTCCAGTCGTCCCTGGCTGTCTTCTCATCTACCCTCTCCAGCCAGGCCGCGCGACGATTGGCGCGATCGTGGGCCCGTATCCCCATGACGGCCAACAGGAGAAGAACGATACCCACGGCCGCCACGGCGCCGATCCGTATCCAGAGCCGCCTCGACTCAGCCCGCCGGAGCGCCGCGAGGCGGACGTGGGTCCTTTCGGCGAGCTGGGGTGGGATCGGGCAGAGAGCCTCGACCGCGGAGAGAGCGCGTGCGAGCTCGGCGCTCCCGCGGGCGCTCCCGACCGCCGTATCGAGACCGGCGAGCGCCTCTCGCCTGCGAGCCTCAGCCTCGAGCCACTTCATCGGTCCAGCCTTCCGTTCGAGGATCGCGTCGTCCGGGGTGAAGCCTTCGTCGATGATTCCCTCCCACTCCCTCTGATGGACGACGCTCGCCTCGAAATCCTGCCTCCCATGGGCCTCGACGATCGCATCCGCCACCTGGCGCGCCCTCGGACCCAGGACGAGGTTCTGGACGTCCCGCCAGCGGCGATCGACGGCCGCAAGCGTCGAGCGCGACGGTTTCCTCGACCAGTCGGGCGAGTCGAGTTCCGCGAGGAGCTCCCGGAGGGCCGGGCCATCCTTGCGCCGGTAGGCCGAGTAGGCGTCTTCCTCGATCTGGCCGAGCCGGTGCGCCTCCAGAAGATCGAGATCCTCGTGCCAGATCGCGTTCCCCGGATCCGCGATCCGGATGCGCCGGAGCACCTGGAGCCGATCTCGGACCGTCCCGAGCAGGGTCACGCGACGATAGGTCCGGCAGAGCCTCTCGAGATCCGGGTTCCGGTCCTCCTCGATCGCGAACTCGACCATGTCGACGACCCCCGCCGACAGGCCGGCGGGCTCCGGCAGCCGGTTGACGCGGCACACCTCGAGCCATGGCTCCAGATCCTCGGCCTGGAGCCTGCGCGCCAGATCGAGGAGCGGTGGGTTCGAGCTCGCGACGTGCCGCGCTTCCGTCCTGAGCCCCTGCGCCAGGTAGGTCGCACACTCGGCGAGACGGTTCCCGACGCGGCGTGTCAGCTCGGCAAACTGCTCGGCGATGTCGCGGAGCTCCTCCGGCGCCGGCCTGTCGTGGTCCGCCGCGACCTGCCGGACTCGATCGATGATCTTCCGCTCGTTCTGCATGGTGTTTTGGCCTCTCTCGCTAGCCCGGCTCGCGCTCGCGGAGCGTTATGTCGACTTCGACCCGAGGTCCCTCGCGCGTGAGGAGAACGATCTCGATCGGTTGGGCGAGCTCATCCTCCAGTTCATCCAGAGGAGGCTGGATGTCGTTTTTCACGATCTCCCCGATCTCCTTCTTGACCTCGCTCACATGCGGCTTATCGCCGTCAAGTTTGGCCACGAGGCCCTTCAGCTTCTCGACCGTCTCCTTCACCTGATCGTCCCCAGTCCGAAGCTTAGACAGCAGCTGCGACGCACCGTAGCCGCCCTCCTTCTTGTCTGAATCGAGAAGAGCCTCGATCTCACGCACGTCCTTCCGAAGCTTGCGAAGTTCGATGATCCCGCGGGCATCCGGGAGCGCCTTCACCTCGGCATCGAGCGTCCAGTTCTCGATATCGATATCGACCTCGGCGGCGGTCACGGCCAGGAACCTCCTGGACTGTTGCTCGACCCCAAGTCCGGCGAAGAAGAAACCAAGGAGCTCGGCGGGCAGCGGAAGGTGTGCTACGACCGCATCTTCGAGAGTTACATCGATCTCCCAGTGGATCCGCCATTCCTTGAACAGGGCGACACAGCGCCGATCGCCGTCGAACTCGAAGGTGAACCCGATGAGACCGTCGGGCAGCTCGAACGCCCTCTCGCCCTTCTTCTCGAGGACGAGCTTCTTGTCAACCACGCGGATCGTGAGAAGAACACCGTCGCGCTTGATTACGAGCTCCCCTTGAGGCTCGTCGCTCCCTGACGCTCCTGACGCTCGCAGGAGACGGAAGTTCCTGGCGTCCCCGCCTTCGAACTCCCTTTCGACCTTGCAGCTCCCTAGCTTGTCCACCTGCTTGAGTTCCTCGGCGAGATCCAGGTGGCAAGGGGGCTTCAGAGCGTCGAGCTTCTTGCTGGTCTCATCGAGCGCCAACTCGGCGCCGCGGAGTCTCGCGACGAGGTCGTCGACATTGTCCTTGGCTTGTCCTTCGCTCTCCTTCAGATCCTGCACGCGCTGGTCCAGTTCCGCCACGCGCCCTTCCATCTTCCCTGTCTCCGCTTCCAGCTCTTGCTGGATGGCCTCGCACTTCTCGTGCGAGATCGCCACCGGTAGCTCTGGCTCGCGCTTCGCCATGAGGGGTTGGGCTCGGGTCCCCGAGTCTGTTTGCCTCATGCGCCAATAGAGATAGGCGTTCAGGCCAGCGGCGACCGCGAGGAGCGCGCCGAGGGCCCAGACGAGCGCGGGCCGACCACGTCGAGGGGCCTCCTGAGCCTGGGGGTTCGAAAACACGGGGCTGGCTGCCGGGACGTCTGCGACCGGCCGGAGTTCGGGCACGGAGGCGACGCGTATCGGGCGCGACTCGGGGCGGGGGGGCTCCGGGGACTTTCCGAGCGATTTTCCCTGCCGCAGATCGATGACCAGCGCTCCGCGCGCCGGTTCGTTCCCCGGCAGTCCGTCCAGAACGCCACGCCAGACGCACGTGGCGCCGGGAGCGACCTCCGTGAAATGGGTGCTAAACGTCACGTCCCAGCGGCGGGCCGGTTCCAGGAGAGCGCTCGCCTCCCGGATGAGAGGAAGGACCTCGAGCTTCGCCGGGTAGACGAGGTAGATCGGGCGAGAGGGGTTGGCGAGGAAGCTCCCGGCCAGATATCGGGCCCAGCCAGCGTCCCCCGTCACTTCTTCCCAGCGACGCGCTCCGGAGGGTAAGAGGCCGCTCGAGGGGAGGATGAGCGGCGAATCGAGAAGGCACGGCTCCCCTTCCCAGGCCGCCCTCATGACCACGGTCTGCTCGAGGACCCAGGCCGGGCCGGCCGGCACGGACTCGCCCGGCTCGAGCACGACGTGATGGGCGAATTTGTTGGTCCGGCCCGTGTGGTCGAATCCGTGGGGCGCGACCCTCGAGAGGACGCTCGAGATTCGCCCGCACACGAGGAGGCGCTGGTGGCTCCAGGCAACGGGGCTCCAGTCGGATGAGGCGGCGACAGGCCGGTAGGCGCTCAAGGACTCGAGGGCCTCGACGAGCGCGGCAGACATCCCCCGGGTGTGAGCGACGGTGCAGAACCCGCTCGAGCCGGGATTGAGTCCGCGCGGCACGGACGTATACACCAGTTCCAGTGCCATTCGGGATCCCTCTAGTCGCGGAATGCTGCGCCCGGGATGCGGAAGACGCGGCCCGTCGAGGGGCAGCGAACCGTCATCCCGGCGAAGGATGCGGGAAGAGTATGCTGGACGTCGGTTTCGGGGACCCGGACCACGAGCATCTCCTGGGCCCACGTTGTCACGGCCTCGGGGATGGTCGGGTCCGGAGACGTAGGTTCCAGGATCGGGACCAGGCCAAACTGGGCGAGGGTGAAGAGAAGGGGCACGCTCACCCACCACGGTTTGACGTCGACCGGCCTAACGACGATCGCACCCTCCCCGGACTCGGACGGCTCGTGGCCCAGCGCGCTGACGGGGATGTAGTGGACGTTCCTCGAGAACCTCTCGGCTTCCCACACGACCTGAGGGCAGCACTCGAAGAGGAGCTGCCGGGCTGCGAGCGAGACCGTGGCCACGACGTCGACGTCGAGGCCGGCCGTGCTGGCGCCGCGCGACCAGCGATAGGGCGCCTCCGGCAGGTCGCCGGGGAGGAGGTCCGCCCACGCGTCGAACTTGGTCAAGAGGACCAGGAGAGGCGTGTCGACCCGGCCGTTCGAAGATGGGCCGCGCCGCTTGACGATCCTCTGGATCATCTCGCCGAGGAGCGTCTCCTGCCTCGCCCCCGCCTCCGGCCGGACTCGGTCCGTTCTCTCCCCCATGCGCGCCCGGAATCGGGCATCGAGGGTCGGATCGAACAGGAAGAAGATCGCATTGGAGCGGAGGAGATGCTGCGTTCCTGGATGGCTCTCGGTGTCCATCCCGGGCTGGAAATGCTCTCCGGCGTTGTCATAGAAGACGAGGTTCCGCGACAGCGACCCGGCGGTCTCCGTGGCGCGGGGGTGCCCCTCCATCAGACGCAGGCTGAAGAGCGAGGGGCGGGGCAGGGACATCGGAGCGCCGTCGAGGACGATCTGGCAGTAGGTCTCCCCCTGGAGATCCGTCTTCCGGAGATAGACCGCGGTCTGGGGCCTCGTGGCCAGGAAGAGGCACTCCTCGAACGAGTTGAGCCATGCATTCGCGACCGCATCGGCGTCGGAGAAGTAGAGGTGGAAGGAGACAGGGAGCGCCCGGCGAAGCTCCCACATCATCGAGGTCAGGAGGTAGGTCTTTCCGCTCGACGGGGCCCCGACGACGGAGACGATCACGAGTCCCGCTTGATAGAGCGGAAGCGGTAGCCGGAGGTGACAGCGAGGGCAGGCGCGGTCCGGGCACTCCCGCTTCTCGGCGTCGAGCGCATTGCCCGACGGGGTGAAACGGGAGGGAGGGAAACGACGGGGCGCCTCCGGTCCGAGCACGGGATCGCCGAGGAGATCGGGATGGGCGGCGATGAACAGCGTGTCCTCGACCTTGAACTCGTGCCAGCAATGAGGGCAAACGACCCGCCCCGTCGCCCGGGGGGCGTTGGGGGGCAGCCGGATCGCCTGGTTTGGACGATAGACGCGGCGCGCTCCATCGAGGTCGGGGAGGCCGGCTCTCGAGTCCTTCTTTCGCGCGCGCTCGTAGAGGGGCGACGGCCGCGGCGGGCGGGCGTCGCCCCTGCTCTCGACGCGGTTCGCGAGGACGGAGGTCCTAGGTCCCATCCGGTCGGCGGGGGAGAGCATCGGCATGGCCCCCGTCGAGTTTTCCGTCTCCGACTTCAGCACCTCGCTCGTCGAGCGCTCCGAGGAGCAGTTCAAGAGCTCGGACGCGCCGGATCCCAGATCGTCGTAACGGAAGACCGCCTCGCCCACCCGGATCCGATCTCCGGAGCGGAGGACCACCGGTTCCTCGATCCGCACGTCGTTGACGAAGGTTCCGTTGCGCGACGTGAGGTCGCAGACAACGTGGCCGACGCGGGCCGGATCGAAGTCGATCCTGGCGTGCTGGCGCGAGACTCCACCGCCGGCGATCGGGATCTCGTGGAACGGGTTCCGTCCGAGGACGGCCACAACCCCCATCGGGACGACTCGCCCGAGCCCGTCCCCCGCGACCTGGACGAGCTGGGCTCTTGGTAGGTCGGCGGGAGGAGCCGGCCGAGGCTGGGGCGGAGGAATCTCCTTCGTATCGGAGCGATCCAGCCGCTCCTGCACCGCCAGGAGTCCGCAGAGATCCTTCTCGGACACGACTCCTTCGCCGATCAGGAGCTGGCCGAGCCGGACCGCGTCGGAGCCTGCGCGGAAGACCTCCTTTTGCCTGGCGAGGAGGCGCTGGATCGTATCCTCGCCGGCAAGCCCATTGGCGATCACCAGGGCGCCGAGGCGCCGGTCCTCGCTCCGGGAGACGAGGTAGTCCTGGGACCGGAGGAGGTCATGGACCTGACCCGACGTCAGGAGCCCGCGCATCTGGCAAAGCTCTCCGATCGAGATCGGCACGCCGACCTTGTCCCTCTGCGACTTCTCGCGGAGCAGGTCCCGCAGATCGGTTGCCGTGAGCAGCCCCATCTTCAGCGCGATCCGGCCGAAGAACATGTTCGGACTGGGTTGCATTCGCGTCTCCTCGACCCGATGGGAATCAGGGATTGGCAACGAACGTCGCCAGGATCCCGTCGATGGCGCCCCTCTCGGTGTCGTAGGCGCCGCTGGCGAACTCGACGATGAACATGTGCGTCTCCTGGGTCCTGTTCCGGAGCGTCGTCGCGACGAGGACGTGAGTGCCGTCCGGGTTGCGGACGACGTACTGATAGAGTCGGGAGTCGGCGCTCCGGGATCGTTCGGTGATCTCGCTGCCCCCGTTGTCCTTGTAGATCTGGGCGGCGACTTCCGCCAGGAAAGTCGGATTGTCGCCGGTCACGCCCTGGAGACCCTTGCTCGTCCGGGCCTCGTACACCTTGTAGAACTCGAAAACCACGCAGTGGATCGTGACGTTCGGGTGCCTCTCCAGGCAGAACAGCCCTCGAGCCGCGTCGAACGGGGAGCGGGCATCGGCAGCCAGGCACCAGCCTCGATCGGGCGGGACTCGGATCGACTTCTTGCCCCCCTCGAAGGTGAAGGACGGCCAGTCATCCTGGGCGGGAAGATCCTCCTCGCTTCGTTGCTGTTCCTGTAGCCTCTCCCACGCTTCGATGCGATCGATCTCCTCGCGGGTCTCCCGGATCCACACCTTGGCGAGGTTCACCATTTGCAGATCCAAAAGCCTTCCCGAGATCTCGACCGCCTTCTCCCAGTCCCGGATCGCTCCCTCGAGATCCCCCAGCTCTCGGCGTGCCAGACCTCGGTAGAGATGGGCAAAGGCATGATCCGGGTCCAGCGCGATCGCCCGCCCGAAGTGCTCGATCGCCTTCTCCAGAAGGCCCATCTCCTGGTCCGCCCGCCCCCCCTGGAAGTGGGCCTCCGCGTTCCCTGGATCCAGCGCGAGCGCCCGGTCGAAATCGCCGGCGGCCAGGCGGAACTCCTTCTTCTCCATCCGGACCTTGCCCTGCCCGAGCCACGCTTCCACGTTTTTCTCGTCGCGGGCGAGGACGGCGCCGTAGTCCCGGAGCGCCGAATCGAGCTGGCCGCTCAGACGATAGGCAAGGGCTCGCCCGAGATAGGCATCCGTCCAGTCGGGCTTGATCTGGATCGCGCGGCTGTAGGCGGAGATCGCCCCTTCCATCTGACCCTTGGCGAGGCGCAGGTCGCCGAGGAGCTTGTAGGTCAGCCGGTAGTTCGCGTCCAGGTTGATGGCCTGAACGCAATCCTCCATCGCTCCGTCCGCGTCCCCGGTTTCCAGGCGTGCCACGGCGCGCCAGAAATGGGTCTCGGCATCCGGGTTTCCGGCTCGCACGATCAGGTCGAGCGCCTCGACGGCGCGCTGGTACTCCTTCCGGGCGATCCAGACTCTCGCCGCCACGATCCTTGCCTCCCGGCACCCGGGATCGATCCGCAAGGCTAGCGCGGAATCCTCCAACGCCCTGTCCGGGTCGTCCAGGTCCAGCCGGGCCCTGGCCCGGCCCGCGTGGTACTCGGCCCGTCCCGGCTCGAGCTCGATGGCTCTCGTCCAGTCGCCGGCAGCGCCGCGAGGTTCCCCCGCGAGCTGCCGGCACCTCGCCCGGAGGGCCCAGACGTCGGCGGGTGCGCTGTCGTGGGCCAGGACCCAATCGAGGTCTCGCACCGCCTCGCCGAGGCGGCCGAGCCTCCAGAACGCCCGAGCCCGCGCCAGACGAGCCTCGGCCGACTCCGGATCGAGGTTGATGGCCATCGAGTAGCTCGCGGCCGCCCCCTCGTCGTCGCCGGCCGCCTCGAGCGATGCCCCCCGGGCCAGATGCTCCCGGAAGGCCCGCTCACGGCTTTCCCTGGACTTTTCCCGGGCGGCTTCGGCCTCGGTCCGGATCCGACGCGCCCGGTCGACCCTCTCGGCGACCTCCGCGTCGGCCCGCCGCTGCCACTCTCCGCCGGCGTCGAGGAGCGGCCGGAAACGCCCGAGCTCGGCCTGGGCAGCGTCCTCCTCGCGCCGCTCGAGGGCGTCTTCGACCCGACGGATCGTCAACTCGAGCGCTCGAGTGTTCTCGGTCTGGGCCCGCTCGCGAAGGCCCTGCTCCAGACGCACGATCTCCTCCCGATCCTCCTCGACCGGCGCCATACTCGCGAGCTCCTCGAGCTCCTCCATGAGATTCTGGAACTCCTCCTGCGTCGTCGGGACGAGGGCCCTTGCGGCGTCGAGTCGGCGGTAGAACTCGTGGTGCGCCGGGGAGGCTGCGTTCGCCGGGGTCGAATCCGTCTCACCCTCCCCGTCCGACCTCTCGGGGGAAGGAGACGACCCGACGCCACTAGCCCGGATGGCCATCGCCGCGGCGAGGACCACCAGGACCATGAGGCAGAGGACCCCAAGAGCCGCGCGCCACCGGGCCGTCCATCGACCCGTTTCCTGTGGAGGGGCGGACGCAGGCTCCGGGGACGCCGTCTCCCCGTTCGCGATTCCTGCATCGGGACCGGCCTTCTCCACCGGGACCTGGCATCGTGGGCAACGATAGTCCTCCCCCGGCCGCCAGCGATCGATGTCGAACTCGACCCGGCATTGGGGGCAGCGCACGCGCGCCGGAAGCTCCTAGGGCATCCTTCCTCCCCCCCTTTCCGCTCAGCTCGGAATCATGAATCCGATCCTAGAACTACTGCCCTTGGAGCGCAAGCTCGATCCGCGTCCGAGCGCGTGATCGGCGGCTCGCCAGAGGTGTCCGACCAGAACCCCTTGCCCGGACCCGCGGCGAGGACGGAGGAACGCCCCCGTCGTTCGGTCTTCAGGGTAGCCGTCCCGACTCGTAGCCTGCCCGGAGGGCGCCCGCGCGCTGGGCATGAGTTCCGTGGTGCTGGGGGTTGTTGAAATCCGTCCCTCCGAGGCCGAAGACGATGCGAGCAGCATAGCTGGCCTCTTTCGGGCTCGCCCCTGTCGACCGGAGGTATGCGCCGGCCAGATAGTCGGCGATCAGCTCGTCTCGATAGACGAAGCGCTCGCCGAGCATTTCAATTCGCTGATACTGGTACTGGTGGCCATACTCGTGGCCGATGATCGCTTGCAAGGGAATCTGCGTCTCTACACTGTAGTTGCGAAGGCGAAGGGTCAGGCGAATGCCGATCAGCACGGCCGGACCGGACGGGTCGTCGGGAGACAAGGCCTTCGCGTTTGGCGAGTCGCTCCCCTCGTCCCAGAACAGAATCGGCCCGCGAACGCCGAAGAAGCTTCGAGCTTGCTGGCCCTCCGACTCGAGCCACCGTATCAGGTCGCGCCATTCCGGCTGGCTCGCAAGAGGCGAGCTGGACGGCAGAGAAGCGCCCACCGGCCGCTGGCACCCCGATGGACCACCGGGCCGTTCGGGCAAGCGCCGGATCGCTTCCAGGGACAGGGGTGCGGCAGGCCATGGATAGACCGGGGGATCGGCCTCGGAGGTCGATGAACCCGTCGCATCCCCCAGCCGGTCGTGCGACGCCGGCGAAGGGAACCCGTCCCCATCGCGCGTCCACCCCCGTCCCCAGACGCACCCGGCCAATGTCGAGGAGACCACGACGAGGATGGCACCGAACGCGCGCCACGGATGAACCCATGGGCCGCTCATCGCGGCAGCCTCGCCGAGAAGGAACCATTCGAGGGCGACTCGTCCGGATCGCCCGTGAAAAAGATGTCGTGGACCGCCGTGACCGGCACAAGCGCCGTGTCGAGGGCGACTGGAACTCCCATGAGAAGGGCCCAGGATCCGTAGAGGATCCCCTGCGCCATGGCCTCCTCGTCCGTGACGGGGGGCTCCAGACCCGCGAGGCCCTCTGCCACGTCGCCCCCTACGACGGCCCAGGTGGCACAGGTCAGCTTGTAGCTCCAGATGTCCGGATCGGAGCAGCACCCGGTGGTCGCAAGGCCGAGCAGTGTGACCAGGCAAGGGACGCGGGAGCCGCAACGGCCCATCCTCGTTTTCGACATGGTTTCCCTCCGGTTCTGGTAGCTTCTACCCATTCCTTCGACGGTCCGAATCGATTCTCACCGAGGATCTGCTAGGATCCTCGCCTTGGCGCAAGGGCGTCCTGGTCCGGGGAGGGTCGGTTGGACATTCGCTTCGAGTGCGCTTGCGGAGAGCAGTTCTGGGCTCCCCGCGACCGCTCCGGAACCCGAGTCCAGTGTCCCCGCTGTGGGGCGGCGGCGAGCGTCCCCGATGAGTCGGTCGATACCGGGCTATCGGGTCCGATCTCCGGTCTTGCCAGCGGTTCCATCGAGGGGTTCTCGACGGTGGTTCTCCGCGGCCAGGGCGGGGACCTCGACACCCTGAAGCGCCTCATCGCGCGAGACAAGGGCAAGGGACA
>JACQVV010000266.1 GCA_016209595.1 Planctomycetota bacterium
CCCTGGTGCGGCGGGGGATAGACCCCCGCCCTACAGCAACAATGCAACGTTGGGGATCACTGGCCACTGACCACCGGCTCAGCCCTCCGCTTCGGTCTCCTTGTGCTCGGATCCGTCGAAGGAGAAGATCTTCCCCTGCCCGTCCACGGCGGTCTCCAGGTGGACCGGGCGATTCCAGATCCGCTGGACGTTCTGGAGGGTGTCGCGCGCGGCGGGAACTTCCAGGTCAACCCCTTCGTGGACGTGTCTCAGGAAGAGCTCGCCGCGGTTCCGGAAGTTCCCGTCCACGACCTCGATCCGCGGGCGGCCGAAGTGGGTCAGGAAGAAGAGGAGCTGCTTCTTGATCGCCTCGAAGTCCCGGCTGTCGATCTCGTACTGTCGCGTCCGCTGGTTGTACGCGTAGACGAAGAGCTTGTGCTTCTTGCAGAACTCCTCCGTGAGGAAGGTCTCGATGAAGGAGACGTCGTTGTAGATGCGGCGGACCTCGAAGATCTTCTGGCGGCCAAGCCCCAGGTCCTTGTTCCAGCGGCGCTTCTCCTCCAGCGAGTCGCACTCGTCGTACTCCTTCCCGAACCGGCCCGTGTTCCAGCGCTCCTCGATGTCCCGGAGGAGCTCCAGGCCGACCTTGTACGGGTTGAGCGTTCCCGGCTGCGCCCCCATCGTCCCCGAGTGGTGGTCGGCGTAGTCGATCACCTCCGAGTCCTTGAGGAGCTTCTGCGTCATGAGAGTCGAGTGCCAAAAGCTCGCCCAACCTTCGTTCATGATCTTGGTTTGCCGCTGGGGCACGAAGTAGTAGGACTCCTCGCGCACGATCGACAGGATGTCGGCCTGCCAGTGTTCGAGCGGCGCGTTCTCGATCAGGAACAGGAGGATGTCCTTCTCCGGGCTTTCCGGAAAGCGCTTCTCCCTCTTCTTCTCTTCCTCGAGCTTCGCCCGCTGGGCCTGGAGGTACTCCGGCGGGTTGAGGAACTTCGCCATGTACTCCTTTCCGGGGAAGCGATGCACGCCTTCCTCCGCCCGGGTCTCGGGCGCGTTCGAGAGGCGGTACTTCCCGGTTTTTTTCTTGCGGCGGCGGATGAAGGGCGCGTGGGGATCGACAAGGTCCTCGATCGACAGGCACACGTCCAGAAAGTTCTCGACCGGCTCCAGGCCATACCGGTCGATCGAGCGTCGGATGCGAGTGCCGTGGTTGGCCATCTCGTCGACCATCTTCCGGTTCGTCTTCGAGAACCACATGTTGTTCTTGAAGAAGTCGACGTGACCGTAGACGTGCGCCATGACGAGCTTCTGGTCGACGATCGAGTTCGACCGCATGAGATAGGCGTACGCCGGGTCGTTGTTGATGACGAGCTCGTAGATCCGTTGGAGCCCGTAGGTCGAGCCCTTCGCGAGCCGGTCGTACTCCATCCCGAAGCGCCAGTGCGGGTATCGGGAGGGGATCCCGTGGTAGGAAGCGACCGCGTTGAGCTCGTACCAGTCGAGGAGCTCGAAGTTCACGGGGAAGAAGTCGAGCCCGTAGCTCGCCGCGTACCCCTCGATCTCCTCCTGGAGGCGCGCGAGTTCCGGCGTGAGCCGCGTCAGTTTCATGCTGTCAACGCCCCGTACCCAGGAACTCCCGGATCGACTCGAGGATCCCGTCGCGGTCCTGGATGTCGCTCGAGCGGACCCGCTCGTCGTCCCCGAAGCGCCCGTCGAGGTCGTTCTTGAACTGACCGGATCCGTATGCCGAACGAACCTGGCCGTAGCAGAAGAGGTTCACCTTCGGCAGGAGGTCCTCGGTGAGGAGGTCGAGGCAGCGGCGAGTGTCGTCGCCGCCCCAGTTGTCGCCGTCCGAGAAGTGGAAGGGGTAGATGTTCCACTCCGAGGGCGGATAGTGCTCCTCGATCATCTTCTTCGCGAGCTCGTAGGCGCTGGAGATCTTCGTCCCGCCCGACTCGCGCAGGTGGTAGAAGGTGTACTCGTCGACCTCCTTGGCCGCCGCGTCGTGGACGATGTAGCGGGTCTGGATCGACTTGTACTGGTGCTTCAGCCAGACGTCGATCCAGAAGGCCTCGATCCGGACGATCTCCTTCTGCTCGCTCCCCATCGAGCCCGAAACATCCATCATGTAGAGGACGACGGCGTTGTTCTCGGGACGGGGGGTGCGCGTCCAGCCGCGGTAGCGCATGTCCTCGTGGACCGGCACGACGACGGGATTCCCCGGGTCGTAAGCCCCGCTCGCGATCATCCGCTTGAGGGTCGAGCGGTAGGTCCTCTTGAAGTGGCGCAGGCTCGACGGACCGACCCGGCGGATCCGGTTGTAGCGGTCCCGCTCGCCCTGGAGGTTCTTCTTCCCCCGGGGCTGGATGTTGGGCAGCGCGAGTGTCTCCCCGAGGATCTGCGCGAGCTCCTCGAGGGTCACCTCGACCTCGAGCAGGTGCCGCCCGGGCGCCTCGCCGGCCCCGAACCCTTCATCCGGGCCTGCCGCGATCGGCGTCCCGCGTTCTCCGTCCCCCTGGCCGACCCCCTGGCGCAAGTTGTCCCCGTAGCGGAAGGAGGGGAGTTCGATCTGCGGGATCGGGATCGAGACGAGGTTCTTCCCCTTCCGCCCGATCATCTCGCCGCTCTTGACGTACTTCTTGAGGTCCTTCTTGATCTTGCCGCGGACGATCTGGTGGAACCGGCTCCGATCGCTCTCGATCCGGTTGTACATCACTGGGCCACCCTCACTCTTTCGTGTCGCCCCGGGCGAAGATCGACGCCACGAAGTTCAGGATGTCCGTCGCGCACGTGTCGCAGTAGCCGTACCCCTTGATGAGCCGCGTCTTGATGACGTCGATCTTCTCCTGGGTTTCCGCGTCCACCACCGACGAGACGAGGCTCGTCAGCTTGATCGAGTCCTTCTTATCCTCGAAGAGCTTTAGTTCCAGCGCCTTCTCGAGGCGTTCGTTCGTTTTGTAGTCGAATTTTCTGCCCTCCAGGGCGAGCGCGCCGATGTAGTTCATGATCTCCCGGCGGAAATCGTCCTTCCGGCTCTCGGGGATGTCGATCTTGTCCTCGATCGACCGCATGAGGTGCTCATCGGGCTCCTCGTCGCGCCCGGTGTACTTGTTCTTGACCTTCTCCCGCTGCGTGTACGCCTTGACGTTGTCGATGTAATTCGCGCAGAGCTTCGAAAGCGCCTCCTCGTCGGCGCAGATCGCCTTCTGGACCTCGTTCTTCGCGATGTACTCGTACTCCTGGCGAACCTCGTCGAGCAGCTCCCGGATGCGCTTGCGCTGCTCGTTCGAGGTGATGAGCGAGTGGTGCTCCAGGCCCTCCTCAAGCTCGTTCAGGACCATGAACGGGTTGACGCACTTCTCCTCGGTCGAGACGACGAGCGCGTTCGAGAGCTTGTCCTGGATGTAGCGCGGGCTGATCCCGGTCATCCCCTCCCGTTCGCTCTCGTCCATGAGCTCGCGGACGTTGTCTTCGGTGAAGCCGGGCAGCGTCTTCCCGTTGTACAGCTTCATCTTCTGGAGGAGGGTGAGGTTCGCTTTCTTCGGCTCATCCAGCCGCGTGAGCACCGCCCAGAGCGCGCACATCTCCAGCGTGTGGGGTGCGAGGTGCTTCCCGCGGATGCGGGAAGCGTTGTAGTCCTTCAGGTAGATCTTGATCTCGTCCTCCAGACGGACGTTGTACGGGATATCGATCTTGACCGTGCGGTCGCGGAAGGCTTCCATGAGTTCGTTGTTCTGGAGCTTCCGATACTCGGGTTCGTTGGTATGCCCGAGGATCACCTCGTCGATGTCGGTCTGGGCGAACTTCTTCGGCTTGATCGTGTGCTCCTGGGAGGCGCCCAGGAGGTCGTACAGGAACGCGACGTCGAGCTTCAAGACCTCGATGAACTCGATCACGCCGCGGTTGGCGATGTTGAACTCGCCGTCGAAGTTGAACGCGCGGGGGTCCGAGTCGGTGCCGTACTCGGCGATCTTCCGGTAGTTGATGTCGCCCGTGAGCTCGGTCGAATCCTGGTTCTTCTCGTCCTTGGGCTGGAAGGTCCCGATCCCGATCCGGTCCTTCTCGGACAGAAGCAGCCGGCGTACGCGAACGTGGTCCAGGACCCGGAGCCAGTCCCCGTCGTACTTCTGGAGGAGCTCGTTGAAGGTCCTCCGGCATGAAGGGCACAGATCCCCCTCGACGCCCAATTCATACTCCCCTCTCCAGGCACGGTTGAGCTCGGCCAGGATCTCCCGGCGGGCGGCCGTGGGCACCAAGCGGAGCGGCTCCTCGTGCATCGGACAGGGATCCCATGGGCCGCCCGAGCGCGGTTCTGCCAGGGACCAGTCGAAGGTGTAGGCACGACCTTCCGGAGTTCGCGCGTAGTGTTCGAGGCCCTTCTTGACGAGGCGGACGATCGTCGACTTCGAGGA
This sequence comes from Planctomycetota bacterium, assembly GCA_016209595.1. Lineage (GTDB taxonomy): Bacteria > Planctomycetota > JACQVV01 > JACQVV01 > JACQVV01 > JACQVV01. The sequence continues at coordinate 4,392 of JACQVV010000266.1, forward strand.
GCCGACCGGGCCGTGCAGCAGGATCACCCGACGCTCGGTCCCGTATCCGTGCGCCGCGGCCTTGAGCGTCGTGACGAGGTCCCGGAGAGACTTCTCCAGGCCGAAGATCGCGTCGCGCCCCTTGGAGAACGGATCGTCGAAGAAACGATAGCGGACGAGCCGCTCCTTGAACCGCGTGAACTCCTCGGCCCCGTGGCTCTTGATCATGTCGTACACGCGCTGGAACGCGTTCCGAACGACGCCGGGGTTCTCCATCACAAGCGCCAGGTACTCCGGGAACGTCCCCTCCCACGTCAGCTTCTTGTACGTCTCGACGTCGGAGTCCTGGCACCGCTTGAGGATCGCGAGGAGGTTGTCGGCTCGCTTCATCGGATTCGTTTCCTTGTCCGGGGTCGCGCATGCGCTTCACGTTCGGAGTGGCGCATGTGTTTCAGGTTAGGGGCCGCGCATGCACTCCAGGTCCGGGGTCGTGCATGCGCTCCAGCTCCGGGGACGTGCACGCGCTCCCGGTCCGGGGACGCGCATGCGCTCCAGCCCTTTTCGTCGGCGCGGCCGGCCCAGGGCGCTCCCGCTTCCGGGGAGCCCAAGATCGGGTCTCTCGAGCGCGCCGGCTTGGAATCCCCGCCGCCGGCGTCTGGAGGATGGATCGAGAGCCCCTCCGCCTGCCGCCCGCGCTGACTGTTCCGCGCGTCCCGCCGCGCCCTGTTCCCCCCGTCGGCGCTCCCCGAAGGCGCGGGACGCTATGATTGTCAATCGACCGAGCGTTGGTTCAAGGCAAGTCTACGCAAGCCAGAAAGCGAAAGCAAATCGACCCGGTGACGAATCCCCGCGTCCCGCGGAGTCCACGTGAGATCGCTTCGTTCTTCCGCGCTCTCGGGTCCCGGCCCTTTCGCTCGCTCGGCCAGAACTTCCTCACCGACCCGGGAACCCTCGAACGGATCACCGACGCGGCCGAGGTCGGTCGCGGCGATCGGGTGGTCGAAGTGGGATCCGGCCTCGGGACGCTCACGCGCGTGCTCGCCGAGCGGGCGGGCTACGTACGCGCGGTGGAGATCGACGACCGCTTGCTTAGGGCCTGCCGGGCCTCCCTCCCGCCGGGCGAAAGGCTCGGCTACTGGCGCGGGGACTGCCTCGCCGCCAAGAGCGCACTCGACCCCGACCTCGAGCAGGAGATCGACAACGACGCGCGGCGCTTCCCCGATTTCGCGGAGAAATGGGTCGGGAACCTCCCCTATTCCATCGCGACCCCCCTTCTCGTCCAGCTTCTCGCCACGCGGGGGGGTATCGCGCGAGTCGTGGCCACCGTCCAGCGGGAGGTCGCCGACCGGCTCGTGGCAAGCCCCGGGGGAGACGCCTACGGCGCTCTCGCCGTCGTCGCGGGGCTCGCTGCGCGAGCGCGGATCACGTTCACCCTCCCGCCCGGGGCGTTCTGGCCCCCGCCGAAGGTGGACTCGGCCGTCGTCGTGATCGAGCCCCTGTCGGAGCGTCCTCGCGGGATCTCCGAACTGGCTCGCCGGCTTCCCCTCCTCTTCTCTCAGAGGAGGAAGACCCTGGGACCCGCGCTGTCTCGAACCCTCCTCGGTGGGGTCCCAGCGGCCGAGGCCCGGCGGCGGATCGAAGCCCTCGGTATCGACTCGCGGCGCCGCCTCGAGAGCCTCTCTCCGGGAGAATTCCTTGCGCTCTTGCAACTCCTGGATGTAACTAATTCTGGCGCAGGCTCTTGTGAAGGCGGTCAAGGTGAAGGGATTCCTTGACACTGGGCCGTCGACTCCGTAAACTTTACAATTTTGAGGGCCTGAAGCTGGCGAGAGGGGCAACGAAGACGCGACGTGGCCCGCTTGCCCTGGGGATTCGAGATTGCCTGGGCGCATTTCCGACGAGAGGCGTCAGGAGATTCTGAAGGCCACCCGGATCGTCGATCTCATCGGCGAGCGGGTAGCCCTGCGTCCCGCTGGCCGCGAATTCAAGGGCCTCTGCCCGTTCCACGACGAGAAAACACCGTCCTTTTCCGTGAACCCCGAGAAGGGCTACTACCACTGCCACGGCTGCCAGGCCGGCGGAGACGCGATCCGCTTCCTCATGGAGACCGACCGCTTGAGCTTCCGCGAGGCGGTCGAGGTCCTCGCCCGCCGGGCGGGGATCGACGTCGAGACCGAGGACCCGGAAGCAGCCCGGCGAAGCGCCCGCCTCGCTCGGCTCCACGACGCCCTCGCCTGGGCCGCGGGCGTCTACCATGGTGCGCTCGCGTCGCCCGGGGCGGCGGGCGCGCGCGAGTACCTCGCCCGGCGGCGCTTCCGTCGAGAGACCCTGGAGACCTTCGGAATCGGCTGGGCTCCAGCGGGGTGGGAGTTCCTCGTCGAGGCGGCGAGGAAGTCGGGTCGGGACCCGGAGCTCCTGGTCGAGGCGGGGCTCGCCTCGCCTCGCGACTCGGGGCGGGGGCATTACGACTTCTTCCGCGAGCGGATCCTCTTTCCGATCCGGGACGAATCCGGGCGCGTCGTCGCCTTCGGGGGTCGAGTCCTCGGCACGGGGGAACGAAAGTACATCAACACCCGCCACACGCCCGTCTACGACAAGTCGAGGATCCTGTACGGCCTCGACCTCGCCCGCGGCGCGGCGAAGGATGGGCTCCTCGTGGTCGAGGGCTACACGGACGTGATGGGTCTCCACCAGGCCGGCATCGGGAACGCGGTCGCGTCTCTCGGAACCGCGTTCACGCCCCACCAGGCGGATCTCGTCGGGCGCTATGTCCGCCAGGCTCCCATCACCCTCCTCTTCGACAGCGACGCGGCCGGAGAACGGGCGGCGGAGCGGGGAGTGGAGAACTTCCTCGAGCGCGACCTGACTGTCCGGATCGCCACGCTCCCGGGGGAACGAGACCCCGACGAGTTTGTGGCCGACGAGGGAGCCGATGCGCTCCGGGCTCTGGTGCGGAGCGCCGCGGAGTTCCTGGACTTCAAGCTGTCGCTCGCGAGGAGTCGCTACGACCTCGGAGCAATCGCGGGACGCGCCGCGGCCGTGGATTTCTTGCTGGCGACGATCCAGCGAACTCCGAACCCTGTCCGCAGGAAGTTCGCGCTCCAGCGAACGGCCGAGGTGTTCGGCCTCGCCGTCGAGGAGCTCCAGGCTCGCCTGGAGCAGCTCCAGCACCGGGGTGGGAGTCCGGCCCGACCTGGCGCTCCCGCTCCTCTCTCCCGTTTGCGCGCCCCCGGTCCGGAGAGCCCGCCCTGGGTACGAAAGGGCGAGGAGTTCGTCGTACAGGCCCTGCTCTGTTCGCCGCTTCTCGCGGACGAAGTCCGGAGAGATTACCCGCCCGAGAAGTTCCGGTCGTCCGAGCTTGCCTCGGCCGCGAACCGGATCCTCTCGCTCGGCGATCCGTCCCATCTAGCGGGGCTTGGCCGCGAGGAGATCCTCGCGCTCGCCACGCAGGGAATGGACGGCGAGACCGCGAGCCTGATCCGCGCGATCCAGGCGCGCCACGCGAGCGACGAGGTGGATTATCGCAAGGAGCTTGAGACATTCTTGAAGAAGTTGAGGAAGGAAGAGAACGACCGGCGCCGCCAGGAGGAGCGCGAACGACTCCGCGAGGCGGAACGAGCCGGCGATCGAGAGGGGAGGGAGAAGAGTTTGCGATCCCTCCTCGAGCACAAGCCGTAAGGAGCGAATCCGCATGGCCAAAGTGGACGGCGACATCAAGGCGCTCATCGACGAGGGGCGGAAGAACGGTGGGGTCCTCACCCACGAGGAAATCGAGGACATGCTCCCTTCGGAGATGATCTCGCCCGAGAAGTACTCGAACGTGCTCACCGAACTCGAGGAGAGCGGCATCGAGATCCTCGACGACGCGGAGAAGCCCGATGCCGGGGACGAAGACCTCCGCGGAGAAGCGAACGGCGACCCCGACGTGGGAGTGGACGTGGAGGAACCCGACGAGGATCTCGCAGAGTACGACGAGGCGAAGAAGGAGCCCTACGTCTTCGAATCGAGCGGCTCGCCGCGCGAGCGGATCGAGGATCCCGTCCGGATGTACCTCACCCAGATGGGGGAGATCCCCCTTCTCACCCGCGAGGAGGAGATTTACCTCGCCAAGAAGATCGAACTTGCGCGCAAGGAGTACCGCAAGAAGGTGCTCAGCACCGAGCCGGGACTCCGGCGCGCCCTCCAGATCCTCGAGGACGTCCGGGACGGGAAGCTCGCCTTCGAGCGGACGCTCAACGTCAACGCCTCGACCGAGGTCGGCAAGCAGGAGATCTCATCCCGGCTTCCGGAGAACATCGACACGCTGAAGAAGATGCTCGATGCGAACCGCCGCGACTACTCGCGCTACCGCCGCGAGAACCGAACCGCGCCGCGGCGGGGTTCTCTCGCCCGCAAGATCCAGAGCCGGCTCATCAAAGGATACGATCTCCTCGAGGAGATGAGCCTCCAGACCAAGAAGGTGAAGCCGATCTGGTTGGAGCTCCAGGATCTCCACCGGAAGGGGCGGGAGATCCGCGACGAGATCCAGCGGGCCCGCCGCCGGAAGGGCCATCTCGACAGGGAGTACCTGGCCGGGCGCAAGAAGGAGATCGAGGAGATCGCGCTCGCCGCCTGCGAGACCGGCCACGACCCGTGGGCTCGCTTCTGCAGCCGGATCGACGACATCCGGGGAGAGTTCCACGAGTATGAGGACGCCAAGCGCAAGCTCAGTAGCGGCAACTTGCGCCTCGTCGTCTCGATCGCCAAGAAGTACCGCAATCGGGGTCTCACCTTCCTCGACCTCATCCAGGAGGGGAACACGGGCCTCATGAAGGCGGTCGAGAAGTACGAGTACCGCCGCGGCTACAAGTTCTCCACCTACGCGACCTGGTGGATCCGTCAGGCCATCACGCGCTCCATCGCCGACCAGGCACGCACGATCCGAATCCCGGTCCACATGATCGAGACGATGTCGAAGCTGCGCAACGTCTCCAAGAGGCTCGTGCAGGAGAACGGCCGGGAACCCACGATCGAGGAGATCAGCAAGGAGACCGGGATCAGCGCCGACGAAACCAAGCGCGTGCTCAAGATTTCGAAGCTCCCCATCTCGCTCGACCGGCCGATCGGGGAGTCGGACGATAGCTACTTCGGCGACTTCATCGAGGACGAGCAGGCCGAGAGCCCCGTGCACAGCGCCAACCAGGAGATGCTGAAGGACAAGATCGCGGCGGTTCTCGAGACCCTCGACTTCCGAGAGCGGGAGATCATCAAGCTTCGCTACGGGCTGGGCTCGGGGTACACTTACACCCTCGAGGAGGTGGGGAAGATCTTCAAGGTTACCCGCGAACGAGTTCGCCAGATCGAAGCGAAGGCGGTCCGCAAGCTCCAGCACCCCGTGCGAAGCCGGAAGCTCGAGGGCTTCCTCGACGGATACTATCGGTAGGAATGAGCGCGCTCCTCGACACCCTGAGAGAACTGCAAGAACTCGACCGCGAGATCCTCCGCTACCGCCGATACCAGCGGGAGCTCCCCGCCGAGGTGGAAAGCCGCGACCACGAGCTCAAGGAGATCGACCGCCTCCTCGCCGCCCGGCAGGCCGAGAAGAAGGAATCCGCCAAGAAGCTCCTCCACGAGGAAGGGGAGCTCAAGACCCACGAGGGCCGGATCGACAAGCTCCGCGGCCAGCAGAACGAGGTCAAGACCAACCGCGAGTTCAAGGCATTCCAGAACGAGATCGCGGTCCTCGTCTCCGAGCGGGGACAGTTCGAGGAACGGATCCTCGATATTCTGAACCTCCAGGAGGGGATCGATACGGAGATCAAGGCGCTGGAGGAGCGCCGGCGGGCCAAGGAACGGGAAGTCGAGGCGGCCCGAAAACGGGCAGAGTCCGAGGCGGCCGACCTCGAGGGGAAGATCGCCGGCCTGGGCGGCCGCCGCTCAGGGATCGCTCGCGGTGTGGACGCGAAGACGCTCTCCCTCTACGAGGAGCTCCTGGAGAACAAGAACGGGCTCGCGCTCGCCTCGGTCGCCAGCGGCGCCTGCCAGGGCTGCAACTTCAAGGTGCCTCCGAACGTCCTCAACATGCTCCACAAGGATTCCGACCTGGTGAAGTGCACCCACTGCGGCCGGTTCCTGTTTCTAGTTGATCGATAGCCCATCGCAAACCAGGACCGAGCCCGGCGAAACGCCGACCACAGGAGGGTCGGGGGATGGGCTCCAAAGCGGTCGCGCTACCAGCGTCGTTCTTTCGAAACTTGACGCGAATCCGAGAACCGGGAGGGAGGCGGGCGAGGCGGCCGCGTCCCCTCTCGAGGAGACGAGGAAAGTCCGGACACCGCAGGGCAGGGTGGTGGGTAACGCCCACCGGGAGCGATCCCAGGGAAAGTGCCACAGAAAACACACCGCCACGCCGGGCCTCGCGCCCGGCGGGGCAAGGGTGAAAAGGCGAGGTAAGAGCTCACCGCGGGGGTGGTGACACCTCCGGCACGGCAAACCCCACCCGGTGAAAGGCCAAATAGGAGGGCAGGAGCTGCCCGCTCCGCCATCGACCCTCGGGTAGGCCGATCGAGGTCGGTTCGCCGGCCCAGGAGACAAATGACCGCCGGGCGTCCGGGAGCGCTTCTCGCGAACGGACGCAGGACAGAATCCGGCTTACGGCCCGGCTCCCTCTCGGTTCCCGGGTTCGCGTTGGGAAGTTTTGGGTTACTGACCACTGACCACTGACCACTGAGTTGGGGGGACTTGCTCCTCCCCCCTGCCGGGGTCATAATTCATTTGATGGGATTTCTCTCGCGAGCGTCGGGAGCGGGAGTGTTGCTCGTTCTCGTCGCCGGTTGCGCGGGGCGGTCCGGGGTTTCTCTCGATCCCGGCGGGGCCGCACCGGCCACGCCTACCGGTATTTTCGCGAGCGAAGACCTCGCCGTCGACGAAACGGAGCTCCCTCCCCTCTCCGCCGAGGAGGAGGACGTCTTGCTAGAGGCGATCCAGGGGCTCGCCTCGCCCCATTTCGCCGTGTACACCGCGTCGGCCGCGACCGTGATCGGCTTCGGCGAACGTGCCCTGCCGATCCTCGTGCGAGACGCCCAGGCGGAACGCACGGACTTCGGCGTCCGATCCCGCGCCGTCCCGCCAGTGATCCACCGCATCCTGGAGGAAGTCCCCACGCCCCGCCTCGTCGCGTACCTCCGCTGGCGCTCCGGGGACGCCCGCCGGTCGGCCGCGATCCATCTGGGCGAACGGAAGGAGGCCGGCGCGGTGCCGCACTTGCTCGCGACCCTCCCGCCTTCTCCGGCGTCGCTCCGGCTCCGCTATTTCGAGGCCCTGCGAGAGATCACGGCCATCCCGGATCGGGACCCGGAGGACTGGGAGGGGGCTTCGCCCGAGCTCGTGGAGGCGTGGGAGGAGTGGTGGCGGGGCCGGAACGCGCCCGCGGCCGCTCCGTGAGACTCGAGCACGACGTCCTCGTCGTGGGAGCGGGCCACGCCGGCTGCGAGGCGGCACTCGCCGCCGCGCGGCTGGGGGCCCGGACCTGTCTCCTCTCGGCGAACCTCGACACCGTCGCACACATGTCGTGCAACCCGGCGATAGGAGGGATCGCGAAGGGGCAGCTCGTCCGGGAGATCGACGCCCTGGGCGGCGAGATGGCGAGAGCGATCGACGCCACGGGGATCCAGTTCCGAATGCTCGGAACGGGACGCGGCCCGGCGGTCCACTCCCCGCGCGCGCAGGCCGACAGGAGGGCCTACGCGGCCTTCATGAAGCGCGCCGTCGAGGCAAAGGAAGGACTGGAACTCCGCCAGGACATGGTGGAGGCCCTTCTCGTCGAGGGCGGGCACGTCCAGGGAGTCCGGGGCGCGAGCGGGACCCTGTACCGCGCCCGCGCGGTCGTCCTCACGACCGGGACCTTCCTGCGCGGCCTGATGCACATGGGGTCGTCACGCACCCCGGGGGGCCGGAGCGGCGAGAAACCCGCCGAGCGGCTCCCGGAGAGCCTCGCCGCGCTCGGCTTCGAGATCGGAAGGTTGAAAACCGGGACGCCTCCCCGCGTCAACGCCCGGACGGTGCGACTCGCGGATCTCGAGGTGCAGCCGGGCGACCCCGAGCCCCGTCCCTTCTCGTTCGAGACCGCGAGGATCGGCCAACCCCAGCTCGTCTGCTGGATCACACACACGAACCCCGAAACGCACCGGGTGATCCGGGAGAACCTCCACCGGAGCCCGATGTACTCCGGTCAGATCCAGGCGACCGGTGTTCGCTACTGCCCCTCGATCGAGGACAAGGTCGTTCGCTTCGCCGATCGCGACCGGCACCAGGTCTTCGTCGAGCCGGAGGGACGCGACACGCTGGAGCTCTACCTGAACGGGATCTCGACGAGCCTCCCGCCCGACGTGCAGGAGGCCATGGTCCACTCGATCGAAGGCCTGGAGAAGGCCCAGATCCTGCGCTACGGCTACGCCGTCGAGTACGACTTCATCCAGCCGACCGAGCTCCACCCCACGCTGGAAACCCGTCGGGTCGAGGGGCTCTTTCACGCCGGGCAGATCAACGGGACGACCGGCTACGAGGAGGCCGCCGCCCAGGGACTCGTGGCCGGCGCGAACGCCGCGCTCAAGGCGGCGGGGCGCCCGCCCTTCGTCCTCGACCGCGCCTCGTCGTACGTGGGCGTCCTCGTGGACGACCTCGTCACCAAGGGGACGAACGAACCCTATCGGATGTTCACGTCCCGGGCGGAGTACCGGCTGCTCCTGCGCCACGACAACGCCGACAGGCGGCTGGTCCCGCGCGCGCACGAGATCGGCCTGGTTTCCCGCGAGCGGGCCGATCGCGTGCGCGAGAAGGAGGTCCGGATCGCCGAGATCCTCGGAAGTCTCGAGCGCCGGTTCGTGGACGGGACCTCGCTCGCCCGGACCCTCCGGAGGCCCGGGGCTCGACTCGACGACCTCGCCCCCCACCTGCCGGAGATCGCATCCCTCTCACCCGAAGTCGTCGAGCAAGTCGAGTTCGAGGCGAAGTACCAGGGCTACGTCGCCCGGCAAAACGTGGCAGTGGAGCGGTTCCGGCGGATGGAGGAGCTTCCCATCCCCGCCTGGGTGGACTACTCGACCGTGCCCCACCTCTCGACCGAAGGTCGCCAGAAGCTCGCCGACCGGCGGCCGCCCTCGCTCGGAGCGGCCTCGCGCATCTCCGGCGTACGGCAGTCCGACCTCGAGGTGCTGCGCGTACACATGGCCGCCAGGCGCTGACCGACCGGGCGTCGCGTAGGCGCCGCTCGCGAGCTAGTTCCTGGTGCATAGTTCGAGATCGGCCGGAAGAATAACTCTGAGGAACCCAGGAAACCAGGAGTCGAGCTGGCTTTTCCTGGGTTCCTGGGTTCCTTAGAGCTATTTCGCACCAGAAACGAGCTAGCGGATCCGGGTCGTCACGCCGTCCGCTTCCTTCATGGGTTCCTTGAGGAAGCGGGGGTCGATCCGCACGCTCGACATGTCGGGGTAGATCATGTCGGTGACGATCTGGCCGATGTAGCTCTCGCCGCGATACACGGTGAAGACCATCCCCTTCTCGACCCCCTCCTTCTCGCCCAGATTGATCATCGCGAGCATGACGTCCGCGTTCACCGCGACGATCTTGCCGTCGAGGGGCCTGGGGACCTTCACGTCGGTGCACCCCCAGCAGTGGATTCCCATGGCCTTGAGATGCTCGATCTTCGCCTTGAACTCCTCGAGCTGCTCGCGCAGATCCTGATTCTCCCGGGCCAGATCGCTCGGATCGGGCATGCCGCACTGCGTACGGATCTCGGCGAGGGCTTCATGCGCCCGAGCCGCGATCTCCGGGTCCTCGTCCTGGGTCGCGTCCTTGAGTTCGGGGATCGCCTCGCGGCCGATCTCGACGAGCTCGCGTTCGGCCCTCTCGCGGACCTGCCAGTTGGAGTCGCCGAGCTGGACCACGAGGGTCTCGATCCGATCGTCCGCGAGGGCTCCCGCCGCCATGCACAGCCACGAGATGCTAGCGAATGCGAGTCGTGACATCGTCTCCCTCCTTCATCTGTCCCGTGAGGAAGCGCGGGTCGATCCGCGCGCTCGACATGTCGGGGTAGACCTGGTCCACGACGATCTGGCCGATGTAGCGATCGCCGCGATAGACGGTGAGAACTAGCCCCTTCTCGACTCCCTCCTTCTCGCCCAGGTTGATCATCGCGAGGAGGACGTCCCCGTTCACCGCGACAACTTTGCCGTCGAGGGGCCTGGGGACCTTTACCTCGGCGAGCCTCTCGACATCGATCCCCTGGGCCTTGAGGTGCTCGATCTTCGACTTGAAGTCGTCGAGCTGGGCGTGGAGATCCGCGACCTCGCGGCGGAGCTTCTGGACCTCGTCTTCCCTCTGCTTTCCCGGCGGATTCCTGGAGGTCTCCGTGCCCTGCGGAGCAAAAGCCCCCAGCACCAGGAGCCAGGAGAGGACGCCCGCCCCGATCGCGAGACTCGCGGCGCGCGCGAACGGAAGCCAGGCCCGCGGCGCCGGAGTTCGGGCCGGGAGGAAGCGGAGGACCGCCTCCGCGGGCGGCGCCCCGGAGGCGAGCGACGCGAGCGTCTCCCGGATGCGCGCCTCGCACGCGAGCTCCGCGTCGTGGTGGGTGCGGCAGGTCTCGCAGCCTTCGAGATGAAGCTCGAGGTCCGCCGGAAGCGCGTCCCCAGCGCCCGCGAATTGGTCGTCTAGGAAACACTCGACCTGCTCGCAAGGAGAGAGCGTCATGGCGTCCACTCCTTCAACCGTTCGCGAAGAACCGGGCGCGCGCGAGATAGGATGCTGCGGATCGTGCCCGCGGGGCGGCCGAGATGCTGGGCGATCGCCTCGCTCGTCCAGCCGTCGAGGAAGCGGAGCGTGACGACCACGCGGCTCTCCTCGGGGAGCGCGGCGATCGCGCGGCGAACGCCCTGGGCGCGTTCGGCCTGTTCAACTGATGCCTCGCTTCTGCAGGCGGGGCCCGTCCAGCGGCCGGGATCTTCCAGCCGGAGCTCCCGGGGGCGCCCCAGGCGGCGGAGCTCGCGCGCGGTCGTGCGAAGGATCCCGTAGAGCCAGGCTCCGAACCGGTCCGGGCGGCGCAGTTTCCCCAGCGCCTCGTAAGCCCGCAGGAACGTCTCCTGCGTGAGGTCCTGCGCGTCGCAGGCGCGGCCCGCCGACAGAGAGGCGAGCGCGTGGACCCGCCCGCGGTAGCGTTCGACGAGCTCCCCGTATGCGAAGCGGTCGCCCGATCTCGAGCGCCAGACGAGCTCGACCTCGTCTTTCTCGAGCAACTCGACCGTGCTCACATCCTTATAGTGACGCCAGAAGGCCCGAGTGTTGCAAGGCCCTCGATTTGTCGGGTCAGCTCGCCGGTGGAGGCGCGGGAACGGTCTTGGCTTGCTCGCCACGGTCGACGCACGCCGCGATCGCCATGTCCCCTGCGACGTTCACCGAGGTCCGGCACATGTCGAGAAGCCGGTCCACGCCCAGGATGATGCCGATCCCCTCGCCCGGAATCCCGACCGACATGAGAACGAGGACGATGAGGGGAAGGGAGCCCCCGGGAACTCCCGCGGTCCCGATCCCCGCGAGGACCGACAAGAGGACGACGGTGACCTGCTGGACCACGTTCAGGTCGTGGCCGAAGACCTGGGCGAGAAAGAGAACCGTGACCCCCTCGAAGAGCGCGGTCCCGTTCTGGTTCGCGGTCGAGCCCACGGTGAGGACGAAGCGCGCGACCTCCGGCCTGATCCCCAAGGACTTCTCGGTCACGCGGAGCGAGGTCGGGAGCGTCGCGTTCGAGGAGGCCGTCCCGAAGGCTGTCAGAAAGGCCTCCGAACCGCGCGTGAAGAACCGGCGTGGGGAGTACCGGGCGAGGAAGACGAGGACGATCGAGTAGACGCCGAACATGTGGAGCGCGAGCCCCACGATCACGGTGATCACGAACCATCCGAGCGCCTTGAGGATGTCGAGGCCCAGGACCGCGGTGAGCGAATAGGCGAGTCCCGCCACGCCCACGGGAGCGAGCTTCATGGCGAAGCCGATGATCTTCATGCAGACGTCGTAGACCCCCTCCAGCATCCCGACGAGAGGCCCGGTCCGCTCGGGGCTCGTCGCGATCGCGACGCCGAATGCGAGCGCGAAGAACATGAGGGCGAGCATGCCGCCGCCGGGCGAGCTCCCGTCGAGCGCTCCGACCATCTCCTGGAGCGGATTCTTCGGGATGATGTCGAGAAGCGTGTCGCGGACGGATTTCGCCTTCTTGGCGCTTTCGACCTTGGACGCCGCGTCGGTCTTGTATTTCTCCTGGAGCTCCTTCTGCTTCTCGTCGGGGAGCCTCGCCCCCGGACGGATCCAGTTCGCGAGACCGATCCCGATCGCGACCGAGATGCCGGAAAGGAGAACCGTCATGACGAGGGTCTTGAAACCCATTCGGCCCACGCGCCGGACATCCCCGATCCCCGTGACCCCGAGGACGAGCGCGGAGAAGGCGAGCGGGACCACCACCATGAAGATGAGCCGGAAGAAGATCTGGCCCACGGGGTAGGCGGCGTAGTAAACCGAGTCCTCGATGAACTTGGAGCTCGCCCAGGCGTTGGCGACAAGCCCGGCCACCGCCCCCACGAGGAGTCCGATCAGCATCTTCCAGTGGAGTTCCAGGCGGCGCCGCCGGGCCATCGTATCGTCGCGGCGTCCTCTTGGCAGGTCGGGGCCGGTAGGCTCGCTCATGGGATCTCGGAGGCCTTCAGGTTCAAAGGGGAGGCATGGTAGCAAGAGCGGGGCGCGTCCAGACGGCTTTTTTCCAGCCTCCGGCGCCCGCCACCCGCCCCTGAGGCACACACACCGCTCCTGGGGGTGCGACACGCCCTGGCCACAAGATTTGGGAGATGGTGCTTGACACGAGGCGTCCTCCCTGTACGATGCGCCTAGACCATCACGAGAGCATTCGAAGGGAGACGAGGCGCATGGCTAACTTCAACAAGGTCCTCTTGATCGGCAACCTGACCCGGGACCCGGAGCTCCGGAAGCTTCCATCGGGTTCCTCCGTTTGCGATACCGCGATCGCCACGAACCGGAAGTACCGGACGGCGGACGGCCAGGATCGCGAGGAAACGTGCTTCATCGATCTCGTTCTCTACGGCCGCCAGGCTGACGTCCTCCATCAGTGGAAGAAGAAGGGCGACCCGCTCTTCGTCGAGGGGCGCCTGAAGCTCGATACCTGGAAAGGCAAGGACGGTTCGAACCACTCGAAACATCGCGTGATCGTCGAGAACTTCCAGTTCCTCGGCCAGCGCGGCGGCCGCGGCGGCGGGATGGAACCGGAAGCCGTCCCGGCCGGGGCTCCCTTCCCGGCCTCGCGCGACGAGCCTCCCTTCGACCCCGGCGCGGACTTCGGAAACGGGGGGAGCTTCCGCGAGGACGACGTTCCGTTCTAGACACAATGGTTGGACCAGCTGGTCCAACCATTGTGTCTACGCGCGGCGGGGGACAAGCCCCCGCCCTACAGGCAGCCGCCACCCGAATGTAGGGGCCGGGTTTATCCCGGCCCTGGTGCCGGAAGAAGCCTTGTCCTGCATCCGCATCGCGGCGCTGCGGTACAATCGACGCGTGTTCACCGGAATCGTCCTGGCCAAGGGTCGCGTCGCCTTGTCGGCGGCACAGGCGGGCGGAAAGCGACTGGAGATCGAGGTGGGTGAGCTCGCCCGCGAGGTGAAGAAGGGCGACTCGGTCGCGATTTCCGGCGTCTGCCTCACCGCGGTCGAGATCTCCGCGACGCGCGTCGCCTTCGATGTTGTCGCGGAGACGCTCTCACGGACCACGCTCCGGGACGTGCGCCCCGGGGACGAGGTGAACCTCGAGCTCGCGCTCCGCGCGAACGACCGGATGGGTGGGCATTTCGTCCAGGGACACGTCGACGGGGTCGGGACGATTCGCACGGCCGGCCCGCGAGGCGGGGACTTCGTCGTGTCCGTACGCACCGACCCCGCTCTCGCGCCGCAGCTGGTCGAGAAGGGCTCGGTCGCCGTGGACGGCGTGAGCCTCACGATCGTGGAGGCCGGGCGCGACGGTTTCGCGGTTGCGCTGATCCCGCACACTCGCGAAGCCACAACGCTCGGTCGCCTCCGGCCGGGCTCGCGCGTCAACGTCGAAGTCGATATCCTGGCGAAGTACGTCGCCCGGCTCCTCGAACAGGTATCTCGATAGATGGGCCACTCAACACAAGTTGCTCCGGAGGCTCACCTCCTCGTCTGGTGGAGGCTCAACGCCGATCGCGAGGAGCCGCCAGGTGCGAGGGAAGATCGAGAGCCCATCTCCGTTTCCGTTTGCTCTCCCGCTCCCGCTCCCGCTCCCGCTCCCGAGCGTACCCCGCCACTCACCGTTCGCCCCGAAATTTGGTCCGACTCGGCGCAGCGACTCACGATCCGGATGACGCCGAGAGCGGGGCACGCCTTGGTCGCGCTCGACGGCACGGTGGACGACCGGACCGTGGGACTCCTTGGGAAGAGCCTCGACCGGGTGCTCGATCTTTCCGGACCCTCGCTCGTCCTCGATCTCTCCGCGGCAAAAATGATGTCTGTGGACTGGGTCTCGGCCGTGAACGCGGCAAGAGGCCGAGCCGCCGAACGTGGCGGCAGGGTCGTGTTCGTTTCCCCCTCCGAGACGGCCAAGATTCACGTTGATCTGCTCGAACTCGCCAGGGTCTATCCCTCTCTCGCCTCGATCGAGGAGGCGGAGCGAAACCTCACGGGCAAGGAGAGCGGCGAGCGATTCGCCGCCCTTCCCCCGGCCCCGAGCGCCGACGACCTCGCCGGGGAGCTCGGGGACCCCGATCCCGCCGTCCGCCGTCGCGCCGCGTGCGCCCTGGCGGAGCTCGGGAAGCACGCCCGCGCCGCGGCGCCGGCCCTCGCCCGAGCGCTGCGGGACGACGACGGCGATGTGCGCTTGACGGCGCTGGGGGCGCTCAAGGCGCTCGGACCCGCGGCGGAATCGGTCGTGTGGGACATCGTCGACTGCCTGAGGGACGAGTCGGTCCGAGCCCTTGCCCTCGAGGCGCTGGTTGCGATCGGTCCCGCGTCGCTCGGCGCCGTTCGCACGATCGTCGCCGACCCCGACCCGGCCGTGAGCCAGTCGGCTGCGCAGGCGCTCCGCGTCATCCAGGAGCGCCTGCGCTGATTCAGCCTTCAGCCTTCAGCCTTCAGCCTTCAAAAAAACGCGCAGCTGCTTTCTGAAGACTGAAGCCGGTAGGCTGATCAGAACGCGTTGAAGATGATCGAGGTGAAGAGCGAGACGGGCGCCTGCTCGCGCGCGTCCTCGACCGAGGCCGAGATCGAGCGGACGGCTTTCCGGAGCTCGAAGTAGAGCGTGTCGTCCTTCACGAGCTTCCCGATCGTGCCCTTGCCCGCGTTCACGTCGGCCGTGATCTCTTTCACGTTTCCGATGGCGGTGAGGAGCCCGTCGTAGAGCCGGTCGTCGGTGATGAGCTTCCCGAGCGTCCCCTCGCCCCGGTCGATCTTCCCCGTGATCGACTTCGTGTTCGAGATGATCTCGCGAGCGTCCCCGGCGACCTTCTCGTCCGTCATGAGCATCCCGACCGTCCCCTTGCCGGCGCGGACGTCCGCGACCATCTGCTGCACGTCGTCGAGGGCGCGCTTCGCGGAGTCGAGGGCGGCCTGGAGGTCGTTGTAGGCCGCCTCGTCGTTCACGAGCTTCCCGATCGTCCCCTCGCCCCGCCGGATCTTCCCGGCGATCTCCTCCACGTCGTCGAGTGTCGCGACGAGCTTGTCGTAGGCCGCCGGATCGTTCAGGAGCTTCCCGACCGTCCCCTGTCCTTCTCGGGCCTGGCGGATCGTCGCGCGCAGCTCGTCGAGCGCCGCCGCGAGATCGTCGTAGAGCTTCCGCTCCTTGACGAGGAGGCCGACCGTCCCCTCCCCTTCGGCGATCGACTCGGTGACCTTGCGGATGTTCTGGATCGTCGCGCGGAGGTCGCCGCGGTTCTCGTCCACGAGCCCGCCGAGCGAGTCGAGGACATCCGGCTGAACGCGCCCCTCCTCGGTCCGGGCGAGCGTGCTCCCCTTGTCGTAGGGCGGGACGACGGCCGGCAGGGTGGTGTCTCCGATCTCGACGTCGATATAGCGCCCCCCGAGCGCGCTCTCGTTCTTGACAGTGAACGTGTGGCCGGGGAAGAGTTGGAGCTTCTCGGAGAGCTGGATCCGCACGCTGACCTTCCCGGTCTCGGGGACGTATTCCAGGCCCTCCACCACGCCGACGTTGACTCCGCTCGCTCTGACCTTGGTCCCCTCATCCAGGCCGCCGACCTTCGAGAACGTCACGGTGATGAAGTCGAGTTCCTCGGACGGCGGACCGAAGATGTTCTTGCTCGGGTCCTGGACCACCGTGAACCAGAGGAGAGCTGCGAGCGCCGCGAAGAAGATGAGTCCGACGACCGTATTCTGGGTGAACTTCATGTCCTTACGCTTCTCCTTCCCCCGAGCTCTCCTCGGGAACGAAGTCGTCCGATGGCTCGCTCGACCGGGAATCGTCTCCGGCCGGCTCCTCCCCGTCGTGGCCTACGAAGGCGTCCTCCTCCGTCGTGATCGGCCCCCGGGTCCTCCCCTCGATGAACTGGCGAGTGATCGAGTTGGCCGTGCGGCGGATCTCGTCGGGAGTCCCCTCCTCGATGATCTCTCCCTGGTAGAACATCCCGATCCGGTCCCCGATCATGTAGGCCGCGCTCATGTCGTGCGTGACCACGATCGAGGTGACGCGCGTCTTCTGCTGCATGGAGAGGATGAGCTCGTTGATCTGGTTCGACATGACCGGGTCGAGCCCCGACGTCGGCTCGTCGTAGAGGAGGAGCTCGGGGTTCCTGACCATGGCGCGGGCGAGGCCGACCCGTTTCTTCATGCCACCTGAGATCGAGTCGGGGAGCTGGTTCTCGCACCCGTGGAGCTCCACGAGTTCGAGCTTCTCCTGGACCCGCCGCTGGATCTCCTTCTCGCGGAGCCTCTCGTGTTCGCGCAGGGGAAGCGCGACGTTCTCCCCCACCGTGAGCCAGTTGATGAGGGCCCCCGACTGGAAGAGGACCCCCATCCGGCGGCGGTAGACATCGTACTTCCGGTCGCTGACTCCGGTCACGTCCTTCCCGTCGATGAAGATCTCCCCCCGGTCGGGCTTGAGGAGCCCGATGATGTGCTTCAGCGTCACGCTCTTCCCCGCCCCCGAGCGCCCGATGATGCAGTAGGTCGAGCCCTGCTCGACCTCGAGGTTCATCCCCCGCAGGACCTTCTTCTCCCCGAAGGCCTTGTGGACGTCGACCAGGCGGATCTCCACGGCCGGCCTACCAGTACCGTTCGATGAGAGAGCTCATGATGTAGTTCAGGATCAGGATGAGGAGGAAGCTGTAGACCACGGCCTTCCTCGCGGCCTGGCCGACTCCCTCGGCACCGTGCGTGGTGCGGAGCCCCAGCGAGCAGCCGACGAGCGAGATCGTCATCCCGAACACCATGCTCTTCAGGAGCCCGCCATAGAGGAGGTCCATCCCCCTCCACTGTTCGAGGGTGTCGAAGAGGTTGTTGTAATAAGCCGCGTACTCGACATCGATCTGGTACAGGGCGACGACCGAGCCTCCGACGACTCCCAGGATGTTGGCGTAGATCGTGAGGATCGGCGCAAAGAGCGAAAGGGCGATCACCCGCGGGAGGACGAGGTACTTCACGGGGTCGATCGACATGACCCGGAGCGCGTCGATCTCCTCCGAGACGCTCATCGTCCCGAGCTCGGCCGCCATGGCCGATCCGACACGCCCCGCCAGGATGAACGCCGTCATGAAGGGTCCGAGCTCCTTGCACA
>JACQVV010000280.1 GCA_016209595.1 Planctomycetota bacterium
CTTGCGGCGCGGCCGGCCCTTTCTTTCGGACTGGAGACTGGAGGCTAGAGGGCTTAAGGAAAGTGACGTCTCTGTGCTGGCTTCCCCTCCAGCCTCACGTCTCTCGACCTACCCTCCGCTCGGGAACCAGAAGTTCCCGTCGCCCGAACGGCCGCCGCCCGTGGCGACGCCGTTCTCGAGGTTCGCCGGGTCA
Organism: Planctomycetota bacterium; assembly: GCA_016209595.1. Taxonomy (GTDB): domain Bacteria; phylum Planctomycetota; class JACQVV01; order JACQVV01; family JACQVV01; genus JACQVV01. Next base: position 194 of record JACQVV010000280.1, read on the forward strand.
CCCTGGCCGTCCTGGTCATAGGCCGCGCCGGCCTCCGGGATCTTCCCCGCGCCCGAGTAGGTCGTCGAGTAGTTGTGGGTCTCGTAGACCTGGCCCTCCTGCGTGATGCAGAAGACGCGGCGCCCGGTCTTCTCGAACTCGACCGGCCAGGCGTAGCAGACCCAGCGGGTCTCCTGCGCGTTGGCGACCCCGGGATCGGCGGCCGGAAGAGTCGCCTTCTCCCTCATCGCCGCGTCCTTCCCCGGAAGGTAGATCAGGAAGTGGTACCCGTTCTTCTCGGCGATCCCGCCGTTCTCCGCGGCCGACTCGCCGAGGACGGACGTCAGGAAGCTCGGATCGACCTTGGCCCCGCTCCGCGTTTCCGACGTGCCGGCGAGCTCCTGGAAGTAGCCGTACTCGCCCGTGCCGTCGCTGTCGGCGTCCACGAGAGTCGAGAACTTGAACTGCTCCTGGGAGGTCGCGAGCGACTTCAGCGTCCCGATCGCGGCGGTCTCATTCGCAGAAAGCCGCGCCTGGATGAGCCCGGGGATCGCGACCGCGGCCGCGACTCCTGCCACGGAGAAGCCCACGAGGGTCCCCGGGAAGAGCGCGGTCCCATGCACCGTGACCCCTCCATCGCCCATACGCGCCAAGTAGACCGATGGCGAGAGGTGGGCGAGGATCGTCTTCGCGCGCGGGAGGAGCGCGACGTCGAGCGGGACGCCCGCCCGGCGCGCGATCCCCTCGATCATGCGAAGGACCGGCAGGACCGTGTTGTAGATCTGCCCGACGAACGGACGGGGGTCGGACCAGGCGAAGAAACCGGCCTTCCCCGCCGACTCCACGGCGGCCCGGAACTCGTCGTTCTCCGTCAGACTGCCCGTGCCCTCCTTCAGGTAGTCGATGTAATCCTCGAGCGCCTGGACGAGGTTGGAGGTGACGAGCCAGCCGTCCTCCACGTACCAGGCCATCGAGCCGAACGCGAATTGGATCCCGAACTGGATCGCCGCGTCGGGGGACTCCTCCATCCCCTCGAACGGGTTCTCGCCGAGCTCGCCCAGAGGGGCGGACAGATACCGGATCGTCTTCCCCTGGTACTCGATCGACTTGGCCTCGAAGAGACTCTGCCCCGCGAGGAGTTTTTCGATCGTCTTCTCGAACGTCGCCGGGTCCTTGAGCGCGAGCGTTGTCACTCCGTGCGGGACCAGCGATCCTCCCTCCGGCGTGAAGGCGAACGAGTGGAGCTCGTTCCCGATCGAACCCAGGAGGTCGTCGCGGACGCCGAGGTTGTGCTCCTTTTCGAAGTCGGCGATCCCCTTCTTGAGATCCCGGGCCGCCGACTCGTCGATCCGCTCCACCGTCGCGAGGACCTCGTCGTAGAGTCCCGTGAGGTCGAACCGGATCGCGGAATAGGTTGTCGAGTCCGCCGGCGCTTCCGAGGCCCTGGAAAGGTCCACGGCCCCCTGGTCCGCGAAGAGGAAGTTCATCCCCTTTTTCTCTCCGGGGACCGAGAGGGCGAGGGTCTCCCGCCACTCGTTCTCGGTGAACTCCCCCGCCATCCCCGCGGCCGACCAGTCGGTGAGGCCGATCCCATCGAGGACCTTCTTCGCCTCCTCCGGGATCTCTTCGTCGAACTCCTCGAATGCCTGCTTCGCGTTGATGTAGAGGAGGTACTCCCCTCCACCGGCGCCGAAGCGCGCCTTCACATCCCGGAACGCCTCGCTCTGGGCGAGCGAGCCGTCTGGCTCGGCAAGGAAGTTCTGGACGACCGTGTCGATGAGTTCGGCCGTCGTCGCGAAGTAGAAGCCGCCCGCGAAGGAAGCGTACTGGAGAGTGAACTCCGCGTCTCCGAGCGACTGGATCGTGATCCCGTCGATGTCGCGGGTGGAGTACTGGGCGCCCGGGTTCTCTTCCTGGATCTTCTTCCTGAGACCAGCCACGAGCTCGATCGCGATCGGGAGGTTCTTCCCCGCCTCGATCGTGAAGACGATCCCCGGCTCGGGTTCCGCCTCGCCCTTCTCCATCCCGACGAAAGCGATCGCGAGCTCGCCCTGGAGGCACTCCAGGACCTTGTCGAACGCGACGCCGGTGCTTTTCTCGAAGTCCTCCTTCATGCTGTCGTAGTACTTCTGGATGCCGCCCCAGAAGCTGTCGAGGAACCGCTGGAACTCTGGCTCCGCCCAGATCCCGTGGAGCCCGGTCTTCTCGAAGTTCGTGCGGAACGTCTCCATGTCGTGGACCGTGAAGAGGGCGATCGTGTCGCCGGGCAAGAGGTCCTCGATCGCCTTCGTTCTTTCGTCGTCCGCGACCGCGGGCGCCGCGAGGAGCGCGAGGGCTCCCAGCACGGCGAGGGCGGGAGCGCGAAGATTGCGAATCATCACTCTCTCTCTCCTTGGTGGATGGTGTTCGGGAATCCGGCATGCTAGCAGAGGCCGGGATCCAGTCAATGCCGGCACGTGGTCGAGGACGAGTAGGAGTACGAGCTAGACGAGATGATCCCTGGCGACCTCGCGGACCGCTTCGGCCACACACTCCCGCTCGGCCGGCGTGAGCCAGGGGTGGACCGGGAGCGAGAGGACCCGCTGGGCGAGGTCCTCGGCGACAGGGAGCGGCGGAGGCTCCAGGTGCGCGAAGACGGGCTGCCGGTGGAGCGGGACGGGATAGTGCACGTCTGCGCCCACGCCGCGGCGCACGAGCTCCGCCACGAAGCCGTCCCGGTCGATCCGCAGGCGCGCGAGGTCGAGGAGGATCGTGAACTGGTTAAAGGACGGGGCCGCCCCGTCGGCCGGACGGGGCAGCACGACCCCCTCCACGCCCGCAAACGCCGCGAGGTAGAAGTCCGCGTTGGCGCGGCGGCGCGCGACGCGCTCCTCGACCTTGGGGAGCTGCGCGAGGCCGATCGCCGCGGCGACGTCGGTCATCCGGTAGTTATAGCCCAGTCGCGCGTGGCGGTACTTCGCCTCCCGGCCGTGGTCCATCACCTGCCTGACGGTCTTCTCCAGCGTGGGGTCGGAGAGAACGATCATCCCCCCCTCACCCGTCGTCAGGTTCTTGGTGGGATAGAAGGAGTAGCAGACCGCGTCGGCGACATCTCCCAGGCGCCGCCCCGCCGAGGTCGCCCCCTGGGCCTGCGCCGCGTCCCAAACGACCGCGAGCCCGAGCTCACGGGCGAGCGCGAGCATCGGCTCGATCGGGACGGCGTTCCCGAAGAGGTGGACGGGCGCGACCGCGCGCGTCACCGGCCCCGTTTTCGCCCGCACCTCTTCGAGAGAGATGAGAAACGTATGCGGGTCCACGTCGCAGAAGACAGGCTTTGCCCCAGCCGCGAGAACCATGCTCGCCGTGGCGACGAACGTGAAGGCCGGCACGAGGACCTCGTCCCCCGGTTCGACGAGCGCCGCGTAGGAGGCATGGAGCGCGGCCGTGCCGCTGTTCACGGCGACGGCAGCCCGCCCCCCCTCCGCGGCCAGGAACGCCTGCTCGAACCGCCGGCACTCCTCGCCGTAGCGGAGCTTCCCCGAGCGGAGCACTCGGACCGCCGCCTCGATTTCGTCGGGCTCGACGACCGGCTGCGCGATCTGGATCGTCTTCTCGGACATGGATCTATCGCCCCTGTTCGAGGCGGGAGATCACCCGGTCCGGGAAGCCCGCCTCGCGGGCTTTCTGTCTCGTCCAGTCCATGTCGTACTCTCGCCGGTAGAAGTAGACCGAGGCCTCCCCCTCGTCGTAGATGGCGAAGGAGGCCCGATTGCACCCGTCGCGCGGCTGCCCGACCGAGCCCGGGTTGATGAGGTAGTGCTTCCCCTCCTGGAGGGGAACGACCATGTCCTCGTGGATCCTCTGGATGAAGTGGCCCGGCGCGATCACGGAGGGCATGTGGGTGTGTCCGTGGAAGCAGACCTTGTACTGCGGCCACTTCTGTTCCAGGAGCTTCAGGTTGTCGATGAAGGCCTGCATGGAGAGAAGGTACTCGTCCTTGTGGCGCGGGCTGCCGTGGACCATCAGGAAGTGCTCCCCGTGCTCGCGCTTGTTCGTCATCTCCTGCTCGATGAACGTGTAGTGCTCGTTCCGGAGCTGGGCGCGAGTGTACTCAATGACGTGGACGGCCCCCTCCTTCGTGTCCGGGTTGATCTCGCCGATCACCATCCGCTCGTGGTTTCCCCGGATCGCGGGGATCTTCCTCTGCATGATGACCTCGAGGCACTCCCGCGGCTCGGCGTAGTAGCCGATCACGTCGCCGAGGCAGACGATCTCGTCCACGCCGAGCTCATCGATCTCGCCCAACACGACCCCGAGCGCGGCGTAGTTCGCGTGGATGTCGGAAAGGATCCCGAAGCGCATGGGGCGCAATTTTATACTGCAACGCGGACGAGGAGGAGTACGAGTGTTAACCGATACCCACTGTCACCTCGATCAGGTCGAGGACCCAGAGGCGGCGATTGCACAAGCCTGCGCAGCGGGCGTGGGAAGGATCGTAGCCGTGTCCGAAGGGCCGGAGACGATTGACCGCGTGATGGCGCTCGCGCGGTCCCACCCGGGGGTCGTGCTCGCCGGGATCGGACTTCACCCCGTCCCGCTTGCATCGCTCTCGGATGAGGAGGCCGACCGCGCGCTTGCCGCGGTCGAACGGCTCCTTCCGGAAGCCGACGTCCTCGGGGAGGTCGGGCTCGACCACAAGGTCGCCGTCACGCCGGAAGAGAAGGCCCGCCAGAGGACCTTCCTCGACCGGCTGTTCGCGCTCGCCGCCGCCGCCCGAAAGCCAGCCAACCTCCACTCGCGCCGCGCGGAACGCGCGGCGCTCGAAGCCGCGACCCTCTTCCACCGGCAAACCGGTCTCGGCGCCCAGATGCACTGGTTCACTCATTCGGCGAAGCTCGTGCGTATCGCGAACGAGGCCGGGAACTACGTTTCCGTCGGCCCTTCCGCGATCGGGAGCGCCGAGGTGGCCAGGGTCGTCCTCGCGATCGCCCCGGAGCTCCTGCTCCTGGAGACCGACACGCCCGTCCCGATCGGTAGAGTCCCGAACTCCCCGGCTCGCGCGGCAGAGGTCGCGCGCGAGGTCGCGCGGATCAAGGGCTGGAGCCTCGATGAACTGGAGCGCCGGACCGAAGAGAACTTCGCTCGGTTCCTCTTTGCCAAGAACGTAGCATGGGAGTAGCATGATCTTATGAAGAGTAAGCTACGTCTGAGCGCGTCCGTCGACGCCGATCTCATGAAAGCCGCGACCCTGGCGGTGGCGAGGGGACGAGTTCCGACCGTGAGCGCATGGGTCAACGACGCCCTGCGCCTCAAGCTCGAGCACGACCGCCAGCTGGAGGGTCTCGCGCAGTTCATCGAAGCGTATGAATCCGAGCATGGAGAGATTTCGCTCGACGAAGTCCGCCGGGCCGTCCGCTGGGCCAGGAGCCGCGCCGAGACCATCCGAGGCTCCAGGTCCAAGGAAGGGACTTCCCGGCGCCGGCGCGGCGCGAAAGGATGACGCTCGTCCTGGATGCTGGAGCGCTTCTCGCCGTCGAGCGCGGCGACCGGCACGTGATCGCGCTTTTGAAGGGAGAGCTCCTCGCTCGCCGCGTCCCCATGACCCATGGAGGTGTGGTGGGGCAGGTCTGGAGAGACCCCCGCCGGCAGGTGCGGCTCTCTCTCTTCCTGCGCGACGTCGTGGTCGCCCCGCTGGACGACCCGCTTGGCCGCCGGGCCGGAGCGCTGCTTGGCAGGGCGCGCAGGGCCGACGTGATCGATGCGGCCGTGGTGCTTCTGGCGGCGGACGGCGACTCGCTCCTGACTTCCGATCCGGGCGACCTCCGCGATCTCGCGGCCGCAGCGGGCATTCATGTCGATCTGGTCCCCGTCTGAAAAGACCGGATCGTCGGAACGCACGGTCATCGTCTGGGACAAGGCGAGCCGTGACTTGCGAGGTCCTCGCCGAGTCGAGGTGAGCAGGGAATCGCGGCGGCCTACTTCGGGGCCTCGGGCGGAGAGGGCGAGAGGAGGCTCTCCGCGTTCTCGAAGGCGATCTTGGCGCGCGCCTCGGGGGAAAGCTGCCGCAGCCACACGCGGATCCATTCGGCCCGCCGGGCGAAAGCCCCTTCGTCCCACCCGTGCAGGAACGGCATGTCGCAGCCGGCGAGGAAGCGGCCGGAGTGTTTCTCGTAGAGGTCTTTCCAGGCCGCCGGAAGTTCTCTGTCCCGGGCCTCGAGGAACATGGACTCGTAGCCCACCGCGATGTCTGCATACAGGTTCGGGAAGCGATCGAGGAGTCGAGCCACGAGCGCGGGGTCGCCTCGCCGGGCGTCCTTCTCTTCGGCTCCGCCGTACGTCTTGACGGGATCCTGATGCGCCCAGATCACCTTCGCCCCCGGACATTGTTCGAGCGCGCGTTCGAGAGCCGGCACCGTCTCCGGGGTCGATTCCATGTGGATCACCAGGATCACGCCTCGCTTCGCCGCGAGCGCGAAGAGGGCGAGCGACTCCTCCGAGTCGGCCGGCATCGTGTAGTCCCCGGCTTCGACGTGGTGGCCTCCCGGCGTATCGCGGGAAAACGGGTAGTGACGCGCGCAGAGCTCTCCCATCCCCTTGAACTTCCCGGTCGCGAGCCTGCCGTCGAGATAGTCGAGCATCGTCTCCGGGAAGCGCCGATACCCGTTCAGGCCGAGGAAGGGGACGATCCGGTCGGGGTGCTTCTCGAACGCCGCGAGGGCAAGGTCGTCCCTCTCGGGCTGGCTCGTCCCCAGGCCCATGAGGACGATCTTCCGTACGCCAGCCCGGTCCATCTCCGCCACGATCCGGTCGGGGTCGAGTCCCCGCATGACGTGGTTGTGGAAGTCGATGAGGTCAAGACTCTCCTCGGCCGGACCACTGGAATCCTCCTGAGCGAAGGACGCCGCCACGAGGAACACGAAAGCTAGCGCCAGGGAGCCCGCGATGCCGCCGGAATATCGCTCGGTCATAGGTTTGGACTCCTTCGAGGGCAAGGAAAGGTTCAACACGCGGGATCTTGTCCGGTTTCGCCGGCACTGATAAGGTCCTTCGTTCCCGGGAGGAGCGCGGGCGCGAATGAAGATCCTCGGAGTGAGCGGCGCGGTCGGGCACGACCCATCGGCAGCCCTTGTCGTCGACGGCCGGACCGTCGCATGCGCGGAAGAGGAGCGATTCGTCCGGGTGAAGCACGCCAAGGACATCCAGCCCGCGCTCTCGGTCCGCTACTGTCTCGCGGCCGGCGGCGTGGACCCCCGGGACGTGGACGCCGTTGCCTACCCCTTCGTCCGGGTCGGGTTCCTCGATCGAGGCCGCTGGCACTACGCGAGGCGCCATCTCTACAGCCCCGACCGCGCGTTCAAGGCCGTCTTCAACCCCAACCGCCGCTACCGGAAGAACCTCCGGAACGTCACACGGATGCTCGCCGAGATCGGGATCGACCTCTCCCGCACGCGCTTGGTCACCGTCCCTCACCACCTCGCGCACGCCTCGAGCGCCTACCACCTCTCCGGTTTCGAGGAAGCGGCCATCCTCTCCGTCGACGGCGTGGGCGAGTACGCCACGACCTGGCTCGGCGAGGGACGCTCCGGTCGCCTGGAGAGGATCCGGGAGTTCTACGCCCCCGACTCGCTCGGGGGCTTCTACGGGGCGATGACCGAGTACCTCGGCTTCGAGATGCTCGACGGCGAGTTTAAAGTGATGGGCATGGCCCCCTACGGGGATCCATCAAGGGCCGACATCTCGCAACTCCTCCGCTACGGTCCGGAGGGGTTTGAACTCGACACCCGCTTCGTCAACTGCCTCGGCGTCCGCCGCTGGCACGACGAGGACGGCCGAGGGCGCTTTTTCTCGAAGTCGCTCCCCGAACTCCTGGGCGCCTCGCCGCGTGTGGGCGATGAGATCGACGAGCCCTACGTCCACATCGCTGCCGCCGTGCAGAAGGCGCTCGAGGAGGCGGTTCTCGGGCTCGTGCGCCGCTTTCTCGGCCCCGCGATCGAGCGCACCGGGCGCCTGTGCCTCGCCGGCGGCGTGGCGCTCAACGTCAAGATGAACCAGCGGCTCCTCGCCGAGAGCGGCGCGCGCGAGCTCTATGTCCAACCCGCGGCCGGGGACGCCGGGACCTCGCTCGGGGCCGCGACCTACCTCGCGTGGCAGAACGGAGAGCGCCTCGAACCGATGCGCCACGTCTATCTCGGTCCCGAATACTCGGACGAGGAGATCGAGGTCGCTCTCGCGAAACGATCCCATTCTTTCCGCCGCGAGGACTCGATCACGGCCTCGATCGCGAGACTTCTCGCGGACGGCAAGGTCGTGGCCTGGTTCCAGGGACGCATGGAGTTTGGACCCCGCGCGCTTGGCAACCGCTCGATCCTCGCCAACCCGGCCATCCCGGGCGTCGCGAACGAGGTGAACGCGCGGATCAAGTACCGCGAGCGCTGGCGCCCCTTCTGCCCCTCTCTCCTCGACGACGCGGCCCGCGAGATTCTCGGCTCCGACCACCCCGCGCCCTTCATGGTGCTCTCGTTCGCCGTCACCCCCGAGTGGCGTTTCCGCATCCCCGAGGTTGTCCACGTGGACGGGACCGTACGGCCGCAGGTCGTCTCCCGCGACACCAATCCCCGCTACCACGAGCTCCTGACCCGCTTCCGCGAGCTCACAGGCGTCCCCGTCCTCCTCAACACGAGCCTCAACCGCCGCGGCGAACCGATGGTCATGAGTCCCGACCACGCTCTCGATATGTTCGAGGGGTCGGGCCTTGAGGTTCTGGCGATGGGCGACTACCTCGTCACCAAGTCGGCGCCGTAGCCCTGAAGGCCCGTCCGCGGGGCACCGCCCGCGCCCCGGGTCCAATGGCTCCCGGCGGACGGCGTGGAGGGCCAAGGCTCGCCGCCGTATAATCCGGGCGTGGCCTCCACGCCCCGATCCAGACTGGAGCGCCTTCTCGGGCACGCGCGAGCAGGATTTCGTCATTGCCGGCGCGACCCGCGGCGCTCGGAAGAGGCCCTCGGGTGGCTTCGCGAGCATCCCTCGGGAATGCCCGAGGTGGACCGGCTCTGGGCCGATTGCCTCGCCGGAACCGGCCCGCTCGCCGCATGGCTGGCCGAGGACCGGCCTCCCGAGACCTGGTCGGAGCCCGTCCCGCTCCATTCGGTCCTGGCGTCCCATCCCTTCCCGGACCTCATTCTGTGGTCGATCCAGGCGACGTCATCCGGATCGTGACCGATGCGGTCCGCCTCGTTCGCCACGGGGAGATCGTGGTCTTCGGGAGCGCCGCGCTCGCCTTCTGGCTTCGCAACGCTCCCGCGAGCCGCGACGTCGACCTCGTCTGCGAGCCGCGAGAGTGCGCCGATCCGATCCAGGCTCTCATGGGCGAGCTGTCCTGGTATCACAAGCGCCATGGAGCCTATGTCGAGGTGTGCGAGCCCGAAACATTCACGCCGCCCTCGGGCTGGCGGGAGCGGGCCCGGGAGATCCAGGTCGAGGAACGAGTCGATGTCCGGCTCATCGTTCCTCATCCTCACGACCTCCTCCTGTCGAAGCTCGACCGCTGGGAATCCAAGGATCGAGAGCACGCGGTCCGCGTCCTCGGCGAGTTCCCGATGACGGTGGCGGAGCTCGAGGAAAGGACGGCCCGGATGCCGCACAGGACCGGCGTGGTGACGGAGCCAGACCGGATCGCGCGCTTCGAGGCGGCGCTCGAGGACCTACGACGGATGCTGGTCTCACCGTAGTCCATCCCGGAGAGCCGCTCCCGCCCTTCGCCGCTACCGCTCCAGATCTCGCCGGACGCGGCGCCAGACGCTCTTCCACGCCTCCCGGCCCACCCGGAACGGCCCGAGGTAGGCGAGGAGAAAACGGAGCCTCGCCGTCCGGGTGACGCGGGGCTCGCGGGCGAAAGAGCGCGCGAGGCGGCCGAGGCCGGCGCCGGTCGGCCCGCGCGAGTCGGGGACGAGCGATTCCAGGTCGATCAGGTGGAAAACCGGAGGCGCGTCCGGCGTCTCCTGGACGAGAATGTTCGCCGCCTTGAGGTCCCCGTGGGCGAGGCCGCGCTCGGCGAGGAGGCGGAGCGCGCGGCCGAGCGAGCGAGCGGCCCGCGAGACGTGCGCGAGCCCCGCCGTGTCGCGTGGGTCGGGGCAAAGGCGAGGGACATAGCGGTCGAGGAGGAGCGCCGGCGCGATCTCCTCGGTGACGAGGTACTGCTTCCCCACGAAGGGCCCGCGACGCTCCTGGAGGACGGCGATCGGGCGAGGCGTGGCGAGATCGCACAACACGAGCCGCCAGGCGCCCCGCCAGGCGCGGATCGCCTTCGTGGGACGGAAGAGGGAGGCCGCGAACTTGGCCGGCCGAGAGTGGATCCGCTTCACGAAGAGGCCACGCCCGGTGACAGGATCCGCGAGTCGTACGACCTTCGACGATCGCGAGTCCTTGTGGACCTCGCCCTCCTCCATCCACCGGTCGAGGTCGGCAAGGCGGGAGACGAGACCCCAGCCCTCGTAGGCCCGGTCGAGCCAGCCGTCGAGACGGCCGGCCCGGACCCGCGCGATGTGGCGGTTCTCTCGAGTGTAGCGGCGAAGGCGGCGCTCCCAGAACTCGATATTCCCCAGCCGCGTGAGCGATTCGACCTCGCGGGCCGCCCACGCGAGAAACTCGCGATCCCTCGCCCGGTCGCCGGCATATCGGAGGAGGAACCGCAGTCGGTCCGTGCGGCTTGCCCGCTGCGCGAAGAAACGATTGAGCACCGCGAGCGACGCGAGCCGGTCGAGATCCGAGAGCGAACTCGCGAGCGAAGCGCCGTCGAGATCGACGAGCGCGACCCGGCCGTTCGCTCCCCGGACCAAGTTTCCAGGATGGAGGTCGTCGTGGGCGAGGCCGCCGTCGTGGAGGCGCGCGATCGTCCCGGCGAGGTCTTCGATGAGCGGTCGCTTCGCGGAGGGCGGGAGGGAGCGCCCAAGCTCGCTCTCGCGCGCGACGGTCGCGAGGTCGGTCGCTCCATCGATCCGCTCGACGAGCAGCCACTCTTCGGCCGCGAGGCCCCCGCTCCGCACCCTCCCGAACGCCACAGGCGCCGGAACCGGAAGGCCACGGGCGCACGCCTCGACGAGGAGCCGCCACTCCCGCCGTCCCTTCCCCCCCGCAATCGATACGACGAGCCGCTTCGCCCAGCCCTTCACGCGGTAGCGCTTCGCAACGAGCCCTCCCGGTCCTTCCGGCCCCAGGTCGAGGACCTCGCGGGCGTCGCGGCTCTTGAGGACTCGCGCGGCGCCGAGCCGCTCCGGAGAAAGCCCATCGAAGAGCGCGGCTCCCTCGGGGGCCACGCTCCAATCGATCCCTCCCCGGCAGAGACGGGCGAGGGCCGGGACGGGGACTTTCATCTCCAGTCCCGGATCGGCCCCTTCCGCTCGAAGCGCCGGACCATGCGCCTCCACTTCGCGAGCACGCGCCGGGTGAGGCCGCGCTCCGCGGGACCGAGCCGGCGGACGCCGCGGTAGAGTCGCAGGAACCGGACCTTGTCCGCAGCCGAGACGGGCGGCGTCGGGGCCGTGTAGAGCATCTGGGCGAGGTCCTTAACGAACCATCGGACGCACGGGCGCTCGCGCCGCTCGGTCCGCTGGAGGTCGATGAGCCAGAGCGCGAAGTCGGGGCCGGGCTCCTCCCTCACGAGCACGTGGCCGAGGTAGAAGTCCTTGTGGAAGAAGCCGGCGCCGTGGAACCGGCGGGCGAGCTCGGCGAGACGTTCGACGAGCCGGCGCTTGGAGCGCGCGAGGTCTCGCGAGAGCCTTCCGGGCGGGTACTTCCCCGGCATGAAATCCTCGACTCGCGAGACCCCCTCGATCTCTTCGGTCACGAGGACCGAGCGCCGCCCCGGTCCGTCACCCGGCTCTTCCGCGAGGGCGACGGGGGACATGCTCCGGATCCCCAGCCGCTCGAGATGGACGAGGTTCTCCCACTCCCGGCGGGCGGGGGTCGGAGAGGCGCGGCCGAAGAGACGTGCCACCAAGCGCGGGGCGGGTGGAGATGGGTGCGCCTTGACGTAGATCCGGCGCGGTGCGCCTGGGCCCGCGATCTCGATCCGCACGACGGACCGCCGGCTGTTCTTCTTGAAAACCTCGCCGGGGGCATCGAGGAGCCGTTCGAGAGTATCGAGCCGGGCCCGGACGAGGGGCACCTCCCACTCTCTGCGGACCAGGACCCGCGCGTCTGGGAGCCGGACGAAGCTACCCCGAGTCGTGGCCTCGTCCGCTTGGCTCATCAAGGCGAGGAACGGGCGACCGGCTCCTCCTCGTCGCCGCTCTCGCCCGAATCGACCTCGGAGCGGATCCGCTCGACGTCGATAGAGAGGACGAGGTCCCGGAACGCCGGATCGTCGAGGAGCTCCTCGATCCGCTCCCGCGCGGCGGCGTCGTCGAGGATCGCCTTGATCTCCCGGAGCGTGATCTTCCCGTCGGCCGAGGCCTCCTTGACCGCGGTCGAATCGCGCAGGAACCCGGCGAATCCCGGGTGCGCATGGAGGCGCTCCGCGTCGCGGCACGCGGTCTCGGACTGACCGAGACGGTCGAGGATCTCGGGGTCCTCCAGGAGCGCTCGGAGCGCCTGCCGTGAGCGGTCGTGGACCTGCGGGTCACGGCCGGGGACGAGGGCCTCAGCCATGGCGGCGCTCGTGCCGTCGAGCAGGTAGGAGCGGAGACCGCCGACGAGGTCGGTCCTGGCGACCCAGCGAATCACCCACTGGTTCGCGTCCGCGAAGCGGATCGAGCGCGAGGCCCGAACATCCTCCACGAACGGGAGCCGGAGGCCCAGGACCTGGAGCGGGAGCGCGGCGGCGAAGAAGGCGACGAAGAGGACGACTGCCGAGCCCTTCAGCGCGCCGATTCCGCCCCCCCAGAGCCGGCTCGAGAGGGAGAGGCCTCCCGTCTTCTCGGTGAACTTGCGAACCGCGATATCCGCGAGACGGAAGACGAAGCCCGTGCCGAAGAGGAGGATCCCGAACCAGACCAGGTGTCCGACCGTCTCGCTCCCCGTGCGCAGGTCGAACCCCGACCAGGCGTAGGCGGGGCGGTACAGTGTCACGGCCGCTACGAATGCCAGAAGGACGCCGACCGAGGACAGGATCTCACGGACCGGACCTCGGAAGAGGCCGCGGCCGAGCCCCCAGAGCACGACGGCGAGGGCCACGACGTCGATCCAGTCTGCGACCGATAGGTTTCCCATGCTCTCCGCCTCGGGAAGTCCTTACATTATATGAGATGGCCCGCGGACGATTCCATCTGAGGAGGAGGGGAACTGCCCCCTCTTCCGGGC
>JACQVV010000297.1 GCA_016209595.1 Planctomycetota bacterium
AGTGCGCCGAACGCGGACGCGCAGAATGCTTGCGCCCCAGGCGTCCCCGCGGACAATGCCTGGGGTCCCATCGGTGCCGTCAATGCCCTCTGCCCCCGAGAACGTGGTCAAGCTCGTCGAGCGCTTCGACCGCAACGCGGAGAACTACAAGAGCCCGGCCTTCAACGAGACCGAGCTCCGCGTCGAGCTCGTCAACCCCCTCTGGAAGGCCCTCGGCTGGGACATGGACAACGAGGCTGGCAACGCGATGGCCTATCGGGACGTAATTCACGAGGACGCCATCCGGGTCGGGGCCTCGACGAAGGCGCCGGACTACTGCTTCCGCATCGGCGGCATGCGGAAGTTCTTCCTGGAGACAAAAAAGCCGGCCGTTAACCTCAAGACTGACCCCTCCCCTGCCTACCAGCTTCGCCGGTATGGGTGGAGCGCCAAGCTCCCCGTCTCCGTTCTCACGGACTTCGAAGAGATGGCCGTCTACGACTGCCGCATCCGCCCAAAGGCCAGCGACAAGGCGTCCGTCGGGCGGATGACGTACTACAACTACAGCGAGTACCTCGATCGGTGGGACGAGATCGCCGGGGTTTTCTCGCGCGGGGCCGTGCTGAAGGGCTCGTTCGACAAGTACGTCGACTCGACGCGCGGCAAGCGCGGGGCTTCGGAGGTGGATGAGGAGTTCCTGAAGGAGATCGAACGCTGGCGCGACCTCCTCGCCAAGGACCTTGCGCTCCACAATCCCTCGCTCGATGTGCGCGGCCTGAACTTCGCCGTCGGGAAGACGATCGACCGGATCATCTTCCTGCGCATGTGCGAAGATCGCGGCATCGAGATGTACGGCCAGCTCCTCGCCCTCTCCGGCGGGGCGCGGATCTACCCGCGCCTCGTCGAGATCTACCGACGCGCCGACGAGAAGTACAACTCGGGGCTCTTCCACTTCAACGAGGAGAAGGACCGGATCGAGGCCCCGGACACGCTCACGCCGCGCGTGAAGATCGACGACAAGCCCCTGAGGGAGATCTTGTCCCGCCTGTACTACCCCGAGTCGCCCTACGAGTTCAGCATCCTGCCCACCGAGATCCTCGGAAACGTGTACGAGCAGTTCCTGGGCAAGGTCATCCGGTTGACGGCGGGCCACCACGCGAAGATCGAGGAGAAGCCCGAGGTCCGGAAAGCCGGCGGGGTCTACTACACCCCCGCCTACATCGTGGAGTACATCGTCAAGAACACGGTCGGCAGGCTCTGCGAGGGGAAGACGCCACGCGAGGTGTCCAAGTTCACGATCCTCGACCCCGCGTGCGGGTCGGGATCCTTCCTCCTCGGCGCGTACCAGTACCTCCTCGACTGGCACCTCGGGTGGTACACGGACGAGATGAGGAAGACCGGTGGTGCCCCGAAGTCCCCGCCCGCCGAGGGAAAGCGGCAGCGCAAAGGAGACCCGAATGCCATCTACGAAACGAGGAGAGGATGGCTCCTCACGACCGCGGAGAAGAAGCGGATCCTCCTGAACAACCTGTACGGCGTCGATATCGACGCGCAGGCCGTGGAGGTGACGAAGCTCTCCCTCCTGCTCAAGGTCCTGGAGAACGAGAACGCGGAGACGCTGAAGAACCAGTTGACGCTCTGGCGCGAACGCGCCCTGCCCGACTTGGCGGACAACATCAAGTGCGGAAACTCGCTCATCGGCCCAGACTTCTATACGCAGCCGAGGCAGGGTGAGCTATTCGCCGACGAGGAGACCCGGCGGAGGGTTAACGTCTTCGACTGGAAGGACGCGGAGCACGGATTCGGCGAGATTCTGAAGTCGGGCGGATTCGACATCGTACTCGGCAATCCGCCCTATATCCGCATCCAGGCGATGAAGGAGTGGGCGCCAATTGAGGTCGAGCACTGCAAGAAGACCTACAGCGTTGCGGCCAAGGGCAACTACGACATCTACGTCGTGTTCATCGAGAAGGGGCTCGAGCTGCTCAAGCCCCGAGGGCGCCTCGGCTACATCTGTCCGA
This sequence comes from Planctomycetota bacterium, assembly GCA_016209595.1. Classification (GTDB taxonomy): domain Bacteria; phylum Planctomycetota; class JACQVV01; order JACQVV01; family JACQVV01; genus JACQVV01. Next base: position 2,001 of record JACQVV010000297.1, read on the forward strand.
ACAAGTTCTTCAACGCGCAGTACGGCGAGGCGCTCCGCAGGCTGATTGCAGGGGGGAGGCATCTCGCCGATGTGATCCACTTCGGCGACAATCAAGTGTTCGCCGGCGCCATGACATACACCTGCCTGCTGTTCCTCGAGAAGATCGGGGTGCCAGACTGTCGCTTTCTGAGGGTGAAGGACCTGGAGGCCTGGCGGCTAGCGCAGGCCGGAGGCGCGAAGGACACGACGCAGGCGCCTGCGGCCTTCGACGAGGGGCGAGTTCTCGCGGGAGAGCTCACACCCAGTGAATGGCACTTCGCCGTCGGGCCAGCAGCGAAGGTCATGGAGAGGCTCAATCGAGTCCCAACCAGACTTGGCCATGTCGCCGGGCGGATCTTCCAGGGCCTGATCACTGGTGCCGATCCAGTGTTCCTCTTAACCTCCGCCGGGGATGGGCGGGTTCGCTCGGATGCCCTCGATGGCGAGATCCGCCTCGAGGTCGATCTGCTCCATCCAGTCTGCAAGGGAGCTGTCGACATCCGTCGCTGGCGAGTCGATCGGCTTCAGAAGCAGATCCTCTTTCCGTACTTCGTCCGGGACGACAGGGCTGAGCTCATTCCCCCCGGAGAGATGAGCAAGAAGTACCCTCGTACCTGGTCCTACCTTCTAAAGAACCGCGAAATCCTCGAAGCTCGGGAACGAGGCAAATGGAAACACGATCGATGGTACGCCTTCGGCCGGTCACAGAACCTGACGGAAATGGACCAGCCGAAGATCCTCACACCTAGCATCGCCCGAGTAGCCTCCTTCGCCTACGACGACCGTGGAGACTACTACTTCGTCGGAAGTGGTGGTGGTGGCGGTGGCGGCTACGGGATCACCCTGCGAGCCGACGTGAGTCTCGACCACCGGTACGTCCTCGGGCTTCTGAACTCTCGTGCGCTGGACTTCTTCGTGAAGGCGACAAGCAGCCCATTCTCGGGCGGCTACTATGCGTTCAATCGGCAGTACATCGAACGGCTTCCTATCCGGTCCATCGACCCATCGAAAGCGGAAGACCGGAAGATGCACGACAACTTGGTCCAGCTGGTGCAAGCGATGCTCGACCTGCAAAAGCGCAGCCCACTGGCCCAGACCCCCGATGCCGAGGCGAGCCTCAGTCGCGACATCGTTGCACTCGACCGGCAGATCGATGCGCTCGTCTACGTCCTCTACGAGCTCACCGGCGAGGAGATTGCGATCGTGGAGGCAGAAATGCGGGACTGAGATGTCACCCTCCACCCCCTCCCTTTACCGCGGCGCCGAGGATTCCCTCCCTCCGCCTCTTCAGCTCCCAGACCCACTCTGCGGCGGGGCGCCCGCCGAAGGGGGGCGCGGTGATGCGCGCGTGCCCGAGCTCGCGGAAGGCGAGCTCGACGAGGTCGTGAACGAGCTCGTCGCCCGCGGCGCGGGCCTCAGCAACGAGCCGCTCTCGCGTGACGTAGGGCTGTAGCGCGTAGCGCCAGAGGCGCGCGATGCGGTCCACATCGTCGTCGGTCCCCTCCCCTCGCGGGATCTCCACCTGGACCTGGTGCGCAATCTGGATGAGGAACGCATCCAGGACGGCGCGAGTGGGGATAGGCTCCGCGACCGCGGCAGGCTGCCGCTGGACGCGGACGAGTGCCTCTCCCCCATCGCGCATCGCGGCGTCCGACGTGTTCCCCTGGGCCCAACGCCAGTGGCGGCTGGAGACCAGGACGGCGTACAGCTCCGCACGCGCGATCGCGAGCGTGTCGAGGGGCCCGATCCGCCCGAACGTCGCGTCGACGAGCCAGCCGGCCTCGACGAGGGCGACCTTCCGCGCGGCGGCGTGGTCCGCGAGGAGCGGGCCGTCGACGTGGACCTGTAGCCGGGCGCGGAGGTCCTCGATCGCGCGATCGACCAGGTCGGGCTGCGTACCCCGCCCTACCTCCGGGGCGGAGGCCTCCGAAAAGGGAGCGAGCGAGGCTCTCCCAGCGCCGGGGCGACGGCCGCCCCGGACGCGAACCGCCGGACAGCCTCCCGCGGGATGACGTCGCCGGCCGGGGTGACGATCATCCCCGCCTGCTCGGGGGTCTTCTCCGACTCCTCGATCCGTGCTCGGATCTGCTCCGCGCGGGCTCGGGCCTGCTTCTCCTCCCTGCCGTAGAAGTCGAGCCACTTCTGCGCGGCCTGGGTGTCGGCGGAGCCCTTCGGGAGCCGCCCGAGGAGCGCACGCATCGAGCGGAGCGCCAGAGCCTTCGCCTTCTCGTGCTGCGCCGCGGTCGTCCACGGGGTCCCCTCGGGGGTCATCGAGAAGAAGCCGAGGAACCGCGAGACGGCCTGGGCCTCAGCGGCGCGGAAGGCGGGGTACTCCTTGTCCAGCGCCTGGCCGAGGTCCCACGCGGCCTGCTCGAAGTCCGCGCGCGTCTTGGGCGGGGACTCGCCGTAGGCGGTCCCGGACCGCTCCTCGAGGAAGAGGAGGGCGCGATCGAGTGTCTCTGCCATGTTCTCCTACTCCTTCGTGCGATCCGCAACGACCCCCGCGGCCGCGGCGCCCGATGTCGGCGCCGCCGGACCCAGGGTCCGCAGGTCCGTCTCCAGGTCGGCGACCGTTCGCACAGTCATTGCCCTCTCCCCTCGAAGCCGGTCCGACTCGGGCGGGAAAACGCTCACCGTGAAGCTGCCAGGACGGCGCACGGGGATGTCGAACCTCCCCTCGTGGTCCGTCTGTCCCCTCGCGAGGAGGGGGCCGCGCTCCTCTTCGAGGACCTCGACCTCCGCGCCCCAAACGAGGCGGCCCCCCGAGTCGAGGACTCGTCCCCGCACCGAGGGCCCCTCGATTCGCTGGAGTCGGACGCGCACCCTCTCCGCAGGGTTGGCGAGGAAGTGGAGCGGCTTGTAGCCCGTCCGCTCGACGCGGACGAGGAGGTTCTTGCCGCTCGTCAACATCCAGTCGACGTACGGGGTGACCGATTGGCCCCTCGCCGCCCGGGCGAGGACGTAGATCGGCCCGAGGGGGCCGAGGACCCGCGGGGCGGGGCGCTCGCTGATCTCCGCCAAACCGTTCTTGTCGGTCCGGGCGGCCAACTCCGTCACGCGGACATCGACCCCCGCGAGGTGGAGGAGCTCCGCCTCGTCCATCACGAATCGCGGCGTGATGACGCGGGCGGAGAAGGCCACGCCAGCGTGCTCCACGGGCCTCCCCTCTTCGTCCGTCACAGTGATGAAGATGCGCCCCACGAGGGACTCTCCTGACCAGCAAGCCGGTTCGGCCAAGGGCCCCGCGCGGGGCCCCTCCCATGGCGGCGACGCCACATGCGGCGCCACCGCCCACGCACATCCCCGCCTGCGACGGAAGAGGGAAGCTCCGCCTCCTCCGGCACCAGGCGAGGCAGGTTGGAAGAGGCCCCACGCGGGGCCCACGAGAATCTGGTGCTGCCGGCCCTCCAAAGGCCGCCGCTGGCGGCTCAATGCGTGTGCATCGGGCCAAGTCGGTCGATGACCTCGTGCTCGAAGAGGACCACCTTCTCCCCCACCGCCGGCGGGAGCCGCTCCTCGGCCTCCGCGGCGTACCACTCGGGGTTCTCGGGGTCGGCGGCAGCGCCGCTTTCCTCCCCCACGAGCCAGACTTGGAGGAGGCGACCGCAGAGCCCGCAGCGGAGGAACCGGGCGAAGCGGACCACCATCGGCATGATCTGCATGGGTCACCTCCTCGACTCGCCCCTCGCCGCCTGGTGCAGCTCCTCCCCGAGGGCCTCGAGGAAGAGCCGCTGCGCCTCCCAGGTCCGGTGGAGGATCGCGAAGGTCACCAAGCCAAGGCGCGCGTCCATGTCGAGGCCCGCCATGCGGAAGAGCGGGGCGAGGCGCCGCTCGACGCGCGGACGGAAGACGTCCTCGGCGTTCGCCGGCAGCGCACCGTCGATCGCCTCCATCACGGCACGGCGGACCGCGGGGAAGCTCTGGGCGAGCCCCTCGACTCCCCCGAGGTCTTCGACGACCCGCGCGAACTCCTCTCGCAGCGCGAGGGGGCATTGCCCCCCTTTGCTGGGGCGGGAGCGCCGCCCTCCGTCACGCAGCGCGAGGACCTCCGCGGCGGGCTTCCTCCTGGTCTTCACCATTCGGTCATCCCCCCTTCTTGGCGACAGCGTCGCCTTTCAGCCCGGCAGTGGCAGCGCCGTCCCCCGCGGCGATGCCGTCTCCCCGTGAAACCGGTTCCGGCGTGGAAGGCTCGTCGAGTGAGGGACCCTCCGGGTCCTCGACGCGGACCCCCGTCGTGGCCGAGAGGATCGCGCAGATGCGGACGAGGCACGTCTCGACGTGAGCCAGACGGCGGTCGAGACGGATGAGCACGTAGGCCGCCACGAGCGCGGGGAAGCCGAAGTCCTTCGCCAGGCGCAGGAGGAACTCGTCCATCACAGGCCCCCATTCGTGCTGGGAGGCAGGCCGCCGGCGGCGGACCTCGCTCGCTTCCCGATCAGCAGCCGCTCCAGGACGGTCTTCGTCCCTCCGGCGCCGAGACCTCCGAGGAGGACCCAGAGGGCGAACTCGATCGGAGTCGCCCTCCCCTCGGCCACCTTGCGTTCGAGGTCCTCGACCCGGCCCTTCCACTCCGCTTGCAGGCGTTCACGCGCCTCGTCGACCTTCTTCTGGAACGCCGCGCCAGCCGCGTCGATGGCGGCATTGGAGGCCTCCATGGCGAGGTTCTTCGCCTCGTCCTTCCCCTCCCCTTCCCACCAGGTGCGGAGCTCGCCAATGGCGTCGCGCCCCTCGTCAAAGGCCCCCCGGGCTGCGCTCTGGCCGCCCGAGTAGCAGCCCGGCAGCGCCAGCGTCCCCGTCGCGAGGACCCAGGCGGGCACCAGCGCGAAGAGCGTCCACACCCGCGCTCTCGTGCCGCACGCGGACGAGCGTCGCGACGTCGACGCCGAGGAAGTCCAGGCCGACGGTGACCTCTGGTAGTGAGAAAGCAGGAGCCGACACCGCTTGTGCGACGACCTCGTCCGGGTCGATGGACAGGTATGGGCTCC
>JACQVV010000284.1 GCA_016209595.1 Planctomycetota bacterium
GGGGGTGGTGGGCCGCCCGACCTCGGAACGCGGAACTCGGAATGTGGAACTGAGCTGCGCTCGAACCGGCTGCCGCATCCGAAGGTCCGAGGACCGCGTTGGCAAAATCCCCACTTCGTGATCCTGTCGCCGCGGCCTAGAACTTCCCGATCCATGTCCGACGAACCACGAGGATTCGATCTCGCCCTGATCTCCAAAGGGCTCGCGCACGGGGTTGTCGGCGCGACGGTCGGCGCGTTTTTCGGGCTGGTGGAAGCGGGACTTGTCTGGCTCTCCCGCGTTTCGGGGGTCGCCGCATGGGCGATCCACGCGGCGAACGTCCTCTACCTCACCCTGGTGCTCTTCCTCGTCCTGGCCGCGGGGTGGACGGCCTGGCGGAAGCGCCGCGGTCTCCGAGTCCTTCTCCACGCGGTCTCGTTCGCGGTTTTCGCGGTCCTCACGGCCGTCGCCTGGGCGTCCGCGGGCCGGTAGATCTATTTCCCGAACCGCTTCATCACCTTGCCGAGGAATCCCGTCTCCCCCGCCCGGATCGGCTCTCCGGCAAGGAAGCGATCAATGTCGTCGGCGAACTCGCGGGCGGAAGCGTAGCGGTTGTGCTTCTTCTTCTCCATCGCCTTCATCGCGACCCGGTTCACGGGCTCGGGAATCTTGGAGTTGAGCTCGCGCGGCGGGATCGGCTTTTCCCCTTCCACCGCGTCGAGGATCTCGATGATGGTGCGCCCGTGGAACGGCGGGAGGCCGGTCAGCATCTCGTAGAGGAGGACGCCGAGCGAGTAGACGTCGGTCGTGGCGTCGAGCTCGTCGATATGGCCCGCCGCCTGCTCGGGCGCCATGTAGACCGGCGTGCCCAGCGCCGTCCCGATCTTGGTCACCTGGGTCACCTCCGCGAAGATCTTCGCGATCGAGAAGTCGAGGAGGTGGGGTTCGCCGTCTTCGGTGAGGATGACGTTGTCCGGCTTGATGTCCCGGTGGATGATCCCCTTCTCATGGGCGGCGTGCAGCGCCGACGCGAGCTTCCGCGTGATCTGGAGCGCCCGGTCGACGTCGAGCGACTCTTCCTTCTCGATCACGTCCTTCAGGGGATGGCCTTCGATGTAATCCATCGCGTAATAGTGGCGCCCCTCGTGCGTCCCGACCTCGTGGATCGAGACGATGTTGGGGTGCTGGATGTCCTGGATCGAGCGGATCTCGTGCTGGAACCGCTTGACGTCCTCCCAGGTGATCCCTCCCTCGGGGTGGAGGACCTTGATGGCGCACGGGCGCGAGGTCTCCCGGTCGATCGCCTGGTAGACGCGCCCCATCCCGCCGTCGCCGATCTCCCGGAGGATCTCGTACTTGCCGAACGGTTTGCCCGTCTGGAGCGGCAGGAGCTGTTTCCGGTCCCGGCGTTTGCTTCCGCCCCCCCCCTCGTAGAGCGTCGTGTCGAACGAGAGGTCCGCCTTGAAGACCTGGGCGAGCTCGCCTCCGCAGCGCTTGCAGACCCAGGGTTCCTGCCGCTCCGCTTCCGGGTCCTTCACCCGGAAGATCGCGTTGCACTCGATGCAGCCCAGCACCTCCCGCTCGTGCTTGTAAACGATGCGTTCGACCTGCGCTTCCGAGAGATATCCCAGGTCGATCAGGAGGTCCTGGAGGGAGACCAGCCCCCAGAGGGCCTTGTTCTTCTTCCGGAGAGCCAGGCAGTCGTCGATGTCCTTCTTCGAGACCAGGTTCTCATCCAGACAGAACCTGGCGAAGAGGCTGTCGATCTTCTCCTGATTGTTCCGGTCCTTCGAGATCGGCCGCTTCGACAAGGGTGCGCGCCTCTTGCTCCGCCTCTTGCTCCGGGACGGCTGCGGAGACGATCATAGGCGGCGCTCACTTTGAAATCAAGCAGCCCCCGGAGCTCTCCCGATGCCCACCATCGTGAACCTCGACGGCCAGATCGTCCCGCCGGAAGGGGCGAGGATCAGCGTCTTCGACCACGGTTTCCTCTTCGGCGACTCGGTGTACGAGGTGATCCGCACCTACCGGGGGATTCCGTTCACCTGCCGCGAGCATCTGGCGCGCCTCGAGCGCTCCGCGGCGGGGATCGGCCTCACGCTCCCGCTCTCCCGCGCCGGCTTCGTCGGCCGGATCGTCGAGACCCTGCGCGCCGCGGCTGTTCCCGAGGCCTACATTCGGGTCGTCGTCACCCGTGGCGTGGGCGAGATCGACATCGATCCTGCCACTTGCCCGCGGCCCTCGGTCCTGGTCCTGGCGAAGGAACTCCGCACTCACGCGCCCGAGTGCTACTCGAAAGGGGTCGCCGCCGCGCTCTGCGGGATCGAGCGCACCAGCCGCCGTGCGACCGACCCCGGCATCAAGAGCGGGAACTACCTGAACAGCGTGCTCGCCATCATGGAGGCCCGGCGGAAGGGCTGCTACGAGGGATTCATGCGCAACGGCGAGGGGCACCTCACCGAGGGAACGACGTCGAACCTCTTCTTCGTCTCGGGCGGCCGGCTCCACACGCCCGCCCCCGAGTGCGGCATCCTGCTCGGGATCACCCGGGCGGTCGTGCTCGATCTAGCCGACGCCGCAGGAACCTCCTGCCAGGAGGGGTTCTTCACGTCCGACGAGCTCCTCGCCGCCGACGAGGCCTTCCTCACCTCGACCACCCGCGGCGTCATGCCGATCGCCACGATAGAGGGACGTCGCCTGCGGGCGCCGGCGCCCGGCCCCGTGACGCGGCAGCTCATGGAGCGCTTCGCCGCGCACCTGGAGGAAGCGACGACGGTTCGGGATCTCGGCGAGTACCTCGAGATCGAAACGGGACGGAAGTAGCGCGGGGCCCCAAGGCCGACGAGAAAAGCGCTCCCTGGGCCGTCCTCCTCAGCGCTTCCGCCGCTTGCCGAGCTTCTCGAGCTCCGTCTTCGCCTTCTTCTGCTCGCCGGGATAGGCGCCCTTCAGCCGGACGACTTCCTCGAAGAGCCGCCTCGCCTCGTCGAGGTCCTTCTCCTTCTGGGCAATCAGGCCCAGGTTGAAGAGGGCGCTCCCGCGGTGCTGGGGGAGTCCATCCTCGACGGCGAGGCAGTCGGTGAACGCGCGGCGGGCCTCGTCGATGCGTTTCTTCGCGGCGAGCGAGTACCCGCGCGCGACGAATGCCTCGCAGCGGTGGTGCGGGTGCGCGCCCTCCACGGCCACGAGCCGGTCCCACCACTCGTCGGCCCGGTGCGCCTGCTGGTCGTTGATAAAGGAGTGCGCCGTGAGGTGGAAGGCGCTCCCCCTCTGCTCCGAACGGGCGCCGGAGAGGTCGAGGATCCGGGCGAGGGTCGCCCGGGCGTCGTCGCCCCGCCCCTCCTGGTTCATGAGCATCCAGCCGATCCAGTGAAGGGCGTCGGCCCTCTCCTCGTCGTCGGGAGCCAGGGCGAGCGCACTCCGGAACGCCCCCTCCGCCTCGGCGTGACGGCCGTCGCGCGCGGCGTTCTGCCCGGCCTCCCAGGCCTCGGCGTACGTGGCGAAGACGGCGGCGGGCGGCGGCGCGCTGTCGCGAACATCGGCCCGCGGGGCGGCTTCGGCCTCGCTTTCCCCGGCAAGCTCGAGCGACCGCTGGCGAAGATACCGGGCCACGTGAGAGTTCATCGTCCCGTCCGGATAGAGGATCCGGTTCCCGGCGAGGATCTGGAACTTCGCCTCGAACCCCCCGGCGGCCACTCCGGAGCGGGCGGCGAGATCCTCCTTCGACCAGACCGCGTTCTCCCAGAGCCACCGCCACACCGCGGGCTCGGGCGCGCCCTCGGGCGGGGCCGGGAGAGTCCCGGGCGCCGAAGGGGTGTACGACCACGCGACCGCGATCCGGGCGAGCTCGGGATCCCCTTCGACGAGGAGCACGACCTCCGGCCGCTCCTCCCGCCGGAACTTCTCCACGCCCTCGCGCCACGCGTCTGCCATCCGCGCCTCCGGTTCCATCACTCCTCCCGCGCGAGCCAGGCCGCGACGCCCAGGAGCGCGGCACCCACCGGCATCACGATCCAGCTCCAGACCGGGACCTTGCCGGCCGAAGCGCCCTCGCCGAGGTAACCGGCGATCGTGGCGAGACCGGCGAAGAAGGCGAGGCCGCCCGTGACCAGTGGGAGCAGCGTCAGGTTCGAGTAGCCGAGGAAGATCCCGCGTTCGAGCTTCCCGGTCGCCCCGCGGAGGACCGCCAGGACCGAAAAGGCGATCGTCGCGACGAGCATGACGGGGAAGAGAAAGGCGACGGCGACCGGTCGATCTCCCGAACCCCAGTGGGCGGAGCAGGAAAACGAGAGGGCGAGCAGGATGATCGCGTCGATCGCGACCCACGCGACCGGGACCCGTCCCCAGCGCTTCGCCTGGAGGAAGGTGATGAGTATCGAGGGCGCCGCCATCGGGCTCATGATAAGGAAAAGGACGGCCTCCAGGGCGATCCGCTTCCGGGTGAGCTTCCGGCGGCGGAAGCCCTCCCGGTTCCGCGCGAGCGCGAGCTCGGCCATCCCCATCTGGAGGCCGACCGCCTGATTCGAGGCGCTCGCGGGACCCGCGGCGAGCGCCCCGCAGAACTGGCACGTGACGAGGCCCGGCGCCACGTTCCGGCCGCACGCGGGGCACGGCTGGATGCCCGGCCGCGGCGCGAAGCGCGGACCCCCCGGCGCCGCGAGGGGCGGAGCAATCGGCGGCGTCGCGCTCGGCGGCGGTGGCCAGGCGGCGGTGGGGGGCGCCGCGGCGGGCGGCGTCATCTCGGGTGCCGGGAGCTTCGCGCGGCACAGACCGCAGACGAGCGCGCCCTCTTCGTTCCGGTCGCAGCCGCAGGCGGGACACCGCATCGGCCGGTTCCTCTTCCCCCGTTCAGTCTCTTTCAAGGAGTGTATCCGGAATCGGGCGCGGGAGTTCTCCCGGGCGAACCAACGCTCAGACTCCTGCATCCGATCCCTGTGCTCCTCGAGTTCGTGGGAGACGAACGAAAGCCCGTTCGCGCGTAGCCCATCTGGCAATGAAACTGGAAATCGGGGGGGCGCTCCCCGCGGCATTTCTCGCCGCCGTACTCTCTCAAGCGACCGCGCAGGAAGAGACCGGCTCGGAGCTGGAGGCGCTCCTCGAACGCTGGCGCGCCCCGGAGTGGAGCGAGCGCGAGAAGGCAAGCGAGGAAGCCGCGGGACGCTGGAAGGAGTGGACCGACGCCGACCTCGAAGGGCTCGCGACGGCGGCCTTGGGGAGCTCGCTCGTCCCGGTGAGAAGGAACTCGGCGTAGCGGCCTGCGCGTTGCTCACGAGATGAACCACACCCGTTGCGAGACCTGTGCTTCACGTCAGCCGGAGAGTGATCGCGGCGCTAGCGCGGACCTCGGCGGCCTCCACGCCACGCCTTGACGGCTTCCGGCCTCTCGCCTATCCTGCCACTCAGACGCTTCCCAACGCGGTGGGAGGCAACCAAGAAGAGGAGAAAACGACAGGAGGGAGTCCAGATGGCCTTCGAACTTCCAAGTCTTGCCTACGAGAAGAACGCGCTCGAGCCACACATCGACGCGCAGACGATGGAGATCCATCACGGGAAGCACCACAACGCGTACGTCACGAACCTCTCCGACGCCCTGAAGGACCAGCCGGCGTGGTCGGCGAAGTCCGTGGACCAGATCTGCCGCGAGATCGGGAGCGTCCCCGACGCGATCCGCGTGAAGGTCCGCAACAATGGCGGCGGGCATTACAACCACAGCCTCTTCTGGACCGTGATGGGACCGAAGAAGGGCGGGGCGCCCGGGGGCGAACTGGCATCGGCGATCCAGGAGATGTTCGGGGGCTTCGACGGCTTCAAGAAGAAGTTCGCCGAGGCGGCGATGGGGCGCTTCGGCTCGGGATGGGCCTGGCTCGGAGTCAAGGACGGCGGGGGCCTGTGCCTCTGCTCGACGCCCAACCAGGACAACCCGCTCATGAAGGGGCTCGTGGACTGCCCCTGCCAGCCGATCCTGGGCCTCGACGTCTGGGAGCACGCCTACTACCTCAAGTACCAGAACCGCCGGGCGGACTACATCGCCGCGTGGTGGAACGTGGTCGACTGGGGGAAGGTCGCCGAGAACTTCGCCAAGGCGACGAAGAAGTAGCGCCGGGACGGGCCGCGGGGGCGTTTCCGCCCCCGCGACTCTTCGCGCCGGGACCGCGGAACACCGCTGCAAGCGGAGTAGAATAACCCCGATGATGCGGTCCAGTCTCTCTCTGGAGCTCACCGAGCTCCGCGCAACGCTCGCGCCGATCTTCGCGGAAAACCCCCGGATCGCGGCGGCGTACGTCTTCGGCTCCGCGGCGAGCGGGACGACATGAAGGCGCTCTTCGATCTCTTCCTCGGGCTCCTCGAGACGGCTTGACCCTTCCCGGCGCGCGACCTAGACTCCGTTCCAGGGGGATTCCGCGATGGAGGAGGTACGCCTGGCCCCGACGATCTACCCGGCCATCGACATCCGAGGCGGGCGGTGCGTGCGGCTCGTCGAGGGGGACTTCGCGCGCGAGACTGCCTACCAGCGGAGCCCGACCGAACAGGCCAGGGCCTGGGAGGCCGAGGGAGCTTCCTGGGTGCACGTCGTGGATCTCGACGGCGCCCGGGAGGGGAAGCCGGGGAACCGGGACCTCATCCTTAAGATCGCGTCCGCAGTCCGGGTCCCGGTCCAGGTCGGCGGCGGGATTCGCGACTTCGAGACGGCGAAGGTCTACCTGGAGTCGGGAGTCCGGCGCGTCGTCCTGGGCACGCTCGCGGCGAAGAAACCCGAGGAGGCGCGCGACCTCGCGCGTGCGTTCCCCGAGCGCGTCGTCCTGGGGCTCGACCTCAAGGGCAGCCGCGTGGCGACCGAGGGCTGGACGAAAACGTCCCTGGTCGATCCCGAGGAAATCCTCGCCTCGTTCCGCGGCTCTGGGTTCGCGGCGGCGATCGTGACAGACATCGGGCGGGACGGGAAGCTCCTCGGACCGTCGCTGGGACTCTACCGCCGGCTCGTGCCGGCGAGCCCACTGGCCTTGATCGCGTCGGGCGGCGTGTCGTCCGTCGCCGACGTGGAGTCTCTCGCGGCCGCCGGCGTGGCGGGAATCGTCGTGGGAAAAGCCCTCTACGAGGGCAGGATCCGGCTCGCGGACGCGATCCACGCGGCCGGGAACGCGCGCTTGTCGGAAGGGACCGGGCCCCTATAATCA
>JACQVV010000283.1 GCA_016209595.1 Planctomycetota bacterium
CGTGACCGTGACCGTGGTCGTGACCGTGACCGTGGTCGTGACCGTGACCGTGGTCGTGACCGTGACCGTGGTCGTGACCGTGACCGTGAAAAACGATCATGCGGCCCCTCCCGCGGGCTCCTCGACGAGCCTACCCCCCTCCATCCGGACCCGCCGCCATCCGGCCGCCGCCCAGAGGCCGCGGCGGACTTCCTCCTCCGCGGCGAGGAGGCTCTTGTAGCGAGAGGACTCGCGCGCGGCGAGCTCCGCGGGAACGCCGTCCTCGACGACGCGCCCGCCCTCGACGACGAGGACTCGCTCGAAGGAGAGCGTCTCCCCGACGTCGTGCGTGACGGCGAGGAGGGTCGCGCCGGCCCACCGCGCGCGCGCGCGGGCGAGGAGCTCCCGGCGCTTCTCGCGGTCGAGCCCGCGGAAAGGCTCGTCCAGGATCGCGAGCCTCGCCCCCGGGCGGAGCATCGCGCGCCCGAGCCGGACTCGTTGCCCCTCCCCACCCGAGACGAGCGCCCCTCCCTCGCCGAGCGGGGTCTGGAGCCCGTCCGGGAGGCGCGAGAGGACTCCCGCGAGGTCGGCGTCGGCGAGCACCTTCCCGACCGGGAGGCCGCCGCCGGGCGGCGCGCCGTAGAGAAGGTTGTCGAGGAAGGGCCTGTTCCAGAGGTGAACCGCGGGATCGACCCACGCGGTCTCGCGGCGGAGTTTTTCAAGAAGGGCCGCGTCGAGGGGCGCCCCGTCCACGAGGACCCGCCCGGAGGCGGGCCGGTGCCAGCCGAGAAGGACACCGACGAGCGAGGACTTCCCGGCGCCCGAGGGCCCCACGACGGCGACGTGGGTCCCCGCTCGGATCCGGAAGTCCACGCCCTCCAGGATCGTGTGCCCCGCGGCGCGAACCGCGACCCTGTCGAAGACGATCTCGACGCCGGGGCGGGGCGCGCTCCCGGAACCTGCCGCTTCCCCCGCGCTCGCCTGGGGGCGCGGTTCTTCCACGGCCTCGCGCGCTCCCAGGGGCTCCAGGAGCCGGAGCGTCACGTTTCTCTGCAGCGGGATCTGGCGAAGGACGAGTGCGATCTCCTGGCCCAGGACGGGGAGATTGAGGGCCCAGTAAACCGCGAGGATCGCGCTCCCCGCCTCGCCGTGCCGCCCGAGGTGGCCGGCCAGGACGAGCGCGGCGAGCGCGAAGCCCGCCGCCGTCTGGAACCCGTCGGCGGCGACGGCCGCCCTCTGGAGGCCCGTCCCCGCGCGCGCCCATTCGCAGAGGAGCGACTCGTGCTCGCGCCGGACGGAGCGCTCGGCGCCGTGGGAGCGCACCGCCATGAGGCCGAGGAGGCTGTCGAGATAGAAGCGGGAGAGTGCCCCCCCATGAGTGCGGAAGCGGAGGTCGCGCTCTACAAGGACCGGATGCGCCGCGAGAGGGACGAGGACGACGGCGGCTGCCGCGCCGAAGGCGAGCGGCGCGGTTCCCGGATCGAGCCAGGCGATCCCCGCCGCCGTGAGGAGGAGCTCGAAGAACGCGCGCAGGAACGAACGCCCGAGCTCGGGGAGGTTCCGGAGCGCGTGGACCGAGTGGCTTCGTTCGGCCATGTCGGAGGTGAGCCGGCTCTGGAAATAGCGGTCGGCCAGCCGGGGGATCTTCTCGAGAAAGGCGACACGCAGGCGGAGGTCGAGCTGGCGTCCGAGCCGGAGAGCCCCCGCGGCGATCGGGAGTTCGAGCGCCGCAAGCGAGAGCGCGAAGACGAGGACGGCCACGGCTGCGCCGAGACGCTGCTCGACAAGGACGAGGTCGCGGGCGACCTCGAAGAGGCCGCGGAAGAGGACCGCCTCCAGGACGACCGCTCCCGCGGCCAGCGCGAGGGCGGCGGCGAGCACCGCGGGGGCAAGCAGCCCCCCCTCGCGAACGAGACGCAGGAGGTCCCGGGCGGGACGAGCGGGCGGCTCGGCAAGCGCCGCCGCGAGCTCGGGCGCGAGCGGTGGTTCCTCTGCTCGCACCAGGGCAGGGGCACGTCCCTTCGCGCGCACCAAGACCGCTCCCCGGAAGAGGACTTGCTCCCCTTCAGTTCCCGCTCCCCCTCCCCCCTCTCCGTCACGGTCACTGTCACGATCACGATCACGATCACGATCACGGTCACGGTCACGATCACGATCACGGTCACGGTCACGATCACGATCACGGTCACGGTCACGGTCACGCTCACGGTCACGATCACGCTCACGTCCCTCCCCCTCCCCCTCCCCGTGGCTCTTCCCCAGCGGCCGCACGGACCAGTAGGGGGCCGGAATCGTGCCGTCCTGGCTTTCGGCCTCGTCCTTGGCGCGAGTCGCGAGCGCGGCAAGGACGCCCGCCGCCTGGACGCCGCGAAGGACCCCGCCGGAGCGGACGAGCGAGGCTGTCATCCGCGTTGCGGCGTCGAGCGCCGCCGGGCTCCACCATCCTGGGTCGGAAAGCGCGCCGTCCACCCGGGAGCGCGCCTCCCGCTCCGCGATCCCCAGATCCGAAACACGCGAGACGAGCGCGCCCCTTCCTTCCTCCGATCCGACCCACTCCCTCCAGGCCGCGGCCGGGACCGTCATCGAGTGGACGTAGAGCTCGGAAAGGAAGCGGCGTGCGGGAACGAAGCGGCGGCCCGTCGCGGGGTCCATGATCTCGACGAGCTTCCCGGAGCGGCGCCAGGCCACGACGAAGTGGGTGACACCGTTCGGGAGCCGGACGACCGCGATGGCGGGGAGCGCCCGCGCGGCGGGGACGAGGACGTGGTCGGGGGGAACGACGATCTCCTCGGCGTCGAGGCCGAGCCGGCACGCGATCTCCGCCATCGTCGAGATCGAGGTCCCGTCGAGGTCGGTCTGGCAGGCCTCGCGCAGCCGCCCGTAGGAGACGCCGATCCCGAACCCCGAGAGGAGCGCCTTGAGCGACGCCGGCCCGCAGTCCATCGCGGAGGTCTGGACGACCTCCGGGACGAGCCAGCGGCGCCGGGCGACTCTCGCCTCGCTCAGCGTTTCTCCTTGAGGGTGAGGGGAACGGCCCCCTCCCCCCTTTCCGGACCTCGGGCCGGCCCGGCGAGAAGCTTCCCGGCCGATCGGAGCGCGAGCGTCGCGGGCGAGACTCGCTCGACCTCGACCTCGACGGAGCCCGGGAGGCCGTGTTCCAGCCGGATGGGGCTTGCCGGGTCGGGTTCGAGGACGAGCTCCACCCGGACGCGGCCGTCCCGGGCCTCGCTCGCCACCGTCTCGACCCGGGCGGCAACCGAGCCGTAGCGGGTCCAGGGGAAGCCTTCCAGGCGAATCCGCGCGGGTTGGCCGGGACGGATCCTTCCGACCGCGTCGGGAGCGAGGAACGAGGCAACGGCGACGAGCGTTCCCTCCGGGACGACCGAGGCGAGCGAGTCGCCTTCGCGGACCATGGAACCAGGCAGGAGCTCGGCGACCTTCCCCAGCCGGCCGGCCACCGGGGCGCGGACGAGGCGGCGCTCGATCTCGTGCTCCAGCCGCTCGACCGAGACGCGCGCGCTTGCGAGGCGCCCCTCGAGTTCCGCCCTGGCACGGCGAATCCCCTCGATCCGCGCGCGGCGGTCGCCGTCCGCGACGACCCGGTCGGGCTCGAGTCGCCGGGCGGCCGCGGCGGCAGCGTCCGAGGCGGCGCGGAGCTGGGCGGCGTCCGAGCGGGCCTTCGCGAGATCGACCTCTGCGACCTGCCCACCCGCGTGCCCGCGCTCGAGTCGCGACGCTTCCTCTTCCGCGAGCGCCGCCTGGGTCTCGGCCTCCCGGAGCCGCGCTTTCGCCTCCAGGAGCGCGATCGGCGCGGCATCCTTCTCGTACTCCCGCCGGCGGACCTCGTGGCCCGCCCCATCGGCCGCGGCGCGCCGCCTCTCGGCCTCCGCGCGGGCCGCGGCCACCTCCGACTCCGAAACGCCCGCGCCTCCCCGGATCCGCTCCAGGCGCGCGACCTCGTCCTCGGCGAGCTTCGCCAGGGCCTCCGCCTCCCGCCCCTTCGCCCGGGCCTCCTCCAGACCGGCCTCGGCCCCCGGCACCGCGAGGGCGAGCCGGTCCACTTCGCGGGCGAGCGCGTCGGCGGAGGCGCGGCGCTTCGCCGCGGAGCTCTTCGCGCGCAGGATGTCGAGGTGGCCTCCGGCATGGAGGCTCTCCAGCCGCCCGACCTCCCCCTCCGCGTGGCGGGCGAGCGAGTCGGCCTCACGCTCCCTCGCCCGTCCCTCGTCGCCGGCGGCGGGGGCCGCCTCGCGCGCCGAGGCGAGCGCGGCTTCCTCCGCCTCGATCTGCGCGGTTGTAGCGGCGAGCTCCCGCTCGAGTGCGGCGAGCCGCGCGCTCTCCTCGTCGAGCTGGAACCGCACATCGCTCGAATCGAGCTCGACCAGGATCTCCCCCTCCCGCACCTCGCGGCCCAGCGCCAGATGGCTCGCGACGACCCTCCCCGAAACCGCCGGCTCCACGGGGTGAACCGCCCCGTCCACCTCGATCCGCGCCTCCGGGGTCACTTCGTAGACGCTCACGCGCGCGAGGAAGAACCACGCCGCCCAGAGCGCGAGGACAGCGGCTGCGACGGCGAGCCCCGCGTTCGACCGGCGCGGGCCGTCCGTGTCCAGGGCTCGAAGCGTGCGGGTGAAGAGCGTGGCCGCCACGACAGGATTCTCGCGACCCGCCCGGCCTCGCGCAAGGCCGCCGCCTACTTCCTCCTTGTTCCGCGCCCTCGCTTGCCGATGGGCGAGTGGACGAACAGGGTGCCGCTCGCCATGCGGCGGAAGTGCTCCGGGTACTCCGGTACGACCGCATTCCGCCGCACGTCGATCCTGAGACCGTACTGGAAGAGGAAACCCTCGCCCAGAAGGAGATCCACGTCCATCGCATCCCCGGGCACGAGCATGGCGTGGCAAAGGCACCACCGGCCGAGGACCTTGACCTGGAACACGGCCATCTCCCGGGCGGTCGCGCGACCGCCTCCGATGCCTCCGAGGGGGATCGGCGCCGGCAGTTCGCTTCTCGCAAGAGATAGCGCCTCGCCCTCCTTTAGGAGCGTGCAGTCACTTCCGGTGTCGAAGAGGCCGACGACCGGCCGGCCGCGCTTCGCCGGACCCCGCCGGATTCTCATGGCACAGGGTTTCATGACTTCTCCCCCATGGCGAGTGTACCCGTTGCGCGGGCTCCGGCGCAATGCAGCCGGCCCGGCCTGCGGAGCGCGCGGCCAGCATGCTTGCCCGAGAGCGCGAGGAAGGTGTACGATTCGCCGTGGCGCGCGGACGTGTACGAGAGGATTTCGGCGAGACCCTTGGCTGACTCAGGCGCGGCTCCCCAGCTCCTGATCTCGAGCGGCGAGAGTGCGGGGAAGACGTTCCCGCTCGAGGAGGGGAAGGCGCTCTTCCTCGGTCGCGACCCGGACTGCATCGGGCCGCTCGCCGATTCCAAGATCTCCCGGCGCCACTGCAGGATCGTCCTCTCCGGCGGCAACGTCATCGCCGAGGACCTGGGGAGCCGGAACGGCACCTTCGTCAACGAGGAGCGGGTCGGGAGGGCGGTCCTGGGTCCCGGGGACGTCCTCCGGGTCGGCCGCACGCAGCTCCTGGTGAGGTGGCCCTGCGAGGAGGGTGCGCCGACGTCGACCGTCTACGAGGCACCCGACACGAGGCCCGCCGCCTGCGAGGGATGCGGGAAGGCCATGGAACGCGGGATCGCGGGCGCGCCGGGGGCACGGCGCGTGGAGGGGCTCGCCGTCTGCCCCGAATGCGTTACCGCGAGCCCGCTCCTCGGCCAGCGGATCTCGAATTTCCTCGTCCTCTGGCGGGTCGCGGAGGGCGGCGCGTCGGTCCTCTACCGGGCGATCCACACGATGACCGAAGTGGAGCTCGCGCTCAAGGTGTTCCGGGAGGATCTCGCGGCCACGCCAAAGGCGGTTTCACGGTTCCTGCGCGAGGCTCGGATCGCCGCGCGGCTCTCGCACCCGAACATCGTGCGCTTCTACGACGCCGGGCAGGCGGGACCCGTCCTCTACATCGCGATGGAGTTCGTGCGGGGAAAGGACCTCGCGGAGCTCGTCCAGAAGGGGCCCCTCGACCCGATGCTCGTTCGCCGCGTCGCGGCCGACATCCTGCGGGCACTCATCTACACCGATGGCCTCGGGATCGTGCACAGGGACATCAAGCCCGGGAACATCCTCGTCCCCCAGGAGGCGATCGACCGGTCTCTCTACGGCCGTTCGTCCGCCGAGACGGCGGCCGATCCCACGGATCACGGGGCAGGCGGGTCGGGAGCCGTGGCGGCGAAACTCGCCGACTTCAACATCTCGAAGGCCCTGCGCGCCTCGGGGGCCGACACCTCCACCGTGACCGAGGCGGGCTCGATCGTGGGGACCATGATGTACATGGCGCCGGAGCAGATCACGGACGTCCCCAACAGCGACATCCGGGCCGACCTCTACTCCCTCGGCGCGTCGATCTACGAGGCGGCGACGGGCAAGCGACCCTTCGCCCACTCGGTGCGGAGCGAGCTCGCCCGGCAGATCCTGAAGACCCCGCCCATCCCGCCGTCGAAGCTCTGCCCCCTCGTCTCGCCCGCCCTGGAGGCGGTGATCCTGAAGGCGATGGCCAAGAAGCCCGAGGACCGGTTCCAGACGCCCGGCGACATGCTGGCCGCGTTCCTGGGCTAGGAGCGTGTCGCGGAGTCGCCCGCGCCCCCGGGGAGTTCGTCCATGGACTTCCAGTCACCGATCGAGTAGATTATCCGGCGATTGTGTGGCCAGAAGAAGCTACCCGAATCGAGCACGCGAGGTACAGAAGAATGGCGAGACAGTACCACATCACGCTCGATGACGAACTCTCCACGTTCGTCGAGGCGAGACGGAGGAGCGGGCAACGCGCGAAGGAGGTCTTCGTCTCGGCCCTGGAGTCCTACCGGGCGGACCTCGAGCGAAGAGAACTAGTAGCGCTCCTCGCGCGGGGTTACGAGGAGAGCGCCCAGGAGGACAGGGAGCTCCTGCGCGAGTTCCACGAGGTCGATCGGGAGGCGGAGTCCATCGAGAACCGTTCGTCGGAGGATGCCGGTGGAGAGGGGAAGCGTCTATCTCGTCCGCCTCGATCCGGTCGAGGGAAGCGAGCAGGGAAACACGCGTCCGTGTCTCGTCGTCTCCAACGACGTCAACAACCGGGTGGCGCCCACGGTGACGGTCCTTCCGATCTCCTCGCGAATCCCATCCACGGCGTATCCGTTCCTGGTCTTCTTGGAGAGAGGGGCTGGCGGACTCGACCGCCCGAGCGTCGCGAAAGCCAACCAGATTCGCACGATCGACAAGCGGAGGCTTCTCCGGCGCCTGGGGAACCTGGACGCGCGCCAGATGGTGGACGTGGATCAGGCGATCCAGGTGCACCTCGCCCTGCGCTGAGCGCGCGAATCAAGCCCGGGAGACCGGAACGCGAGTGCCGGCAGCCGAGACGGTGACCCTCAGGGCGATGGCCAAGAAGCCCGAGGACCGGTTCCAGACGCCGGGCGACATGCTGGCCGCGTTCCTGGGGTAGATTCCGGTGTCCCTCGCCGGGAAGAGCGTCCGAAACTCGGTCCTCGTCAACCTGATGAGCGCCGTGGTTTTCCTCTTCGGCCTCTGGTCGTACCTCACGATGCCGCAGGAGGTCTTCCCGCAGCATCCCTTGAAGATCGTCACCGTGACGACGCTCTACCCGGGGGTCGCCCCCCGGGAGGTCGAGCGCGAGATCACGATCGTCATCGAGGACGCGCTCGCCGACGTCGAGGAGGTGCGGGAGATCACGTCGGTCTCCTCGGAGGGGCGCTCACAGATCTACCTCGAGCTCGACAACTCGGTCGAGGACACCGACCGCGTGGCCGACGAGATCGAACGCCGCGTGCGAATGGTCGAGAACGACCTCCCCGACGCGGCCGAGGACCCCGTGGTCGTGGACATCCAGTGGACGCTGCCGCTCGTGGTCTACGCCTTGTCGGGCGACGTCCCCGAGTCGGCCCTCAAGACCGAGCACGAGCGTTTGAAGGACATCGTGCTCGGCGTGCCGGGCGTGGGCCTCGCCCGGCCGGCCGGCGTTCGCGAACGCGAGCTTCGCGTCGAGCCCGATCCGGTTCTCCTCGAGGGCTACGGCCTTTCCTTCTCGAACGTCGTGCGGGCGATTCGCGACAAGAACCTCGACGTCCCCTCGGGCAAGGTCGAGTCGGCCGAAGGGGAGAGGACCGTGCGGGTGCACGGCCAGGTGAAGGCGGCGGAGGAACTCGCGAGCGTCGTCCTCGCGCGCGGGGAGAAGGGCGACCTGGTCCGACTCGAGGACGTGGCGGTCGTCAGAGACGACTTCGAGGACGCCACGGTCCTCGCCCGCGTGGGCGGCAAGCCCGCGATGACTCTCATGGTCGAGAAGGACAAGGACGCCGACGCCGGGGAGGTCAAGCGCGAGCTCGACCGCCGGGTCGCGACATTCGAGGAGTCGCTCCCGGAGGGGGTTCACCTCCTCCCCTACCTCGACACGACGCGCTACATACGAGCGCGCGTCCACACGATGCACACTCAGCTCCTCCAGGGGTTCGTTCTGGTCGTGGTGACGCTCTGCCTGTTCCTCAACTGGCGGCTCGCCCTCTTCACGGCCATGGGCATCCCCTTCGCGCTCGCCTTTGCCATGACGGCCTACCGGTATCTCTTCGGCGGCTCGGCCAATTCGCTCTCGCTCTTCGGCGTGATCCTGGTGCTCGGGATGCTCGTGGACGACGGGATCGTGGTCTCCGAGAACTGCTACCGCTACATCGAGGCGGGGCTCCATCCCGTGCGCGCGGCGATCCGCGGCACCCGGGAGGTCGCGGGCGCGGTCGTCCTCGCCGTCACGACGACGATCTTCTCGTTCCTGCCGCTGCTTCTCATCGAGGGGCGGATCGGAGATTTCCTCGCGGTGATCCCCACCGTCGCGTGCCTCGCGCTCGCCGGGTCGATCGCCGAGACGTTCCTCGCCCTCCCCTCGCACATCGCCGACTTCGTCCCGCCCGCGCGGGGGCGCCGGAAGGAACGGCGCCGGGTCCTCGATTTCTTCATCCGAGGCTACGTCTATCTTCTGAAAAAGCTCCTGCGCCGGCGGTATCTCGCGCTACCCGCCGTGGCGGCCGCGTCGGTGGCGGCAATCGCCTTCGCCGTCCTCTACATGGACAAGGTGTTCATCAAGCGCGACTGGATCGATTTCCTGGTCATTCGGGTGGAGACGAGGCCTTCGGACTCGCTCGAGAAGACACGGGACGTCGTGGCGGAGATCGAGCGGCGTCTCGACCGGATGCCCGAGGGATCGGTCGAGAGCGTGGTGGCGAGCATCGGTTACATCGTCTCGGACGACAACCGGCCGCGCCAGCAGACCAACATCGCCTCGATCCTGGTCGACATCACGGAGGAGCACGCGAGGCGCCACGCCCAGGACGAGATCTTCGTCCAGGCCCGAGAGGCCCTGGGCGACGTTCCCGGGGCGGTCCGGCTCACGATCTCCTCCCCCATGGGCGGCCCCCCGGAGGAGAAGGACGTGAAGATCCGGGTTCTGGGACCGGCCTGGGTCCCGGAGAACGAGGAGGATCTCGCCCCCGAGCGCCTGGAGGCCGTCGCCCGGAAGGCTCTCGCCGCGGTCGCCGCGACCCCCGGCGCCCGCGACGCGGCGCTCGACGTGGAGCGCGGCAAGCCGGAGCTCTCGATCGAGCTAGACGAGGACCGCGCGGCCCGGATGGGCTTCGACGTGCGGAGCCTCGCGGCGGAGATCCGCGCCGCCTACGAGGGGACGAGCACGAGCCGGATGCGCTGGGGAGGGGAGGAGGTCGAGGTCGTCGTCCGCATGGAGCGGCCGGCGCCCTTCCGACTCGCCGACCTCGAGAACCTCGTCCTCACGAGCCCCACGGGAGAGTCCGCCTCCGTCGGATATCTCGCTCGCGTCGAGGAGAGCCAGAGTTTCACCGAGTTCCATCGCTTCGAGCGCCGGCCCTCGATCTCCGTCCTCGCGGACGTCGACCGCTCACAAACGACCGTCGACCTTGTCCACCGGGCGCTCGCCGGGCCCCTTTCGGAGGTTCGAGAGGAGGAGCCGCGCTACGAGATCCTCCAGGGCGGCGGGAATGAAGACATCGCGCTCATGGTCCGCTCCATGGCGATTGCCGGAGGGGTCGCGATCCTCCTCAACTATCTCGTGCTGGGGACGCTCTTCCGCTCGCTCGCGCAGCCCTTCCTGATCCTCCTCACGGTCCCCTTCTCGCTCACCGGGGTGATCCTCGGGCTCGTCATCGCCCGCGAGCCGATCTCGATCATGTCCCTCGTCGGCACGGTCGCCCTCTCGGGGATCGTCGTCAACGACTCCATCGTCATGGTCGACTTCTTCAATCAGGCCCGCCGCGCCGGCCAGGGTCTCCCCAGGGCCGTGATCGGCGCCGCCCGGCTCCGCTTCCGGCCGATCCTCCTCACGACCATCACCACGATCTTCGGCCTCCTCCCGCTCGCCTTCGGCACGACCGGGCAGGAGGAGTTTCTCGCTCCCGCCGCGCTCGTCATCGTCTGGGGGCTCGCATTCTCCACGGCGATCTCGCTCTTCATCATCCCCTGCGCCTACCTCGCCCTTGAGGACCTCCTCCGCCGCCGCCGCCGCGATTCTCTCGCCCGCGAACGCGAGATCGAGCGCCTGGCGCGGGAAGAAGAGGGCTAACGAGGCAGCCGAGATCCTCGACGAGCTGAAGGTCTCCGGCCTGGAGTGGCGAAAGATCGGCGACGAGCATCCCGTTCACGCCTGCATCACCTACCTGGAGAACCACGCCGATCGGATGAACTACCGAGGCGCCAGGAAGGCAGGGCTCCCCATTGCGAGCGGCAACGTGGAAGCCACTTGCAAGAGCCTGGTCGAAGTTCGCATGAAGAGGCCGGGTTCCCGCTGGAAGGAGGAAACGGGACAACACGTCCTCACCATGCGCGCCCTCGGCCTGAGCGATCTCTGGGACCCGGCGATCGGCGCCACCATGGCGACCCTGCGGACCTTCGTCGCCCCGACCAGGAAGAAGTCCGCGTAGTGGTCCCGGCGATGCTCACGAGACGAACCACACCCGGGGCAGCCGGTCACAAGTGACGAGGAGGGCCGCCCGGCGTCTCTCCTCGGCCTCCGACGGTGGACCTCCTCAAGCGACATGTCCAGGGCCGGCGGGGAGCCGTGAAATGGTGGCGCGAGCGCCGCTACATGCGCTCTGCTTTTCTTGCGCGCTGCTGGCGGTGGGTCTACTGGTTCGAGGCGCGCGCTGTGAGGCGCTTGCGAACGCCGCCAGCATCGCGTTGCGGCGGATTCCCTCCACCTGCGAGCGCTTCCAGCGCCTCGTGGCGCCGGCAATGCGACGGCGGAAAAAGTGCCAGTCGCGAGCCGCCGGCGCCGCGTTCCACTGGAGGCGCCGCTACCGAAGCGATGCTGCTGGATCAGGAGCGCTGGCGATGCCGCTAGCGGCAGGCAACCGTCCCCCGCGAGCCCTGGAGAGGCTCTGGGCCGGGATCTCGAGGCAAAGCGCGCGATCTTGCGGTGTGCGGTCTGTGCGTACTGGAGACCGCGGAGGACGACGGCCTCCTCCAACGTGCGATTCTGCACGCTGTTTCGTGCGCCAGCCGCACGCTTGGGCACGGCGTGCCATCAGCCGCGCTGAGCAGCGAGGGAAGATAAGACTCGGTGTTCACAGGGGATGCAACGGAGGCGGACACGCGTAGCCTGCACGGCACGACGATTGCGTTTAGGGGGTGCGTCCACATTCCTTCAATCGAGTCGAAGGTCACGGCCACCCGAGTCTCTCGTGCCACCGGAGCGTGTCCGGGAAAAGCGAAGAGCCCCCGGAGCCTTTGACCGGAGACCAAGGAGATGATTCCCATGAAGATGTATGCGAAGAATGCCAGTTCCGTCGTACGGGTCGAATTCGGATGGCTGCTCATCGCCCTTCTCCGCGCATTCGACGTGACCGCCAAGATCGCCGACTGGTTCGAGAGGCTCAACGACCGGCTCGAGGATGCCTCGATGGTCACGCGCGCCAAGAAGAAGCTCCTGAAGAAGGCCATGGCGGCGCTTCGGGTCGCGGAGGTCCTCGTCCACCGGACGGGCCGGTCGCTTGCCACAGCCGCGGAGAGCGCGGACGGGGGGCGTCAGGGCCCCATCTACAACATCCTCTTCCCGGAGGGGCTCACGGCCGTGGTTCACCCATCGGGGCGGAATCAGCTCCAGCCGGCAGAGGAGCTCGTCACCCGGATGAAGAACAGCACGCATCCGGGCGTCGTGCCCTTTCGTGAGGAGTGGCTCGCGAGGATCGAGGGCGCGGTGAATGCTCTCGCATCGGGCGTCGCCGCCTACGAACAGGCGGCGGACGACTACGACGCGGCGTTCCAGACCGAGCTCGCGCTCCGCGAGGAGCACTACCGCTCGGTCGACGAGGTCCGTGGTCGCATCCGCGCGGCCTTCCCCGGCGACCGCGAGATGCAGAACGCGGTCTTCCCCGAGTCCCGGCCGCGCCGCGCGACGCCCTCGGGCGGGGAAGGGAGCGGCGAGCCGCCAACGGAGGAGACCGCGGTGTCGGCGTAGGACCACCGTCTCATCTCGCCGGCCCCCCTCTCGCCTCCTCCGCGAGAGGGGGGCTTCTTCGTCGCCACGATCTACGGAATCGCGCTGCGCCTCCCCTTCCGGCGGCCCCAACTGTCCGCTTCCCGGTTCGGCGATGCTTGGGACACGATGACCCGCGCCGGCCCACGTACGTTGCCATGCCGGGAGCCGATGCGGCAGAATGGGAACGGACGCAAAGGCAAGAGCCAGGAGGGCAGCGATTTGTCGCCGGAGGAACTGAGAGAACGGATCCGCCTTGGCGAGGACGGCCGCACCGAGTTCAAGGACGAGCGCTCCCACCCGGACGACCTCGCCGCGGCGATCGTCTCTTTTGCGAACTCGGCCGGTGGAGACCTCCTCCTGGGCGTCGCAAACGATCGGTCCGTCCCCGGAGTCTCGGATCCGGATCAAGCGATGCTGCGCCTCGACAACATCTGCCGCCAGAACATCGAACCGCCTCTCGTCTGTGTCACGATCCAGAAGCATCTCCTGGAGAACTCCGTCGTCCTGGCCCTTCGAGTGCCACGAGGTCCCCAGCGCCCCTACCGGACCACGAAGGGCGTCTACTACGTCCGGGGCGCGGCTGGAAGACGCATCGCCACCCGCCAGGAGCTCCTGGAGATCTACCAATCGGCGCTGGCCCTCCACCCCGATGAGATGGCGGCCGAGGACGCGGGCCCGGAGGACATCGACCCGGGCTACCTCCTCCGGGTTCGTCCGGAGTTCCAGCATCTCTCGCAGGAGGAACTGATCCGGACCCTCATCAACGTGAAGGTGATGTTCGACGCGGACCATCCGACCCTGGGTGGGCTCCTCTGCTTCGGCGGAGAACCGCAAGCTCGCCGCCCCTACGCCCGGATCACTGCGATCCGTCATCGGGGGACCCAGGTC
>JACQVV010000285.1 GCA_016209595.1 Planctomycetota bacterium
GGGCGAGCCCGCTCCCTGGTAGCGGTCCCAGGTCTCCTTGCCCGAGCGGTCGGCGGCGATCGAGTGGAGGCGCTTCTCCTGCCCGGCGAGCCATGCCTCCCCGCCGCCCACCGCGATACCGATCGTGTGGATGTCCTTCGCCGAGTGCCGTCCCTGGATCTCCAGGACCTCGGGGTAGGCCGCCGAGCACCCGGCGCACCCCTCGAAGAACAGGACCAGGACGACCCTTCCCTTGAGGCTCGCGAGGTCCCTCACCGGTCCCCGGAGCCAGCGCTCGACCGAAAGAGCGGGAGCGGGCTCACCGAAAAGCGAGAAGGTCTTCCAGCGGCTCGCCGCCTCCTCGCGGACCGATTCGTGCGGCGCGCCGTTCATCAGGCGCTCCACGATCGGCCGCGCCTCCAGCGCACGTCCGACTCCGGCGAGCGCGGTCGCTCGGGCGAGCTCGGCGCCGTCCCGCCATGGGGCCTCGGGCGCTCGCGCGAGCGCCTCCTCGGCGTGGGCGAGCTGGGTCCGGAACTGCCGGCGCTCGTGATAGAGGAGCGCGAGGAAAAAATGGGCGGAGGGGCGCCATGGATCGTCGGGACGCTCGCGGATCAGCGTGAGGGCGATCTCGATCGCGCGGTCCTTCCGGCCGGACGCGGCGAGCCGCTGAGCCTCCTCGAGAGCCCGCCGCCCCTCGTCCTCTTGCGCCGCCGCGGACCCGCCCAGCAGGGCGAGGAGCGCGAGCACGACTCTACCTCCCGCCCGTGCCTCTCTCATCGCGGTCCCTTCCCGGAAGAGCGCCTGCGCGCGCATTGTACCGCCACGACCGAATAGGGACTGCCTACCGGGCTCATCTCGCAAGGAAATCCTCGACGGTTCCCAGGCGAAGTCGGTCACCAGCCGGGTACGGAAAGACCTTACGTTCCGCATGCGTCACGACGTGGTCAAGGAGCCGCCGCAGACAGACGGTCCTGCTAGCTGGAACTCGCCCCCGCCACCGGCAACGGCCGGGATCGAGAGGAAGCCCTGCAGCGCTGAAGAGCGCCGCCAGATCCTCCAGCGTACGAACCGGCCGATCGAGCGAGGCCGGCGCCTCCAGCTTCGCCCAGGCTCCGGCCTCATGGCTCTGGAGTAGCGCGTCAGCTAGCTCCCGCCTCCATCGCTCCCGCTCCTCTCGGCCGCCGAAGGAACCGACTCGAACGACCAGGGCCTTCTCGAACTCCTCGTCCTTGCGCCCCATCCGGACGAGGGCGATGGACGCCGCCTGCGCGACCCGGCGATCCGGATCGCGCTCGAGCCGCTCCAGCGCCATCGGGGCCTGTACGGCGTCATCGTCGTTCCCGGAACGAGAGGCCAGCCGGCCATAGGCAAGCGTCGCCTCGATCCGTACCGATGGAACTGGATCGTCGAGAAGAGAGAGGACGCGCTCAAAGGAATCAGCCGTGCCGGCGAGGCCCACGGCCCGCGCGGCTGCTGCTCGCGCCGGCGCGTAGCGGTCCGCGAGGGCGGACTCGACTGGCCCGATGGTCCCGATTCCCGCCAGCCCCTCGATGGCGGCCTGTCGCAGACGACCGTCCGGGTCCGCGAGTCTTGCGGCGAGCGCGGCGGCAGCCTCGTCCCCTCCCAGCTGTCCAAGAGCATCGGCAGCGGCGACGCGCACCTTGGGATCGGAGTGACCGAGGAGCGACGCGAGCTCTCCCGCTCGTTCGACCGCACCCATGCAGCCCAGGGCCTCGATGGCCAGATGACGAAACCAGTACCGCGGCTCCCGGAAGGCCGCCACGAGCGCACCGGACTCCTCGACAGCGCCGATGCGACCCAGGGCCTGGGCCGCAGCCTGGCGAACCGAGAAGATCTCCGAAGGATCGGCAAGCAGAGCGGCCAGCGAGGCGGCAGACTCGGTTGACTGGAGGGAGCCGAGAGCCTCGGCAGCCGAGCGCCGGACATACTCGCCCGGATGGTCGAGGAGCGCCACGAGGCGTGGAATCGTCTGCCGGGCGCCCAGGGCGCCGAGACCGGCCGCGCAGCCGCCGGCAACACGGTCGTCCGGATGGTCGAGACCGCGCGCGAGATCAGGCGCGAACTCCGCCGCTCGGAGGGTGCCCAGGGCTATCGCTGCGGCGTGCCTCGTCCAGATCTCTTCCTCCTGGGAGGCGAGGATTCGCGCGAGAGCTGGCGCGGCTTCACTGGCCCCGAGTTCCCCGAGGGCCTGGATGGCGCCATTCCGGACTTGGCGCGAGGTGTGCGTGAGGAGTCCGGCAACTTGCGGCGCGTACTCGCGGGCGTCGATGGCCGCGATAGCGTCGATCGCGAGGGCGACGATCTGGTGATCCGGGGAGGAAAGCAGGCGCGCGAGGCTCTCTCCGCGCCCCTTGGCCGCCCAGCGCAGCTCGCTCCGACCGTTCCGGAAGTGATCCAGAACGCCGTACGAGATGCGACCGCCGAAGACCTCGCAGAGCGCCTCGTTCGCCCCGAGTCGAGCGAGCGCATCGAGGGCGTCGTGCGGCGCCCATCCACTCCAGATGGTCGATCTTCTCCCTTTCGCGACCGTGGAGATCGCATCCGCGTGCTCCTCGGCGTCAAGGAGAGCGAGAGTCCGGATGGCCGATCTCGCCTCTTCGTCGTCCCACAATTCCCCGCCCTCCGCCAGGATACGGACCAGGAGGTCGGCGGCTTCGGTCGCTTCGAGCTCCCCGAGGGCGTCGATCTCCGACGAACTCCATTCGTCGAACCGGGCGGCGATCGAGGGAATGGCCTCGCGCAGTCCCATCGCGGCGACAGCCCGGAGGGCCGCCTCCCGGACGAGTGGATCCCGGTCGTCGAGGAGGGCGAGGACGCGCTCGCCCGCGTCCCATGCTCCGGACTCCGCGATCGCCAGCGCTGTCTTTGCCCGGACCGCCGCGTCCGGGGATTCCAGGGATGGGAGGAACTGGCTGGCTGCGGGCCGCGGAGTCTCCTCTTCGGCCGGAGCCTCGTCCTGCGTCGACTCTTCGTCCGGATCTGGCGACGGCCTCGAGACCGCTTCCCGAGTGGCGGGAGGGAGGCGTTCCAGGATCGCGCGTCGGGCCGGGGTATCCTTCCTTCCGGCGATCCTCCGGAGAGACTCGACCGCCGCCTCCGCGACCGATTCCTCCTGGTCGTCCAGGAGCGCCGCCAGCCTCTCGACTTCCTCGCGCGCCCGGAGGTTTCCGAGGGCCTCCGCGGCCTTCTCGCGCACGTATCGGTCGGGATCCGTGGTCAATCGGGCGATTCGAGGTACCTCTGACACCGCTCGCAGCTCCACCAGGACCCTGATGGCGCCCCGACGGGCGACCGGCTCCGCGTGCTCCAGGCACCGCACGAGTTCGGCCACGACCTCCGGCGAACCGTGCTGCGAGAGGACCTGGATCACATGGTCCCGGTTCGAGTACGTACCGCCCGCGAGGAAAGGAACGAGAAGGGGGAAGAACTCCGTGGCGTCCATCGCCTCCAGGGCACTTGCCGCCGCCTCGCGGATTCGCTCGTCGGGATCGGCGAGGAGTCGGGCGATTTGGGTCGCATGCCGCCGGTCCTGCAACTTCCCCACGAGGTGAATCGCTCGCTCGCGCACTCCCGGGCTCGGGTCCGCCTGGAGATCGAGGATCGTTCGGGAACCGTCCCGTAGAGCCTCCCGGACGGGCCAACGCTCGGCGGCCGCGGGATCGTCGAGGACGGCGGCGGCGTTGGCGCGGGCCTCGCCGTCGACCAGTCTCTCCAGCGCGCCCAGGACGTGCCAGCGCACGTTTGGATCCGTGTCGCCGAGGAGGGGAAGAACCACGGGCGCGGCATCGATCGCGTCGATATTGGCGATCCCCCGAACCGCCGCGCTCCGCACCGCCGGGTCTGAAGACGCCAAAAGGGGCGTGATCGACGGGAGGGCACGGGGATCCTCCAGCCCCCGCAGCGTGCTGAGGGTTTCTTCCCGTACGCTTTCGACGGGATCGGCGAGAAGACTTGCAATCTGGGGGGCGAGCTCGGTCGCATGGAGCTCGCCCAGCGCGCGGAGCGCGGCCTTCCGGCGAGCCGCGTCCGGGTGGCGGAGGAGCGCTCCGATCTCGCCCGCGCGTTCCTGGGCACCCAATCCTGCGAGCGCATCGAGTGCGGCCCACGCCGGGCCCAGTTCCCCATCGTTCAAGAGCCTCGCGATCCGGGGAACCTGGTCTTTCGCACCGAGGCCTCGCAGGCAGCGGATCGAGGCGGCTCGTATTCCCGGGTCGGGATCTTCGAGGAGCGCGGCGACCTCCTCTGCGCGCTCGTTGGCGCGCAGGTACACGAGGGCCTCGAGCGCGAGATGGCGTATCTCGGACTCGGAATCGCGGAGCCTCGCGGCCATCGCGGCAACGTGTTCCCGGGAACGCCATCGCATCAACGTCTCGAGGGCGGTCTTGCGGAGAGAGGGTTCCGGGTCCTCCAGGCGCGCCGCGAAAACTCCGGCCTGCTCGACCGCCTGCATGGACTCCAGCGCCCACAGGGCGGCCTGCCGAACGGATGCCTCGGAATCCAAGGCCCTCGCGGCAATCGCGGGAACCCATGAGCGGGCCTCGAACCGACTCAGGGCCTGGATCGCCGCCAGCCGAATCGATGGCGTGGGATCTTCGAGGAGAGGGGCGACGGCGTTGGCCTCCCCCCTCGCATGGAGGGAGGCGAGAGCCTCGATTGCCGTCTCTCGGACCCCGGCGTTCTCATGCCCGAGGAGCGCCACGATGCGAGGGACCGTGCCGGTCGCACGCATCGATCCGAGCCACCAGACCGCGGTCCGGCGTACACCCTCGTCCGGATCGACGAGACATCCGGCGACCCGGTCGGCGTGTTCCGTGGCACCGAGGGCATGGAGGCCATAGAGCGACTTTTCGCGGAGCTCGGCGCGAGGATCGTCTAGCCAGCGCACAAGGAGCGGCGCGTACGGTCGGATTTGCTCCTCGTCGATCCACTCGGCGACCTCAAACGCCCTCGTTTCCCACGGAAGAAGGCCAACGGTGTCGGCCAGCCGTTCGAGGTCTGTCTCGTCGAGGCTGCCCGCGCGGCACGCGTCGAGAGAGTCGCGGAGGGTCCTCTCTCGCGCATTCTCGTCCTCCTCGAGGAGGACTCTATCGACACGCCGGGCCACGAGGCGCTCCCCGAGGGATCGGCGGAGCCGAATGACGCGCAGAGCCTTGCTTGCCCTCTCGGAGACTTCGATGTCGCCTCCCGAGCCGAGCGCCTCGATCCGGGAGAGATCCGCGTCCGTCCACCCGTGCCAACCCCCGACGAGATCCCTCGCGGCGGCCTCCCTTTCGGCCCACGATGGTGCGCCCAGATCCGAGAGGATCTTCTCCAACTCTTGACGCTTCTCCTCCTGGGCCAGGGCCACAGGGAAGAAGATGCAGCCAAACGGCAATAGAACCGCCAACCGGAAACCCAAGGGAACCCCTCACGACGCCTGCTGCATTCTATGGTAATCGTTCGGGGGGAAGGGAACAGCCCCCTCCCCCTTAGGACCGCCGGCTACTGCCTTTGCGAAGCAAAGGCCATTGTCATTGTCTCACTCTCTCCACCGCTGAGCGGCCAGGAATTGGCTGACACCTGGCGCGCTGAGCGGCGAACAGCAGCACGAGATGAAGACGAAGAAGCCGAAGCGTCAACCGTGCCGACGCCACACGAATGCGGAGCGGGACGCCGGAGAGGTTGGATAGGAGGGCGTAGAGCTCGGTCGAGGAGGCGCTGTCGCCGTCCACCCCGGAGTAGGACTGCTCGAAGCAGAGGGTGGCGGTGCAGGAGATCGGCTTCTCGCGTCCGAACCGCCCCTGGATGTAGCCGGCGAGGATGAGGACCCCCTTTTCGTGCGTCCGTCTGGAGAGCCGGGCCTCCCGCTCGACGTTCACGACGCCCTTCGCGCCGACCGAGGTCCGGGCGGTGATCCTCGAGGGTTTTCCGAAGGAGTAGTCCTCGGTCCGGTAGACGGCGAGGCCGTTCACCTGGCCGACCCTCGCACCGGATAGGTCGACGAGGATGCTCCCCCTCTCGATCGCTTCCTGGATCTTGAACGCGAAGAGGTCCGATCGTTCGATCTTCGAGAGGACCGCGCGCTCCGGTAGTGCCGAAGGGTCCCACGCAAGAGCGCCGGTCGCTGCCGCATGGGCTCGCGCTCCTCTCCGACGCTCCGGAGGGCCTCCTCACGGCCCTGGGGGACGACGTGGAAGCCTCCAAGGGCCTCCACCTGATCGTCCCGTTCACCCCCGCGGCGAGCATCGGTCGACTATGGGCGAGACCCGACGACCGGGGCTGCAGCGGGGCGGATAGTTTCAACACGGGACGAACCAATCGATCGCCTTATCGTTCGATATTACCGGGAAGCCGGCCGTGTGCTATCGTGGATCGCGCTCCAGCCAGCCTGCCGGGGAACCCGTTCCTCCACCATGCATTGGATCGGCCTAGCTCTCGTTCTGGCGATCTCCTCCGTCGTTCCGCTGCGGGCCCAGGAGGAGATCGGGGCCTGGATCGAGCGCTGGGAGTCCGGAGCATGGGAAGAGCGGGAGAGGGCTTCTCGGGAGATCCTCGATCGGTGGCAGGAGTGGCGCCCCACCGACCTCGAGAAGCTCGACTCGGTCGCTCGAGAACATCCGGAACTCGAAGTCCGGGAGCGCGCCGAGAAGACTCTCCGTCTGCTTCGCATACGTCGTGCGATCGGGCCGGGGCTTGTCTCGTGGGGACTCGATCGGAATCTCCTCGCCGGGACTCCGGAAGCGCGATCGCGGGCTCTGGTGGATGCCGCCCACTGGTGGCTCGCGGGCAGAGTTCGCTCCGCGGACCTCGTTCCGCTCGTGCGTCTTGCCATGGCCGAGGGATGGGATCTTCCGACTCGGGATCTTTCCTATCCTTTCTGGCCTTCCCCGCCCGTTCCCTACGCCCCTCTGTTCGCCCGGGACCTCGATTCCGACGATCCCGAGACGCGGAAGATGTGCGGCGAAATCCTCGGCCGGATGCCCGGCTCCTTCTCAAATCCGGATTCCTTCGCGCTCCTCGCCAGCCCCGGCACAGAAGCGCGGTCGATCTTCCTCCGGTCCCTTGCCCCCCAGGAGATACGCGAACACGCCGCCGAGATCGTGGCCTGCCTGCGGGATCCCGTCCCACGGGTTCGGCGATCCGCGATCGAGACCCTCGTCCGGGCCGATCGACGAGAATCGGCCGCATCGATCGCCGAGCTCATCGAGGATCCCGATCCGGGGGTTCGCCGGGATGCCGTCTCGGCTCTCGAGAGACTGGAGGCGAACGAGTGCCTGCCCCGGATCGCCGAACGGCTCCAGGACTCCGATTCGAGCGTGCAGCAGGAGGCCCTCGATGCGGTGGTCCAGTTGGGGGGAAAGGAACACGCCAATGAGATACGGCACGTTCTGGCGATCGGGAGATACGACCTCCGGAGAGAGGCCGTGCGGGCCCTGGCGCGGCTCCTCGGCCCCGAAGCCGTGCCGGACCTGCGGGGACTGCTTGGAAACTGGGACGACGACCTGCGTCTCGCGGCGCTCCTGGAGCTCGCCCGGCTGGTCCCGGACTCGATTCTCGAGGATCTCGACGCCGCCTGCGCCGAGGAATCGGACCGATACGAGCGGCCGTGGCACCTGAAACGGATCGCGGAGTGCCTCGCCCAGAGCGGGACGGCCGCGCTCCTTCCGCTCGTGCGGTCGCAGAATCCCGGGGACCGCGTGGTCGCGGCGGGGTGGCTCGGCAAGTCGAACCCCACCAAAGCCGCGCAAAGGCTCGTAGCCCTCCTCTCCGATCCGGATCCGAACGTCCGCCGCGCCGCGCTCGCCGCGATCGGTCAGCTCGACCTTTTCGAACACGCTGGAGACGTCGCGAAGCACCTCGCCGATTCCGAACCCGAGGTCCGGTTCGTCGCGGCCCTGGTGCTCTCGGCCCTCGACGCGCGGGACCAGGCGAGCGAAGTCGAGAATCTTCTCGCCGACCCCGATCGGGCCGTCCGCTCTGCGGCAACCGTCGCGCTCGCGCGGCTGGGCGGGACGCGGGCGTTGGCGGCGATCCTCCGGGACGGTGACGAGGCGGAGAAAGAGGTCGCGGCGCGGGCCGTGCTCCACGTCGACGCCCGGGAACTCTACCCGCCAGCCCTTCGCGTCCTCGCGAGGACGCACGAGGATCCCAGGAGGCTCGTGCCGGGGGATCGCTGGTTCCACCCCTACCTCGGACCGGAGAATCGAGGCGGGGTCTCGGTCGAGGAGAACCTGGCCCTGATCGAGGAATCGAACTCGAACGTGGCGAAATGGGCCGTGGAGTCCCTTGCGAGTCTCGGCGCACCAGAGGCCGTCCCGAGGCTGGCTACTCTTGTCGATCACGCCGACTGGGGCGTGCGCGCGCTCGCGATCGAGGCCCTGGGTAGACTCCAGGCTCACGAGTTCTCGGATCTCGTGGCGGGCAAGCTCACCGATCCCGAACACGTCGTCCGGAACTACGCGATTCACGCGCTCCAGGCGATGGGATCGCGCGAGCACGCGGGGAGAATCGCCTCGCTGCTCGGGGACCCCGATTCCTACGTCCAGATGGCCGCGATCGGCGTCCTGGTGGACTTCCGGGCGACCGAGTACGCCTCGCGGATCGCGGAATGCCTGGGCGACGAGGACGACCCGGTCCGGGGGGCGGCGGCCGCCGCGCTCGCGGATCTCGATGCCCGGGATCTGGCGCCCCGGCTCGTTCCGCTCATCCGCGACCGTTCCAACCGCGCACGCGGAGCGGCCCTCCTCGCCTACTCTCGCATCGGGGGAGAGGATCGGCTCGACGAGATCGCCGAGGCGCTGAAGGACCCGGAGGAGTCCGTCCGCTTCGCCGCGTTCGATGCCTTCGTGCGGATCGACCCCGAGCGTACGGAAGTGCTCGCTCTCGTACTGCTGGGAGATTCCAGCGCCAAGACGCGGCTGGACGCGCTGAGGCTCGTGCTGCGGCTGGATCCGAGGAAGCACCTCGGCTGCATCGCTCCTCTCCGATTCGATCTCTCCCCCGAGGTGCGGGATCTCGCCATCGAGGCCCTGGGTCGCTATGGTTCGAAGTGGGAGGCTTCTCTTCTTCTCCCGCTCATCGACGCCGAGCGCGGAGCCGGCTCGATCCCGGCCGCGAAGGCGCTGGCAGAAGCAGACCCTGAGGGTTCGCGCCCGGCGATCACGCCTCTCCTCAGGCACCCCTACCCTGGGGTCCGTGCTCACGCCATCCGGGAGCTCCGCTCCGTCGGGACGCCCTGGCTCGCGGAAGAGGTGAGACCCGCGCTTTGGGACCAGGCGCCCGAAGTCCGGCTCGCGGCGATCGAGGCGCTGTCGACTTGTGGTGCGGACGACGACGCCGAGCGGATCGCGGTCCTCTTGGGGGACGCCGATCCCTCGGTCGTGCAGGGTGCCTGTCTGGCGCTCTCCTCGATCGAGGGCTCCTGGAACGTGGAGCTGGCATGGCCGCTCCTCTCGCACGCCGATCGGGGAGCACGGGCCCGTGCGATCTCGCTCCTCGGAGGTTCCCGCGACCCATCCTCGGCCCTTCGCATCGGACGAGTCCTGACGGAAATCATGGAACGATCTCGTTCCGGGGAAGCCGATGGCTGCGACATGTATTCCTATGAGGATCCCGACTGCGCGACCCTCCGCGCTCTCGGCGAGCTCCGGGCGGTCGAGTCCTCGGACTCGATCGCCGGGTTCCTCGATGCCGAGATGGGGCACGAAAGAGAGGCCCTCGAGGCACTGGGCAAGATGGGGTCCCGAACCCATGCCCGGCGTGTAGCAGGGTGGATCCGGAACATGGGGCCGCGAAACTCGAAGTGGCTGAGCAACAGGTCGAGCGGAAGGAACGACCGCGAGATGGCAGTCCTTGCAGCCACCGCGCTTGCGGAGATGGGAGCCCGGGAGCACGCGGAGAGGATCGAGCGCCTCCTGAGGCTCCTGCTCCGCTCGTCTCGTTGGCAGTGGGACCCCTGGGTCGAGATGGAATGGCTCGGCACAGAGAGCTTCGATTGGTACTTCCAGGAGGAGCAGGGCGGATTCTTCCTGGACGAGGTACCCCAGCATCGCCCGGAGGACATGGGAGGCGGCTGGTGCGGGACGGGGGCCGGCCACGAGGAGTACGACATCGAAAGAGATGAGCGCGAGGCGTGTCTCGCGCTCGCGGACGCCCTCCGGCGGCTGGGGGCGACCGAGGCCGTGGAACTCATCGCAAGGGTGGGTGAGCCCGACGATCCGTACGACCGAAGCCCGCTGGAGGTGGCTCGGACGCTCGCCGACCTTGGCGCCCGGGATCGGGCGAGGGCGATTGTGCGCCGGCGAGAGAAGTCGGCCATCGACGGGATCGAGGACTACATCTGGGTCCAGCTCGCCCTCCGGCTCGACATCCCGCTCCCTCGGGAGATGGTCGAGGCGCTCTCGAAAGGCCGGTACGGCCGCGGCTGGCCCATCCTCCCGATCGGAGAGGCCGCCAGCCGGAGCACCTCGACGGAAGAAAGGCCGCTCCTGCTATCAGCCCTTTCCAGAGCGGCGGAGAGTGGCGACGAGGGCGATCGCATTCAGGCGAAGATCGCGCTTGCCCGCGCCGGCGTGCTCGACCGCGAGGAGATCCTCAGCCTGATCGACCAGGTGGCCGGGTTCCGGTCGAGAAACTGGTTCGGCTGGCTTGCCGAGGCGCTCGGCGATGCGCTTCTCGAGCGGTTCGAACCGGACATCCACCGTTCCTACCGGACCGACGTCCTCATCGAGGATAGGATCGAAGACGCTCAGGACCTCGGGGCTTTCCTTGCCAAGGCAGGGCTCCCGGCGGAGGTCAGCGAGGAGCTCGTCGCCGAGTCCATGGTGTGTCCAGGGCTCCACGTCTCCCCGCGAACGGTCGTCGAAGGGTTCGGGGGGGTCCTGTTTGCGGACCGGGCGGGAGGGAGTGTCCTCGCTCCTCGAACGGCGCTTTCGGCCTGGCGAGCCCGGGTCGAGTCGGATCGCTGATCCGCCGCGCTTCCGGTCCCCGCCCTGGCCTCCCAACCTATTTCCTCGCCCTTCTGGCGGACTACGGCTCCCCGGGGGGGCGTGAGTAGTCGCGCAGCCGGTCGGCGAAGCCCGACAGGGTCCGCTCGGCCGCCGCGTAGATCTCCAAGGCCGGGCGGCCGGTGAGGAGTTCGATCCCCTCATCGACGTGGCGGATCGCGTGGACATGGAACTTTCCTTTCTCGACGGCGCGGACGACGTCGAGGCGGAGCGAGAGGTCGCCGGCGTTCGCGGCGGGGATGAGAACGCCCTGCTCTCCGGTGAGCCCGACCGCGTGGCAGACGTCGAAGAACCCCTCGATCTTCTCGTTGGCGCCCCCGATCGCCTGGACCTCGCCGTGCTGGTTCACCGAGCCGGTTACGGCCAGGTCCTGCCGGAGCGGGACGCCGGAGAGGCTGGAGAGGAGGGCGTAGAGCTCGGTCGAGGACGCGCTGTCGCCGTCCACGCCCGAATACGACTGCTCGAAGCAGAGGGTGGCGGTGCAGGAGATCGGTTTCTCGCGCCCGAAGCGCTCCTGGAGGTAGCCCGCGAGAATGAGGACCCCTTTGTCGTGGGTCCGTCCGGAGAGCCTCGCCTCCCGCTCGACGTTCACGACGCCCTTCGCGCCGACCGAGGTCCGGGCGGTGATCCTCGATGGTTTTCCGAAGGAGTAGTCCTCGGTCCGGTATACGGCGAGCCCGTTCACCTGCCCGACCTTCGCGCCGGAGAGATCGACGAGTACGCTCCCCCTCTCGATCGCTTCCTGGATCTTCGACTCGAAGAGGTCCGACCGTTCGATCTTGGAGAGGACCGCGCGCTCGACGTGCTTCGCCCCTATGCGCGTGGCGCCGGCCGACCGGGCGGCGAAGTCCGACTCGCGCGCGAGGTCCGCAATCCGGCCGAAGCGCGTGGAGAGGCGGTCCCGCCGGCCGGCGAGGCGGGCGGCGTGCTCAAGCGTCGCCGCCATCCCGCTTCCGTCGAAGGAAAGGAGATCGTTCTCCTGGCAGATTTTCGAGAGCACCCCGAGGAACCGGGCGACGTTCTCGTCGCTCGATTCCATCTCCCAGTCGAAGTCGGCCTTTACCTTGAAAACCTCCCGGAAACCGGGGTCGAGGTCGTACAGCGTGCCGTAGAGCTCGTGCGGGCCGGCGAGGAGGACCTTGACGTTGACCTCGATCGGGTCCGGGCGAAGCGTCGAGCGCCGCAGGAAGGGGAAAGCCTCCGAGGATTCGATCGAGACCTTTCTGTGGAGGAGAACGCGCTTCAGGGCGCTGAAGGCTCCCGGCTCCTGGAGGAGATCGAGAACGTTGACGAGGAGGAACCCGCCGCTCGCGCGAAGGACCGCCCCTGGTCGGATCTGCGTGAAGTCGGTCCGCCAGCCGCCCTGGGGATCGAGGATCGAGTCGATCGACCCGCAGAGGTTGGCTACCGAGGGGTGGTGCTCGGTCACGACCGGACGGCCGACCGTCCGGGAGTTGTCCACGAGGACGTTCACCTGGAGCTCGGGGAATGTCGGGTCCGGCGGCGTGGCGCGGCCATCGGAGGGAGCCCGGGCCGGGTCGGCCTCCTCGCCCGCCTGGAAGCGATCGAGGTTCTCCAGGACGAACTCGCGGACCTCGTCCAGGTACTCCTTGATCGCGGGCTCCAGGAAGTCCTCCAGGACGTCCTCGATCGCCCCCTCCAGGGCGGGTCGGACGAGCTCGTGCCTCGCGGAGCGGAGCGTTCGCCGAAGCTCTTTCTGCGCCTTCCGGACCGACTTGAGAAGAGCCTGGAGCTCGCCCGCGCGCGCCTTTCCCTCTTCGGCGAGCGCTCGGGCGTGCTCGGGCGTCAGGAGCCCCTGCCGCGCGAGTTCGTCGAGGTCGTCGAGATCGACCGCCTGGTCGCCGTGGGCGTAGACGATCCGCGGTTGGACCAGGGAGCCGACCTGGACTTCCTGGAGGGCGAGACCCCGGAGCCGGAGCCTCTCCTCGAACTCGCGGAACATCTTCTTGTTCGTCTCCTCGAAGCCGGAGACGGTCTCGCGGACCCGCTTGCCGAATTCATCGCTCTCCAAGAGGCTCGGGATCGTCTCGCCGAGGTACCGGGCGCACTCGGTAATCTCGTCGCGGAATCGCTTGCCAGATCCCGCGGGGAGGACCACGAGCCGGGGCCGTTCGGGGTCGCCGAACCGGTGGACGTAGCAGAGGTCGGGGGGGGGCTCCGGCGCCTCGACGAAGCGCTTCAGGAGGCAGTCGACCGTGGACTGGCGGCCCGTTCCCTCGAAACCGGCGAGGAAGACGTTGTAGCCCGCCGAAGGGACCGTGAGGGCGAGCTCGATCGCCGCGAGCGCGCGCGGCTGGCCGATGATCTCGTCGGCGACGGGGCACTCGGCGGTCGAACGCGCGGGTAGGCCGGCGGGGTCGTAGCGGCGGCGGAGGTCTTCGGGGGAGAGCCTTGTTCGGGCTGCGAGGTCCTTCACGCTCGCTGCCTCCACAGGCGGCGCACCAGCTTCGCCGCCTCCTGGACCACGAGCGTGACCAGGGCGAGGGCGAACGCGACTCCCCATTCCAGGGAGGAGAGCGGGACGACGCGGAACACGTTCCCCATGGCCGGGACCTGGACCACCAGCGCCGTGAGGCCGAGCGCGATGCCGATCCCCGCGACAAGCCACGTATTGGAGAAGAAGCCCGTCGAGAAGACGCTCTCCCGGAACGAACGAAAGTTGTAGGCGTTCACGAGCCGCGCGAGGATCAAGGTGACGAAGAAGAGAGTCACGGCGCGTTGGCCGGCCGCCTCGTCCCCCCCGTGGGAGCGGAAGGTGGCGACGAAGATCCAGGTCGTGAGCGCGGCGACGACGAGCCCGATGCCCAGGATGAGGAAGATCGCCTCCCTGTCGAGCATGGGGCGCTTCGGGTCGCGCGGCGGGCGGCGCATGAGGCCACGTTCGGCTCGCTCGACGGAGAGGGCGATCGCCGGGAGCCCATCGAGGATCATGTTGATGAAGAGGACCTGGACCGCGGTGAGGGGGAGCGGCAGGTCGGACAGGAAGAGGAGGGCGAACACCATCGCGAAGATGGCGCCCATGTTCCCCGAGAGGAGGAAGACAAGGTACTTCCGGATGTTGTCGAACGTGCGGCGGCCCTCTTCCACCGCGGAGGCGATCGAGGCGAAGTTGTCGTCGGTGAGGATCATGGCCGCCGCCTCGCGGGAGACGCCGGTCCCCGAGACGCCCATCGCGACCCCGATGTCGGCGCGCTTCAAGGCCGGCGCGTCGTTCACGCCGTCGCCCGTCATCGCGACGATCTGGCCCTTTCGCTTGAAGGCCTCGACGATCCGCAGCTTGTGCGCCGGGGTCACTCGCGCGAAGACCTGGATCCGGTCGATCGAGCGGTCGAGCTCCTCGTCGGGCATCCGGTCGAACTCCGGACCGGCGATGGTGATCCCGCCTTCGGAGAGGATTCCAAGCTCGGCGGCGACCGCCCGGGCCGTGACCATGTGGTCGCCCGTGACCATGAGGACACGGATCCCCGCCTCGCGGCAGCGAGTGACCGCGTCCCTTACCTCGGGGCGCGGAGGGTCCATGAGCGAGACCGTTCCGATGTAGGTCATCCCGCGCTCGCATTGCTCGATCGGGGCGTCTCCGGGTCCGACCTCGCGGAAGGCGAGGGCGAGGCTGCGGAGGGCCTGGCTCGCGAGCGCATAGGACTGCTCGAGGATCCGGCGCTTCTCCTCGGGCGAGATGGGTTCCCGCCGGTCGCCGGCGAGGACGTGAGTGCAGCATTCCAGGAGCACCTCGGGGGCGCCCTTGGAGTAGGCGACCCGTCCGGCCTCCTTCTCATGGACCGTGGTCATCCGCATCCGCTCGGAGGAGAACGCGATCTCGTCCACCCGCGGGTACGCTTTCCGGATGCCGTCGATCGAGGCTCCCGTCTTCCCCGCGAGCGCAAGCAGCGCACCCTCGGTCGGGTCCCCGTGGAGCTCCAAGCGATCGCCCTCGCGGACGAGCTCGGCGTCGTTGCAGAGGACGGCCGCCTCGACCAGCCGGTCGATCTCGGGAGGGATCCTCGGATCGATCTTCTGGCCACCCTCTAGAAAATCGCCCTCGAACCGATAGCCCGCCCCGGTGACTTCGAGCGACATCGCCGGGAGCCAGACGCGGCGGACCGTCATCTCGCCCGTCGTCATGGTCCCGGTCTTGTCGCTCGCAATGACGGTCGTCGAGCCCAGCGTCTCGACCGCGGGGAGCCGCCGGATCAGCGAGCGCCGCTTGACCAGACGCTTCACGGCGAGCGCCAGGGAAACCGTGACGACGGCGGGGAGCGCCTCCGGGATCACGGCCACCGCCAGCGAGACGCCCCAGAGGAACATGTCGAGGAGGGCGTGGCCCCGAACGATTCCCAGGAGCGCCACGAGCGCCGCCAGAACGAGCGAGCCGGTGCCCAGCGACGTGCCCAGCCGGTCAAGGGCCTTCTGGAGCGGGGTCCGGTCGGCCTTCTGCTGCTGGAGGAGCTTCGCGATCTTGCCGAACTCGGTTGCCATCCCGGTCGCGACGACGATCCCCTTGCCGCGGCCGTAGACCACCGCTGTCCCCGAATGGACGAGATTCTTCCGGTCGGCGACGGGAATCGCCGGACCGACCAGGGCGGCCGTGGACTTGTCGGCCGGCATCGATTCGCCGGTGAGGATCGCCTCGACGACGCGCAGGTCCTTGGCGTCGAGAAGCCGCGCGTCCGCGGGAACCACGTCGCCCGCCGAGATCGGGATCACGTCTCCCGGCACGAGGTCGTGGCTCTTGAGATCCACAATCTGCCCGTCGCGGAAAGCCTTCGTGACAGGCGACGCGAGCTCGCGGAGCTCCTCCATCGCACGCTCGGCCTTGTACTCCTGGACGAACCCCATCACGGCCGCGAGGACCACGATCACGAGGATCGCCGTCCCCTCGACGTGCTGCCCCAGGACGAACGAGAGGACCGCGGCCACGATCAGGATCACGACGAGGTAGTTCGTGAACTGACCGAGCAGGAGCTTCCAGGCGGGCTCGCGCTCCCCCTCCTCGATCTGGTTCAGCCCGTGGATCGCGAGACGGCGGCGGGCCTCTTCGGTCGACAGGCCCCTCTCGGTCGATTCGAGCGCCCGCAGTGCCTCGGTCCCGGCGAGGAGGTGCCACTCCGGAGGGGTACTTGGCGAAACGGCGGCGGATGGTTCGCTCATGGCGCCGCTAGGTTAACCGAATCGGCCGGGATGGAAAGAGGGAGTGAAGGGATCGCCCGACCGCCGCCCGGCCGGAGCGGCTCGACCGCGCTCGTCTGCGTCCCTTAGGCTCGGACTTTCGACGGTGGAGGCGCGCCACGCGTGGGCAATCCAGAAGTCGCCGGCGCTCGCCGCTCGCAAGGCCGCCATCGAATCCGGCGCGCCCCCGCGAACGAGGACCGCGGTTCGCGACGGGATCGCCGCGTTCCTTGCCGAGAGCGAGAACCGCCTCAGGACGGAAAGCGTTCGGGCCTACCAGGAGTCTCTCCCGGAGTTCCGGGAGTGGACGGACCGTCGAGGGCTGACGCTCGCGGAGAGTCTCTCCCCCGCCCTCCTCTGCGACTTCAAGGCCGCCGTCCTCGCCCGACCCCGGAAGACCTCGACTCCCGGAACCAGCCGGGGGGGAAGATCGAGGCTTCCTCTCGGCGTTCACCGCACACAGTCAACCTCATGGTTGCATTCGGAGCGGCTGTTCGGGACCATCCGACGGAGCCGGCAGCGGAGAATCGCGGATTCTTGAATGATCGAGGAGCGGTCGAGAACCTCACCTGGGGTGAATTCCGGCAACCGACATCCGAATGTAGGGGCCGGGCTTGTCCCGGCCCGGACGCGGCGGGGGACAAGCCCCCGCCC
>JACQVV010000294.1 GCA_016209595.1 Planctomycetota bacterium
CCCTTCGAACCTCCGGCACGGCCCTAGCGAGGCAAGGGCCGCGCCAGCGGCCCCCTCCCCACCCCCGCCGATTGTGCCAGAGGGAAACCTCTTCCTCGACCGCATGGCCGGGGCGCGGATCACCTGGGTGACGCGGGAGGAATACCGCGAGATCGACGCCGTCTACATGCGCCTCGCGCGCGAGCTGGGGAACCACGGCGCCCGCTGCTATTTCATCCCCGAAGGAGGCTCGAACGCCCTCGGGGCGCTGGGGTACGTCCGCGCCGCCGAGGAGATCGCCCTGGAGAGCGAGTCGTTCACCCACGTCGTCCACGCCGTGGGCTCCGGCGGGACCTCCGCGGGGCTCGTCCTGGGCCGGCGCCTCCACGGTCTTCGCGCGAAGCTCCTCGGCGTCGCCGTCTGCGACGACGCCGGCTACTTCTACGAGAAGATCGGGCGGATCGCCTCGGAGGCGACGCACAAGTTCGGCCTCCCGGAGATCGGGCGGATCGAGGACGAGATCGAGATCCTCGACGGCCACATCGGACCCGGTTACGCCCTGAGTACGAAAGAGATCCGCGAGACGATCGTCGAGGCGGCGCGGACCGAAGGGCTCGTCCTCGATCCGGTTTACACGGGGAAGGCGTTCCACGGCCTCGTCCAGGAGATCCGCGCGGGGCGCTTCTCGCCCTCCGACCGGGTCCTCTTCCTCCACACCGGCGGGATCTTCGGGCTCCTCGCGGCGCGGGCCGACTTCGCGGGGGAACTGTAGGGTCGAAAGCGCGTGAAAGACCGCTACGAGATAGAGAAGGAGCTCGGCCGTGGCGGGATGGGGGCCGTCTTCCTCGCTCGCGACCGGCTTCTCGGCCGCGCGGTCGCCCTCAAGGTGATCCAGGGAACGGCCGGGAAGCAGGAGGTCGAACGGTTCGTCCGGGAGGCCCGGGCGACCGGGGCGCTCGACCACCCGGCCTTCGTCCCGACCTACACGCTCAACAGGGACGGGTCCAACCTCTTTTTCACGATGGAGCCCGTCGAGGGAAGGACGCTGGCTAACCTCCTGTCTTCCGGGGCGCTCCCGCTGCGGGAGGCGGTTCGCGCCCTTGCCGATGTCGCGCAAGGAGTCGCCTACGCCCACGAGCGCGGACTCGTCCACCGCGACCTCAAGCCGGGAAACGTCATGCTCAGCCCGGCAGGCAACGTCCGCATCCTCGACTGGGGACTGGTCAGGCTTCAGGCTTCTTCCGGGCTTCAGACTTCAGGCTTCAGGCTTCAGAAAAAAGAAGAAGAAAAAGAAGAAACAGCTCCGGTTTCCCATCGACTGACGGCGGCGGGATCCGTGATGGGGACTCCGGCCTACATGTCGCCGGAACAGGCCGCGGGGGATCTCGGTGCGATCGGCCCGGCGACCGACATCTACGCCCTGGGAGCCATCCTGTACGAGATCCTCGCGGGTTCCCCGCCCCACCAGGGCTCCTTCAAGGAGATCGCCCAGAAGCTCTCCCGGGGGGACCTGGAGTCCCCATCGTCCCGCGCGCCCGGGCGCGAGGTCCCGCGCGAGCTCGAGGCCGTCGCGATGAAGGCGATGGCGCGCGAGCCCGCCCTCCGCTACGAGTCCGCCTTCGCGGCCGGCCAGGACCTCGTGGCCTGGCTCGAGGGACGAAACGTCTCGGTCCTTCTCCCTCCGCTCCCCGTCCGGGCCGCCCGCTGGGTCGCCCGGCACGCGCTCGTGTCGACCGCGCTGGCACTCGTCCTTGTCCTCTCGCTCGCGGTGGGACTCTACCTCCATCACAGGGACCGGCGCGAGGCGGCGGAGCGGGAGGCAGCGGCCGAGGGCGCGAGGGCCGACCGGATCCAGGAGATCCAGGCCCTCGAGGACCGCGCCGCGGCCTGCCAGGATCGGGCGCGAGAGGCCCACGGCGCGTGGCAGCGGGCGTTTCGGGAATGGTCGTCGGCCCGCCGGATGGAGGACGAGCTCTTCGCAAGCCTCCCAGTCCTTCCGGCGATGGAGCCCGGGGAGGACTTCCTGAGCTACGTTCACCGCACGCAGGCGGTGATGGGCGAGTTCGACTGGGAGCGGTACGAGTCGTTCGTCGCCTCCCGGGAGAAGGGCCAGGCGACGCTCCCGGACTCCTCGGCGGCCCGCCGAGGCGCTCTCGTGGAGGCGCGCGACGAACTGGAGCTCGCGGTGGTGCAGGGAGAACGCTCCTTCCACCGGCTCCTCGTGACCGCAGAGAAGTCCGGCACGGACGACTCGACCCCCGCGGACCGGGATCCGGCGAGAAACCTGATCGAGCTCGCCCGCCTCCGCCTCGACGCCGCGATCCAGGAAGCGCTCGCCGAAGACGCGGAGGGGACCCGGCAGGGTTCGCCCGCCCTGCTCTACCGGCTGCGACTCGTCGCCGCGAGCTATGAGGCGCTGGCTTC
Source organism: Planctomycetota bacterium (assembly GCA_016209595.1). Taxonomy (GTDB): domain Bacteria; phylum Planctomycetota; class JACQVV01; order JACQVV01; family JACQVV01; genus JACQVV01. The sequence continues at coordinate 2,404 of JACQVV010000294.1, forward strand.
CGGCGCGGATCGGGACAGCGATCTAGCGAAGGCGCGACGAATCCTCGCCGGCAGGGAACGGGTTGCGATCGGCGCCCTGCCCGGCGGCGCCTCCGGGACTCTCTACCGCCTGACGGGCGAACCGCTCTGGGCCCGCGCGCGGCCGGACCGCTTTGGCGCGACCCCGGACGAGAACGGCACCCTTGTCGAGGACCCGATGGCGGGCCTCGCGGCAGTCGCGGAGATCCCGGCCTCCGGCTGCGAGGGGGACCTCCCCACGGCAGAATACTTGCTCGTCCTCGCGCGGGACGGGCGGGAGGTCCGCATTCCGTTCCTCCTCCTGCGCGCTCGCCCCGTCGAGATCCAGCCCGTATTCCCGGACGACTTCCCACCCGGCACCTTGTACGTCCCCGCCGGCTGGTACTTCGCAGGAGGCGAGGGCCTCGAGGCCCTCCCTCGCCACCAGGCAGCGGTCGCGGAGGGGTTTTTCATCCAGGAGCACGAGGTCTCGATCGCGGACTACGCCGAGTTCATGCGGAGCGTGTACGAATCGGCTCCGTGGGGCGAGATCGAGACCTGCATGCCGCGGGTCCTCTACACCGACCACGTGGACCCCCTCTTCGAGCGCCAGGCGGACGGGAGCCTGGGCCTCACAGACGAAACGGTGGACTGGGACCATCCGATCTTCGGCCTCTCCTACTACGCGGCGGCGGCGTACGCCCGGTGGCGCACGGAGCGGGATCCTCGGAAACGCTTCTGGCGGCTTCCGACCACGCTGGAATGGGAGTACGCGGCCGGCGGACCGTCCGGACGCGCCTACCCGTGGGGCGAACGGTTCGAGAAGGCGCGCCTGGTCTGTCTCGAATCCAGGGGAGAGGGCTACTTCGCCCCCGTCCTCTCCCACCCCGCGGGGCGGAGCGTCTTCGGCGCGCGACACCTGGCCGGGAACGCCCGGGAGTGGACGGCAAGCGCCTGCTGGAACCTATCCGTCCTCACGCGCGGCGGTTCGTGGACGAGCGACGAGCGGGAGACGATGGTCGCCGCGCGCACCGGACTCGATCCCATCAGCAACGATGGCGCCGGCGTCCGGCTGGTCTGTGTCCCCGAACCGTAAGCGGCCTACAAGGAGCGCGTTACTTCCCGCGGGTGCAGACGAGCCTCATGCCCGTGGCGATGCCCTTGGCGCGAAAGTCGAGGGGCAGTCGCGCGGCCGTGCGCGCCAGTTCGCTCGTCTCGCGTCCCGATCCTCCGCGGACCACGCCCAGAGTCCCCGTGAAGTCGCCAGACGTCCACTCGCCCGCGTTGCCGGAAGCGTGGAGGATCCCGAACAAACTCGCCCCCTCGGGGAGGGAGCCCACGCCCAGGAATCCGACTCCTCTCGAGCCTCCGGTCGTGGATCGGTCGGGAAGCCAGACATCGCCCCAGGGGTAGTCGCGCCCGGACGCGCCGCGCGCGGCGAACTCCCACTCGGCCTCCTCCGGCAGGCGGTACTCCCAGGCTCCCGAGGAAGCCGCCGTGAGCCACCGGGCGAAGAGCTCGGCATCCTTGCGGGAGATCCCCGTCACCGGGAACTCGGGAAGGAACGCCGGTTCCTGGATCCGGAGGTCGGTATCGACGAGGTACGCTCCCGGCTCTTTCAACGGAAGAGAGTCGCGGAGGAGCTCCTCCTCTCCCCGGGCCCTCAGGGAAACCAGGAACTCCAGGTACTCCCCGAGCGAGACCTCGCGCTGAGCGATGAAGACGCCCTTCTCGACCCGTTCGACGCGATAGGCTCCCGCGTTGGGAGCGCCTCCGCCCGCGCGAAAGACACCGGCCGGCACATAGACGAAGTCGCCGGCAGGGAACTCGCCGGGCCACTCCGGGTTCCACTCGAACGTCTCGCCCCGGGAAAGCAAGACGGGCAGCCGGACCTCGTGCGCCCCGTCGGAAAGGACGAGCAGGTATTCCCCGACAGGGAGATCGGCCTCTTCTCCGCTGCCTGTCTCGTCCGGCTTTCCGAGAACAAAGGCATCCCCGGTGACGTCCACGGCGCGGATCGAGGCCGAAAGTCCCTCCGGGACGCTTCTCACCACGAGCCTCGCCGCCGGACGGAATAGAGCGAGCGCCCTCACGATCCGCGCCCGCTCGGACGTGGCGCCCCCGCCCGGCAGCTCGCCCAGCCGGGCAAGACCGAGGGCCGCCTTCTTCCAGGGCTCGGCGACTCCGGAGAGCGCGGAAGACATGTCCTCCGGGTCGAGGGAGCTCCCGTCCAGTGCAGCCGCCAGGACGACGCGGAGCGCCTCGGTCCTTCCCGCCTGCGGGATGGTTCGGGCCGAGAGATCCCGCTCCTCCTCGAACCGGGCGAGCGCCAGGTCGGCCTCGACCCGTGCGAGGAGGGAGCGCACGGCCACTTCGGTGGCTCCCCGCTCGAGTTCGTCTCTCTCCGGATCGGAGGGCATCTCGCGCACGATCTCCAGGGAATGCCCCGCCAGCTCGAGGATCGCGCCGAGAGCGGCCCGCGATTCGAGCTCAGCCTCGTGGCGCCGATCCTGGGATGCCGAATCTCCAGGCGCGGCGCCGGCCCCGGGTCCCCCCCAAAGTCCGGGCCGGGTGGCCCGGGCGTGCTCGTCTCGCACCGCGGCGAACGCCTCCCCTTCCTTGGCCAGCGCCCCGTTGAGCTGCCGGAGAGGCTCGGCCGTCTCGTGGAGGTAGCGCGCGGCGCGCTCGAGCCTCGCCCGGCGCTCGGAGGCACGGCTCGCGGCCTCGAGATCCGCCTGCCGGCGGGCCCGGAGGCCGAGGATCACGGCCAGCACGAGCCCGGCGGCCAGGACGAGCGAGGAGACGAGGACCGGGTAGGGATGGCGCCTCGTGAACCGTAGAAGCCGCCGGCCGAGGGGCGAACGGCCCGCCGCGACCGCCTCTCCGGAGAGCGCCCGATCGAGTTCCCGGGCGAGTTCCGCGGCCGTTCTGTAGCGGCGCGACGCCGTTCTCGCCGTTGCCCGAACGACCACGGCCCCGAGCTCCGGCGGGAGCCCAGGGTGGACCACCGGCGAGCCGCGCCGGCGCCCTTTTCGGCAGGCGATGGCCTCGACCATGCGACCCAGAGCGAGAATGTCCTCGGAGACGCCCTCCCTCGATGCCGAGAGCGCATCCGGAGAGCCCCACCCCGTCACGAGAACCTCGCCGTGCCGGCCCACGTGAACGGTGTCCCCGTCGAGCGCGAGGTGCACCACCCGGCTCTGGTGTGCGCGGTGCATGGCGCTCGCCACCCGGGCAAGGGCCGCAACGAGCTCGCGGCGGGCGGACGCCCCCGCGGGGCCGGCTTGGACCTTGGCGACGAGATCGGCGAGCGGCTTCCCCGGAGGACGCGAGAGGAGGATGTAGGGACGGCCGTCGGGCATCCGTCCCACCTCGTAGAGGACCGGCACGGCCGCCCCAGCGATCCGGCCGTAGAGCCTCGCGGCCGCCTCCACGGCGGCGGCCGGCGCCCCCGTACCCGGGAGATGGAGCTCGACCGCGCGATCGAGATCGAGTTCCGTCGCCGCGTGTACGTGCCGGCCGGATTCCTCGCGCAGGAATTCGCCGACGCGAAGGCGCTCCTGCCCCGGCGGCGCGAGCGAGGACACCCCGGCGAGCGGGGACCGCCATGGGTCGAGGTCGCTCACGCGCACCAAAACCCCGGCACCCGCCCTCGGTTCCTCGCGCGCCCGGGCCGCGGCCGTGGAGAGCATCGTGCCGGTGTCCTCTATCTCCTGGGGACGTTCTTCGACAACCGTCCGTTCCTCGTCGACGAGGGTATCGAGCTCTGTCGGATCGTCGAGGTCGCTCTCGCGGACGGTCTCGTCCGGGTCGTCCCCGTGCGGGGTGTCAGGGGTATCGGACAAGCCAGTCGAACCAGCCGAGGTCGAAGATCTCGCTCGCCGCCGCGACGGCGAGGACCACGGTGTAGGCGATGAGGGCCGCCGCGAGGACAGGGCTCGCCTTGTCCTTGTCAGGGGGAGGGGAA
>JACQVV010000276.1 GCA_016209595.1 Planctomycetota bacterium
GCCCGAGGACCCGGTAGCGGTGGCGAATCCGGGGTTCGGGGAACGGGGTTCGGGGGTCGGGGGTCGGGGGACGGCGTTTGGGGGACGGGGTTCGGGGGTCGGGCGGCGAGAGCATCGCGGAGCACCTTGCAGGAACCCGGATTATAGATCCGCCCGTGGGGGCGCCATCGTCGCGAGAAATCGGCGCGGACGGGCTCCGCTACCAGACGCCGTGGGCCGGGCTTCAAGTCCCGGTGGATCGGTTCCTTCGAGTGCGCGTAGGATCCCAGAATAGGAGACCACGATCGGCCGGCTGCGGCGCCGCCCCCAAGTGTTCAGGGGGAGTGGATCGCCTCGCCGGCGGCGAAGTACTCTCCGAACGTCCGCCCGCATCCGGCCGCGGGCGGCAGGGCGGCGTTTCTTCCGACGTAGGCCTCGATCGCCCGGCGGACACGATCGAGGGACGCCTGCGGATCGATCCAGCCCGCGACCGGGAGGGCCTCATACGGGTAGACCGGGAGCCCCCGGCCGTAGGCCGTGAGTCGCGACTCGATCTTCGCGATGCCGTGCGATCCGGGCTGGAGATGGAGGGCCGTCCCGGGATCGACGCGGAGGCGGTTCACTCCGGCCGCGTGGAAATGGCGTCCGGCCCGCTCCAGGAAGCGCTCGGTCGCCTCGACGTCGGCCTCGGTCTCCCCGGGGTAGCCCGCGATGAAGGTCGCGACGACGGCGATCGCCGATTCGCGACAGGCGGCAAGGGTCCGCTGGGCGGCCGAAAGGTCGGTCGCCTTCCCGATCCGCGCGAGGATGCCCTCGCTCCCCGACTCGACGCCGGCGACGACGAATCGACACCCGGCGGATCTCATGCGGCGCACGTTCTCGACGGACAACCCGGCCAGCCTCGCGAACGATCCCCAGGCGAATGCGGGGGCGCCGTCCCCCTCGAGCGCCGCGAGGACGCTCCGGAGCGAGTCATTGATCGCCGAGTCGGCGAAGAACAGGTGCCGCGCTGGGGTCGTCCGTTCGATCTCGACCAGGTCCGCCCGGATCCGGTCCGCGGAACGGCTCTCGACGTGGCCCTGGAGGTGATGCATGCAGAACGTGCACCGGCGCGCGCACCCGCGGCCGGCCTGGTAGGCGAGGATCACGCCGGTGTCGTCGCCGATCCCGACCCGGTAGGGCTCGAGGTCGAGGATGTCGAATCGCGGGCATGCCTGCTCCTCGAGCGAGAGGGGCGGGCCGCTGTTCGTCACGCGAATCCTCCCGTCCCGGCGCGAGAGGATGGCCGTCCCGAACCTCGATAGCCGCGAGAGGAAGAGGCGGGCGCGGCTCACGGTCTGGGGGTCGTCGGGAGTGATCTCGCCGGGGACCGGCCCGAGCGGGACGACGACGGGATCGAGGACGTCGTCCGGGTCGAGTCCGCGCTCGCCCGCCAGGTGGGCAAGGAGCGTCTCGATCGGTCGCTCGCCCGGCCCCAGGATCGCGAAGTCGATCGCCTCCTCGGCTGGGTAGTACAGGTGTCCCCACGTCGTGATGTGGGCGCCGCCGAAGACCACGATCGCGCCGGGCGTCCTCCTCTTCACTTCCCGGGCGAGGGCGACTGCAGAGGCGTACTGGAGCGGGGAGAAGACTGAGAACCCGACGAGATCTCCCGGCCGCGCACCGATCCGCGCGACCAGGAGATCGAGGTCCGCCGAGCGCCCCGGCGCCGGGGCGCCCGAGAGATGGTGCCCGAAGAGGTCCGGGAGGTTCGACGCCGAGGGCACGACTCCGCCCGCGAGCCCGCTCCGGCAGACGAGCGCGAGGTCGACGATCCGCGTCCGGTAGCCCCGCGACTCGAGATGGGTCGCGAGGACGACGGCGCCGAGCGGGGGCATCCCCATGAAGGCGTCCTCCTCGAGGGGAGGGAAGACGAGGACGACATCGCCGCGGAAGCCGCATCGACCGGTCATGGCACTGCCGCGAGCTCGCGCGCCCGGCGATCGACCACGCCCAAGGGAAGGAGCGGCGCGTCGTCGAACTCCTCGCCGGCGGCCTCGCCGCCCCGGCCGAGGTCCTCAAAGCACGCGCCGCCGAAGACGTGGGAAACGAACCCCGTCCGGACGCAGTCGGACAGGAACCGAGCCGACGCCCTCCGGATCCGCTCTCTCGGGACGTCGCGCCCGAGCGATCGAACATCGTCTCCCAGGCGCTCGGCGAATGTCGCGAAGGGGACGCGGACGCCGCGGCTCGTCCCCAGGAGATCGATCGTCCGCTCGCAGCGGGCGGGGAGTTCGAGCACGTCGTCGAGGCTCTCGGCGACTACGAAGACGACGTCGGTCCTCGCGCCCCCGGAGAGGAGCGAGAACCTCGAGGAAACGATCGTCGAGTCGGAGAACGCGACGGACGACTCCGCCCAGGAGAACCCCCGGGCCGCGATCCTTTCGCGGTTCTCCACGGTCGCCTGGTAGAGGCGGAGCCGGGCCGCGAGGCCGGCGACCTCATCGCAGAGCCGCTCGAGCTCCTCGCCCGCGACCCCTTCGCTCCGGACGTACCGGTACGAGCGGAAGCCGCGGCGTCCCTCCACGATTTCCCCGAGCCGGAGCCCGAACTCGGCGGCCTGGGCGAGGATCGGGCTGACCGGCCGGATGTCGAGCCGCTCGATCTGGAGCCCGGCGAGGATGTCCCGCGCCTCCCGCAGGAAATCGGCGAGTCCGCTCAGCTCCTCGCGCGTGATCGAAGGGAGGTCCGGGATCCAGCTCGTCATCGGGCGGATCCCGGCGATCGCCGCGGCCTCGATGCTTTCCGCGATCTCCCGGCGGGTCGTCCCTTTGTTCATGAGCACGAGGAGGCGGTCGGAGGTCGTCTCCCCACCGAAGCCGACCCACTCGAACCCGGCCCGCCGCATGAGGCGGAAGAGGCCAGGCGTCAGGACCGCCGCTCCCTCCGGACGCATGTAGCCGGCGAACGAAGCGGAGACTCCCTCGGCGATCACCCGCTCGCAGAACTCCCGGACCCATCCCGGCGGGAGCGAGTCCGCAGTGAGCTCGAAGGCGAAGGCTCGGTGCCGCTCCTCGAGACGCTTCACGTCCTCGACGACGCGGGCGGGAGACCGAACGCGATGCCGCCGGTCCCCCGGGTTCCCGCTCACGGGGTAGTCGCAGAACTTGCACTTCCCCCAGTAGCACCCCATCGCGACCGTCACCCGGAGGTTGAGCGGTCCGAGGCGCCGGCGGAGCTCGAGGTCCTCCGCGTCGTACTCGGGGGCTTCGAGCTCGTCGAGTGGGATGGGTGGGGGCGGGGGATTCACATGGACCGTCCCTGCGGAGTCCGCCTGGACGAGACCAGGGGCGAGCCGCCAGGACTCGTCCGGCCCGAGCCCGGCCGCGATCTCCCGGAGCGGCACTTCGCCGTCGAATCTCACCGCGCCGTCGACGTGCGGCGAGCGGACGAGCGTGGCGAGCGATCCCGGGTCGAGGAGCGAGCTCTGCTGGCCGCCCAGGAGGACGAGGGCGCGGCCGTTCCGCCGTTTCACCTCGCGGGCCAGGACGAGCGCCGGGTGGAGTTGCTGGCCAAACGCGAGAGACAACCCGACGACGTCCGAGCGTGCGAGGCGATCGACGATGGCCCCGCCCTCGGCCGACGAGAGATAGTCCCCGAAGGGATCGGCCTGGTGGTCCGACGCGGCCCACTCCGCGAGCCTCCCCATGTCGGGGTCGTGGCAGATCCCGTGCTCCTGGGCGAAGCCGCCGTACCACGGCCGGAGCGGGGACGGTGGGCGAGCCTCCAGGTCCGCGCGCGAAGCGGGAGCGAGGAACTCGCTGAGCTCCCCCACGATCGCCGCGGGCGAGCACGTCGGCAGGATCCCCAGGGTGTGCCGGAGGAGGCGGACCTCGCCCCGGTCGAGCGCGAGCCCGGCCTCCCCGCGGGACTGGATCTCCCGGTACGGCCCGAGGAGCGACGCCTCGTAGAGCTCGAGCGGCCCTCCCGGCCGGGAGAGCCAGAGCGCGTAACGCAGATTGAGGTCAAGGGACCCCGACTCGACTCCGTGTCGATGGAGATAGCCGACAAGCTGCGCCGGGGCCGAATATGGCCGCCTCATCTGGTGGACGTACGGAGGGAAGACGATCCAGACCGCCGGTTCTCTCGCCAATCCGCCCTCCGCCGACTGACCCGCGCCGAAAGGTACGTGCGGCGCTCCAGCGTGTCAAGGCGCCGCGCGCGCACGGATCATGGGCCCCATCGGTCCAATATCGACCCCAGGGCTACGTCAAAGTCGTCCAACCCCTGAACCGCGACCTGCGGGGGTCATCTCCTATCGTACTCGGACTCGTAGTCGGTGTCGGACTCGTTCTCGTGATCGAAACCGGGAGCCACCTCGACCGACAACGACAACGACAACGCCAACGCCAGCGACTACGAGTACGACCACGACAACGACTACGGGTACGAGTGCGAGTCCGAGCAAGCCGACTTTGACGGGACCGTGACGTCGCCCCATCCGGGCCTTGACAATTGCACTGGATGCTGGCAGCATGATTGCTTGTGTTCTATTCGCACCCGGTCTTCCGGCCCCCGAGCGAGCGCGACAGCCTCCTCATCCAGGTGACGGTAGGGTGCTCGAGGCGGTCCTGCACGTTCTGCCTCTCCTCGCTCGTCCGAGACGCCTACGTCCGCGACCGGGATTCGGTCCTCGCCGACATCGCGGAGGCGGGTGAGAAATACCGCGACACCACGAGGAAGGTCTTCTTCCTGTCGGCGAGCGCGATCGCGGCCGACACGGCGACCCTCGTCGCCGCCGCGGCGAAATGCCGCGAGCTTTTCCCGAATCTGCGTTCCATCTCCTCGTACGCCCATTCCCTCGACGTCCAGCGGAAGTCGGACGCCGAGCTCTCGGAGATCGCGGGCGCGGGCCTCGGGCGCCTCTACATCGGGATCGAGTCGGGTAGCGATGCGGTCCTCCGCTTCGTCCGGAAGGGCGGCACGGTGAGGCAAATCGAGCAGGCGTGCCTGCGGGCGGCCGACGCTGGGATCACGCTCTCGTGCCAGGTGATTCTCGGCCTGGGCGGCGTGAGGCTCACGCGGGAACACGCCGAGGGCACGGCCCGCCTCCTCGGCGAAGTGAGCCCGCACTACGTCGGGTTCCTCAACCTCATGGTCGTCCCGAAGACTCGGCTCGAGGAGGACGTCGCCGCGGGGCGCTTCGAGCTCGTCGACAACGACCAGTACGTCGACGAGCTCGAGACCATGATCGAGGGGATCGAACCCCGGCGCCGACCGATCGTCGTTCGGAGCAATCACCCATCGAACTACCTGAGCCTTGCCGGAACGCTGCCCCAGGACCGGGAGTCGCTGCTTGAGGCCATCCGCGCGGCGCGCGTGGGCGCCGCGCGTTTCAGCGAGGAGTTCCTCCGCAACCTCTAAGGGCCCTCGAGGCCAAAGGAGAGCCATCTTGAACCAGCTGCCGATCGAAGAGCGTCAAGCCATCGCAGACCTCGCAACCATCCTCGGACAGGAGGTCCCGATCGTGCCTCTCGTCGCCTACGACACGTTCGGAGCGGCGATCGAGGGCGGCCGCGTCGTCGCCCTGGGCATGCCGTCGAAGGGTCTCAAGACGCTCCCGGAGTCCTTCGGAGCGTTCGGAGGGCTCGTCCACCTCAACATCGAGAACAACGAGATCGAGAAGCTTCCCGAGTCTTTCGGAGAGCTCCGATCGCTCGAGGTGCTCTGCTGCCTGAGGAACCGGATCGCGACCCTGCCCGGTTCGTTCGTGAGGCTCGCGGGCCTGCGCGCCCTGTCGCTCTCCGGGAACCACCTGAAGGCCCTCCCGGAGGATTTCGGCCGCCTCGCGTCCCTCAAGTACCTCGATCTCGACAACAACTACCTCGAGTTCCTGCCCGACTCGTTCTGCGACCTCGCGTCCCTCGAGGAGCTCAACCTCGGATCGAACGCGCTCTGCACTTCCTGCGAGCCGGTCGCCGCGAGCGATCCATACCGCACCCTGGGCGGGGAAGAGCGGATCCGCGACCTGCCCGAGTCGCTCCTCGACCTCCAGGCGAAGCTCCTCGGCTTCCGGTACAACCGGCTCCACGAGCTCCCGGAACGATTCGGGGCGCTGGCCTCGCTCGTGAAGCTCGCACTCGTCAACAACGGGCTGTCGCGACTCCCGGAGTCGTTCGGCGGTCTGAAAAACCTTCGCGAGCTCGACCTCCGTGCCAATCGCCTCCGCGAGATGCCGGCTTCGATGGCGAACCTCGTGTCGATCGAGAAGCTCGACCTCAGGGACAACCGGATCGACAGCCGCCCGGCGTTCCTCGACCAGCTTCCGAAGCTCCGCCGGCTCCTCGTGGACGGCAATCCCTTCGCCGAGCAGGTCCTCGCCGACCGGACCCGTTCGGCGGTCCTGGTCTCCTGACGGATGGAGCGGGGTTCCGTCTCCGGAACCCCGCCCACCGTGTCGATGCGCGTCCTGGGCGTCTCCTGCGGCCTCTCCTCCGAGTACGAGGACAACGAGATCCCCTCGTTCGACGCCCATGACGCCGCCGCGGCGCTCGTCGAGGACTCACGCGTGCTCGCGGCGATCGAGGAGGAGCGCCTGAGCCGGGTCAAGCACTCGAACTTCTTCCCGGCGCGCGCGGTGGACTTCTGTCTCCGGGAGACCGGCATGGCCCCGGAAGACCTCGATGCCGTGGCCGTGAGCTTCTCGGAAGTCTGGGCCGACGACTTCGCCCGGCGGACGTACCTTGCCGATCCCGCGTCGGCGGCGCCCACCGGGAGATCGCTCGTCGCCGACCTCTTCCGCCGCCATACGGGGCTCGAGGTCGAGGAGAGGATCCGCTTCGCGAGCCACCACGTCGCGCACGCCTGGAGCGCCTTCTACCCCTCGCCCTTCACGGAGAGCCTCGTCGTCGCCCTGGACGGCGTCGGCGAGGACGGCGCCGGAGGGTTCGCTTCCGGGATCGTCGCCCTCGGCAAGGGCGGCTGCCTCGACATCCACAGGACCTATCCAGTCGAGGCGTCGCTCGGGCTCTTTTACCAGCGGATGATCGAGGTCGTCGGTTTCGGCGTCTTCGAGGAGTACAAGGTGATGGCGCTCGCCTCCCACGGCCGTCCCGAAGCCTACCGCGAGCTCATCTCCTCGATGGTCGAGCTCCTGCCGGAGGGAGGGCTTCGCCTGGCGGCGGCGCCGACACGGCTCGCGCGACTCGAGGAAACGGGAGTCCTCGAACGGGCGCGTCGCCGGGGGGCGCCGATCGAGCCCTGGCACGCCGACTTCGCGGCCGCCCTCCAAGAGACGCTCGAGACGGCCGCGCTCCACGTCCTCGGATTCCACCGCGAGAGGACGGGCTGCCCGAACCTGTGCGTCGCGGGCGGGGTCGGCCTGAACGCCGTCCTGAACGGCAGGATCCTCGGGACCGGCTGGTTCGACGCGGTCCTCTTCTTCCCGGCCGCCCACGATGCAGGGACGGCGGTCGGGGCGGCGTGGAGCGTCGTGGCGGCGAGCCGGGGACGGCCGGCGGGGACGCATCTCGGCTCCATCGCATGGGGAAGCCCGACCCCGGGGGATGAGGACCTCGGCCGGACCCTCGAGCGCTGGGCCCCGTTCGTGATGGAGTCCCGCCTCGAGGGAGACCTCGACCGGGTCGCGGAGCTCCTCGCCCAGGGCCAGCTGCTCGGTCGGGTCCAGGGGCGTTCCGAATTCGGCCCGCGAGCCCTCGGGAACCGGAGCGTCCTTGCCGATCCGAGGAGCGCCGCCCTCCGGGACCGAGTGAACCGCGACGTGAAGGGGCGAGAGAGCTTCCGCCCTCTCGCCCCCGTGGTCCTCCTCGAGCGAGCAAAGGACTACTTCGAACTCCCGGGGAGCGCCACCTCCTACGCCCACATGAACGTGGTCGTCCGGGTCCGCCCCGACCGCCGGGCCGAACTCGCGGGCGTCACGCACGTCGACGGGACCGCGAGGCTCCAGACGGTCGCGCGGGAGGACGACGCCGATCTCTGGGGGCTCATCTGCTCGTTCGGAGAGCGGACCGGGACCCCCGTCCTCCTCAACACGTCGCTCAACCGGGCCGGAGAGCCGATCGTGGACTCGGTCGAGGACGCCCTCGCGTTCCTCCTCCACACCGGACTGGATGGGCTCGTGATCGGGGACTGGCTGGTCGCGAAGCGTCCCGGCCTGGACTTCGGGGCGGCCGTCCGGTCGTTCCGGATCGACCTGGCTCCTCACAAGAAGCTCGTCCGCCGCGCCGGGTCGCTCGATCCCTCGGGGCGGCCGCTCCGGTATGGAGTCGAGAGCACGGCGCGGCGCTTCTTCGACAGGGTCCGGATCGAGGTCTCTCGGGACGCCTTCGAGATCCTCCTCGCGACCGGAGGCGGCGCGACGCTGGGCGACCTCCTCGACCGCCACGCCCCGCTCGCGTCCTCGAGGAGCTCTCTCGTGGCCGAGCTCGTCGGACTCTGGCGGGATCGTGCGATCGTCCTCACGCCGGCCGCGCCGGCCGCGCGACCGGCGAGGGTGGGACTCTGATGGCCGGGTCCCAGGAGCCCGCGAACGCGGGCTCGCGCATCGTCACGCCCCAGGGAGAGACCTATCTCGTCTCCGCGCGGCTGGTCGCCCACGACGATCCGGATGGCGAGGGTGCCGTCGTGTGGAACGCGCTCCGGGGGCGTCCGATCCTCGTCCCCCGCGAGACGGCGAGAGCCCTCCGGGGAGAGGGGCCCGCTGAGATCCCGCCCCAGGCGCTCCACGAGCTCGTGGCGAAGGGGCACCTCGCTCGCTCGGTCGGGGACGAGAAGGCCGGCGTCGACGAGAGGGTGGCAAGATACGTCGACGAGATCAGGGGCGGCTCGAAGGTGGCGTATCTCCGGCTCATCGTCGCGGACGACTGCAACTTCGCGTGTACGTACTGCATCCACGACCGGGCCTGCCCGGCGAGAGACGGGACGAGACCCCGGCGGATGTCCTTCGAGACCGCCCGGCGGGCCGTCGATCTCTTCCTCGAGTTCCTCCGCTCCTCCGGCCGGACCGCCGGCACGATCTGCTTCGACGGGGGCGAGCCGCTCCTCGCACGCGACGTCGTGACCCGGACGATCGACTACGCCCGCCAGGCCGAACGCCCGGACGTCGGCCTCGAACTTATCCTCGCCACGAACGGAGTCCTGCTCGACGAGCGGACCGCGGCCTGGCTCGGCGAGCGGAAGGTCGTGATTGGGATGAGCCTCGACGGCATCGGGGGCGTGAACGACCTCGTGCGCCGAACCGCGGGCGGGAAGGGCACGTTTGCCTCGATCGTCGGGAAGATCGACCTCCTCGAGCGGATCGGCCACCCCCTCACCGGGCTCTCCGCAACGATCGCCCGGGAGACCGTCGGCGTCTTCGGCCGGGAGCTCATCGACTTCGCCCGAAGCCGGGGAATGAAGTGGCTGCGCTTCGATCCCGACATCCTCGACATGCGAGGCGTGGACGCGACCCGGATGGCCGAACGCCTCCTCGAAGGGTGGCGGCTCGGCACGGCGTCCGGCATCGACGTCATCGGGTTCTGGACGAGACCCGCGACGAACTTGCTCGCCACGGGCGAGAACAAGGAGTTCCTGGGTTTCTGCCTGGCGGCCCGAGGCGAGACCGTCGCGATCGACCCGCGCGGGGAAATCGTGCCTTGCCCGCATTCGCGCGTCCGGATCGGTCACCTCGACGACCTCGAGGGCGGCCTCGGACCCATCTTCTCCGGCGAGGGCCGGTACGAGAGATACGTCTTGGAGAATACCGTCGGGCGGATCCCGGCCTGCCGCGGTTGCGAGATCGAGGGTTTCTGCGCCGGAGGATGCGCTGCCGCCCGCGAGATCCGAGGCGTCACGGGCGAGGAGGGGGCCGAACCGACGCTCTGCGAGATCTACCGCCAAGCTACGAGGCGCCTCGTCGCCGAGCGCCTTCGAGGCAAAGCCGCCGTCTGATCCGCGATCAAGCGACCGGGAACGCGATCGAAGCCAGTCCCTCCGCCACGAGCCGGTCGGCGACCTCGTCGTGGCCCCAGGCCTCGGTCGGATGGCGTTCCTGGTACGCCGCGCGCGCAGCCGCGAGCCCGAGCCCCGCGCGCGCGGACCGGACGACGTCGCCCGCATGGAGCCCGGGAGTGAACTCCACGGCGCGATCGAGGTCGACCGACAGGACGAGGACCCGTCCGTCCCGCGCCTCCCGGTCGTAGACGTCGGGCGAAAGACGGAGCGTCCCCTCGGGAGCCGGCGCCTCCCCGGCGGGCTCCGACGCGGCCCGCCGGCGCCACGTGGCCGGATCGGGGTAGCGGTCGAGAATCGGCCGGCAGAGCGCGGATCCTCGCTCCTCCCCGAGGCAGGAGAGGATCGGGCACTGGAGGCAGTCGATCTTCCAGCGGCACGACTCGCAGAGTGCCACCCGCGGGTGCCGGCGGTGGTTCTCGAGAACGTCGCGGAAGCCTGCCTGGCCGAACGGCTCCCGCCCTTGGGCGACGAGGCTCGCGTGGTGCAGCCCCTCGTGCGGGAAGAGGCCCGCCGCCCGGGCCCGTTCGATGAGGAAGTCGCGCCCGCAGGAATAGACCCGCCCATCCGACGTCACCCGCCCGCCGAAGGGGGCGTCGAGGGCCGGACAACCCGTCACGCTGTCGAGGAGATAGACCCCGGTCGTGGTCGTCAGGAACTCGTGGACGAGCGGCGGGGCGCGCAGGTTGAGGTGCTGGAGCCGCGGGTGGCGCTTGAACGCCCGGCAGATCTCCTCCGCGACGCCGAGCCAGGCCGCCGGGTCGACGGGACCCTTCGACCCCTCGTCGAGACGGCCCGCCGCCTTCGCGCGCCCCTGGGCGTACCCGAACGCGACCACCACGATGTCGACGAAGATCCCGCTCGTCCCGAGGCGCTCGACCAGTCTCGGCAGATGGGGTAGGTTCATCTGCATCGCCGTCGCCGAGACCGTGAGCATCGTTCCGGGGTGCCCCGCCTGGATGGCGCGAGACGTCCGCTCGAGGGCGGCCCACCCGCGGTCGAAACTACCCGCCCCGCGGATCGCGTCGTGCGTCTGGGCATCGGGGCCGTCGAGGCTGATCCCGATCTCCGCGAGCCCGGAGTCGAGGAGGCCCTCAACGCTCGCGCAGCTCAGCGCGACGCCGTTCGTGACAAGCGACGTGTAGTGGCCACGATCCGCGGCGAAGCGCACGATCTCTGGGAGCGCCGGGTGGAGGAGGGGATCCCCTCCGAGGAGGTGGACGCGCGCCTGCCCGGGGATCCGTCCGATCAGCGCGAGGATCTCCTCCTTCGGGAGCTCGCTTCCCAGGTAGCCGACGTTCCAGCAGTGCTCGCAGCGAAGGTTGCAGTTCCCGGTGACGTCGATGACGACGGTTGGCTTCCGCGCGCTCCGGGCCGCGAGAGCGGCCACCGTGAGATTCGCGGCGAGGCTCTCGCAACCGCCAAGCGGTGCTTTCATCGCCCATTCCGCTTCCATTGGGACGAAGTTAGGGGCTGTGAGGAAATAAATGCGTCAACACCGAGGCCGAGCGAGGCGCCGCCAGGCAAGGCGCGCCGACGAAACAACCCAACGGAGTCGGTTGTTGAGGAGGCCCAACGCAGCCTGGCGGCGCCGCAGCCGGCCGAATGTAGCAGTTATTTCCTCACAGCCCCTTAGTCCCGATCAGCCCACCGGACGCTCGCGATGCTCGGC
>JACQVV010000023.1 GCA_016209595.1 Planctomycetota bacterium
TCGCGGCCCTGACCGCGCGCGAAATGGAGGAGTACATCGACCGCGAGCTCTCCTCCCTGCTCGAGGACCCTTGAGGCCAGGATGAACCGCCTCCTGGGACCGGAGGAGTTCACGTTTTGGCTCCTCGACCGGCGCGCGCCCTTCCACGCCTGCGTCCGTGCCCGGCTCTCGGGAGCGTCGGTCGGATCTTCTCGTCACCGCTTCGCACGTCGTGGCCGACGGGGAGTCCCTTACCCCGAGAGCTGGCGGCGCCGGGCCGAGGCCGTGGAGCTGTTCGACCGGGTCCTCTCGTCGCTCCGGGCCTGTTGAATCAAGCCGGCTTCACGGCCGTCGCGATCAGGTAGTCGTACGCGAAGTAGACCCTCTCGCCGTCCAACTTCAATATTAGATTGTAGGGGAGTCGCGCCAGGAAGTGCATCCTCCGGAGAAGGGTCGGGTTGGCCGCGAGCGCGTGGTGCAGCGGCGCGAAGACGTGCTCGCGGATCGACTCGACCTTCACGTCGACGAATCCCGCGGCCTCGAGCTTGCGGGCGTAGGAGTCCCGGTCGTCGTCGTTCTCGGGAGGGACGCAGTACTTCCAGCGGTAGAAGTTCCACGAGTACCAGTGCAGGAAGCGCCGGTGCCACGCGCCTCGCCGCGGCAGCCGGGCGACGTCGGCCAGCGCCAGGCGGCCTCCCGGGCGGAGCACCCGGAGCGCCTCCGCGAAGAAGTCCTCACGCGTGTCGAAGTGGAAGGCGCTTTCCAGCCCGAGCACCTTGTCGAACGCGGCCGAGGGGAGCGGCATCGACGTGGCCGATCCCGCCAGGAGCTCGATCCGGTCGGAGAGCCCCTCTCCGGCCACGCGCTGGCGCGCGAGCTCGACCTGGCTCCTCGTGATGTTCAGCCCCACGATCCGGGCCGGGCTCCGGGTCCGCATCCAGTAGAGGTCCTGGTCCGCGAAGCCGAAGCCGACGTCCACCACGTGGTCGGAGGCCTGCAGCTCGGCCTTCTCGGCCAGCAATCCGGCCATCGCCTCGCAGGCCTCGTCCACGGTCGCCGCGTCCTTCCAGTACCCGAGGTTGAGGTAGTGGCCCTTCTCGCCCAGGTAGTTCGTGTGGACCAGCGTGTAGATCCCCTCGACGGAGAGCTTCCCGAAAGGGTTGTAGAACCACCATAGATAACCGAAGAAGTCTCGGAGCCAGATTCGTCTTGCCACGCTATCGCTCCGCATGGGCCTTCGCGATCGCCACGGCGTCCGACAGGATCCTCCTCGCCACGGCTCCATTCTCGGTCCTGACGAAGAACCGATAGGCGTCTGTCAGCCCGTCGAGCATCGAGTCCTGGAACGTGCGGAGCCACCGGCTGAAGAGGGGCCGATGCTCGGCCTGGAGATAGCGCACGAGGTCGTCGAACACCGGGAGCGAGTTCCCTCGCACCTCGTCCAGGATGACGCGTCGGACGGGGTTGAGCTGGGGCACGACGTCCTCGCAGTAGAAGAGGTAGACCGCGAAGGAGAGCTTGGCGGCCTCGAGGAGGTCCTCTCGGGACCACGTGCTGGACGAGAGGAGCCGGTGGGGCGAGACGGTCTCGTACCGGATCCCGTACTGGGCGGCGTGATCCGCGATGTGGGTCCCGGGAAGCACCAGGAAATGGTACATGCCGATGTGCGCGGTGCGGAGCGTCAGGACGAACGCGAGCGACCTTCGATAGCCCCCGTAGCCTTCGCCGGGAAGCCCGTAGATGACGTCGATGGCGAGCCTGCTGCCCAGGTCGCGCGAGAGCTCCGCGATCCGGTGGAGCGAGGTCCGCCGGTTGAAGCCCCGGCCGAGCACCTTCTGGTTGACCTCGGCGTCGATCGTCTGGAGTCCGAGAGCGATCCCTCCGTTCCGTAGCGGGAGCCGGGAGAGCGTCGCGCAGGTCTCCGCGTCGAGGAACAGGTGGTTCTGTTCCGTCACGACTCCGACCGGGGCGAGGCCGGAGGCCTCCCTCCCCGCGTTGAGCCGGTGGATGGTCTCCATGATCTCCAGCCCGCGGGCCTTGTCGCGGGGCCGGAAGAACGTGGAATCGACGAGTTCGAGGACGGCGAGCCGGGGGAGCGCGAAGATCCGCTCCAGGTCGCCCTTGACCTTCTCGATCGGGTAGTACCGGATCTTCCGGGCGCCGCTCCGATCCCACTTGCAGTAGCGACACCGGAAGTGGCAGCCCCGCGAGGTCTCGTAGCGGAACATGCGGTGGTCGTCGGCGTCGAGGATCAGAGGGAAGTCGTGGGATGAGATGTCCTCGAAGGCCTCCGGCGCCGGGCGGGTCGTGACGATCTCGCTATCGCCCTTCCGGTAGACGATGTTGGGGATCGAGTCGAACTGCGAAGAGCCGGCGAGGGCGATCTCGACGATCCGCCGGAAGGCCTCCTCCCCTTCGCCCAGGACGACGACGTCGAACCCCTTCCGGCCGACGGATCGCGCCGGATCGTGGGCCACGTCGGGTCCTCCGGCGAGGAGCAACGGGCATGAGGGCGCCGACTCCCTGATCTTCCGGACCACGCCGTTCAAGTGGGTCCCGTTCCAGACGTACCTCGAGAACCCCACGATGTGCGGCCGGGACTGCATGATCTCCGCCGCGACCGCGTCTTCCCTGGCCCGCAGAGAGAACGTCCTGAGCGTCACCTCGACGGCGTCGGCAGGGCCGCGGTGGGCGAGGTAGCTCTTCAGCGTCCTCATCGCCAGGCCATGCGTGACATCGCTGTCGGGCATCGACGTGGCCAGGACGATGCGGGTGCGCTCGCAGGACCCGCTCTGGGATGGGGCAGACATTCCGGATTCTGGCAACGACGACGATCATAGCGCGGGGACGGCCGGCCGGAAGAGCGGTCTCGCGATTCGGGTCTTTCCGGACGTCCCGGGCTCCGTCGGACGCCACCTGCGGGAGTCGGAAGTTCCGGGGCTCAAGGAGCGACAAACCGCGGGCTCGCGCCCTGGCACGCTACTTGATACGGTGATCGGCATGGCTATTCAAGACCTTGCCGATCGTGCCGGAACCCCGAGCGCCCCTTCTGGATGCTGCCCGGCAAAGCGGCGCTCGCCCGGCGCGGGCGCCGGCGCCGCCGCCGGGATCTTCGCGATCCTCCTCGCCTTTGCCGCGCCAGCCCCCGCTCAGCGATCCCGGGGGCCCGGTCCGTGGGACGGGGACCTCTGGCTGCTCGAATCGGATGGCGGAATCGAGTTCGGGTCGGCGCGTCAGGTCGTCCGCGGCGTCGGGGTTCCGACCCTCATCGCGGATCGGAGCGGACGACTCGTGGCCCTCTTCCAGTGGTTCCCGGAAGACCGCGAGGACGCCTTCGACCGCGTGGCGGTTTCGTTCTCCGAGGACTCGGCGAAGTCGTGGAGCGATCCTCGCCCCATCGTGATCGATGAGTTCCCGCGGGAGCTCCTGCGCCCCTGCGATCCGACGGTGGTCGAGCTCCAGGACGGGCGTTTCCGGCTGTACTTCACGAGTGCGACGAAAGGTGCTCGCTGGCCCTCGAAAGACCCCAGGGAGGCCGTCCCCGGGATCTACTCGGCGATCTCCGAGGACGCGATTCGATGGCGCTTCGAACCGGGGGTGCGCCTCGCCGTCGAGGGGGAGCCGGTCATCGACTGCGCCGCGGCGCGGCTCGGGAAGACCTGGCACCTCTACTCCCCCGTCCAGGACGTCGAGGGTCGCGCCTATCACGCGGTGTCCGAGGACGGCCTCGCCTTCGAGCGGCGGCCCGACGTCTCCCTGCCGGTCCGTGGCTCCTGGCTCGGGTGCGCGGTGGCGGTCGAGGGCGCTCTGCGTTTCTACGGCTCCGGTGGCGGGCGCGGCGGCTGGTCCGCCACCTCGCGCGACGGCGAGGACTGGGAACTCGACGAGGGCGCTTCGCGCGAGCTCGGCGCGGACCCGGGCGTCGCGCGCGCACCGGACGGGCGCTGGATCCTCGTCGGGACTCACCAGGAGCGGCCCCGCGATTCCCGCGAGGAGCCGGAGGCGGACCCCGGCGACTCGCGCCCGCAGCCGGGGAACGAACCGGGCGGGGCGGACCGCGCGTTCGCCAAGGACGAGGACCACGCCTACGTCCTCGAGGGTTCGACCCTCCTGAAGATCGACCAGCGGACGCTCGAGGTCGTCGGCCGTCTCGAACTCGGGCCGGCGCGCGGGCCGGGGCCGGGAAGCGGCGGAAAGGCCATGGACCGGACGGCGTTCTACGAGTTCTTCCGCGCCTTCGATTCCGCCCGCGCGGTGCGGCACCTGGCCCGCGTGTACGAGGAGCCCCGCCTCGTGGGGCCCGGCCGGACAATCTCGATCGGGCAGGGCGGCTTTCCCAGGCTCGTCAAGGTCGCGGGCCGCTTCTACGGCTTCTTCTCCGATCGCGACGCGTACTACGCCGTCGAGTTCGACTCCGGCTGGAAGAAGATCGGGCGCGCCCGGCGGATCACTCCCGCGGGAGACCGCGAGGTGGACCACGCCATCACGGCCTCGGGCGACTTCATCTACCACTACGCCATGCACGGCGGCGGGGCCGGCCGCGTCCTCAAGTTCGACGCGGGTCTCGCGCTCGTCGCCGCGACCGACGTCTTCGGGGCCGGCCAGACGGACATGATCCTCGACCAGAACATCGCGGTGCTCGACGGAAAGGTCTACGCCGGCGGCGAGTACCGCGAGGGCGGTCCCTGGCAAGCGGCGGGGTCGGGCGAGCAGAACATCCCGCCCGATCCGAAGGTCAAGCGCGGGATGCACCTTCGAGTCTTCGACCTCGACCTCGCGCCGCTCGAGGAACGCGACCTCGTGGCCGAGATCCCGGGCGCGGCGATCCCGCATCAGTTCTGGGGACTCGGCGCGAGCCAGGTCCTCGCCGGGGACTACCACTCCCTCGTGGTCCACTCCCCCGTCGGGAACGTCGCCCGGTTCGATCGCGGCGAGTCGCTCGGGGC
The DNA here is from genome assembly GCA_016209595.1 of Planctomycetota bacterium. Lineage (GTDB taxonomy): Bacteria > Planctomycetota > JACQVV01 > JACQVV01 > JACQVV01 > JACQVV01. Next base: position 4,926 of record JACQVV010000023.1, read on the forward strand.
CCGGCAGATCTTCGTCCTTCGCTACGATCGCGACTTCCGCTTCGTGGACGCGAAGGGCCCGCTCTCCGACACCGACCGCGACAACTCCTGGTGCACGGGGGCCGTCTACGAGGACGGGAGGTTCTACGCGGCGTACATCTCGGTGAGCGAGGGGTGCATTCCCGGTCCGGGCGAGAAGGGAAGCGGGGAGGTGGTGCAGAACGTGCGTCTGGGCATCTTCGATGAGAACTTCGAGGAGCTCGAGACGATCGACGTCACGCCGACCGGCGAGGGCGGAGGCTGGCCGGGCCTTCTCAAGGACGGGAACCGCCTCTACGTGACCTACGCGGGCGGCGGGCGGGACGGCTCGGTGATCCGCGAGTTCGTGCTGCGGGACGAGTGATCGGGTTCGTGCCGCGACCCACGGCATGATCCCAAAGCACGTGTTCGCGGAACAAGGTTCCCTCCGCGGGTTCGATGGATCGGCATTTTCACTCGCGGAACCGGAGGGCCGCCCTTGACCCGTCCTCTTGTCTTCTTCATCCGGGCGACTGGACGGAACGGTCGAAGCATCCCAACCTCGGTCCGGGGGATCGCTGAGGCGATCAAGCTCAGGTCCAGTTCCTCGGGGGAGGTAGGCATGCACACGAGGGGTCATTCCCTGCTCGTCGTGGTCGGCTGTCTGGCCGGGTCGTTCGTCGCTGTCCTGCCCGCCGCGGGCCAGACGCCCGGGCTCTGGTCGTCGGCGAAAGAACTCCAGGCGCTTCCGATGAGCGGGCCGGCCTGGCAGTCGGTCCTCGACGGGGCGAACCAACCCCAGGCCGCGCCCGACCTGTCGAACCAGGATGACAACACGAACGTCTGGGTGCTGGCCAGCGCGATCGTCTGGGCCCGGACGGCGTCCTCGCCCTACCGCGACAAGGTCGTCGCCGCGATCGAGACGATCGTCGCCCGGGGGAACCCGGGCGGATCGACGCTCCCCTGGGCCCGCCAGACCGGGGCCTACGCCCTCGCCGCCGACCTCGTCGGCTACCGGACCGCCGCGTTCGAGGACTTCCTCCGCAACATGGCCGAGGTCTTCGTCGGCACCGACGGCCGGACCGTCCTGGCCATGTTTCGAGTCCGGCCGAACAACTGGGGGAGCCATGCGTTCGGCTCCCTCGCCGCGATCTACTCCTACCTCGGCGACCGGAACCGGCTCCTCGAGATCCGCGACCACTGGGTCCGCGGCGTTGAGGGCACGAACCCGGACTACAAGTGGGGCACTGACCTCTCCTGGCACATCGACCCCTACAACCCCCGTCAGATCAACCCGGCCGGGGCGATCAAGAACGGCGTCGACATCGACGGGGTTTTCCCCGACGACCTCCGCCGCGGAGGGTCGTTCCAGGAACCCCCCATCTTCACCGGATACCCGTGGGAGGCCCTCCAGGGGCTCGTGATGGCCGCCCGCGTCCTCGAGCGCCAGGGGCTCCCGATCTGGGCGTACGGCGAGAGCGCGATCCTGCGAGCGGCAAGCTGCCTCCAGGACCGATTCGCCGCCCGCTACGGCAGCGCGTGGAGCGCGACCGGCGACGACCTCTGGATGCTCCCGTTCTTCGACAAGGCCTACGGAAAAACCTGGTCGTCCGGGCGAACCGACGTCTGGGGCCACGGGAAGAACGCCGGCTGGGGGTACGTCCTCGCGGCCGCCGCCCCCGTTTCGGACCCGCTCGACTCGGACGGAGACGGGATGCCCAACGCCTGGGAAATCTCCTACGGCCTCAACCCGAACGACCCGTCCGACGCGACCGGCGACCCCGACCGCGACGGCCGGACGAACCTCCAGGAGTACCAGGCCGGGACCGATCCGACGGTCTACAACGGGAAGAAGAGGCGCACCCGCTGAGGCAGGCGCGCGCCGATCACTTCTCTCCGCTCTTTTCCCAGAGCCCCTCGATCGCGTCCATCCAAACCTTCCGCCCGCCCGCCCGGAAGGCGAACTGCGCCGATCCGCCGGAGAGCCGCGCGCTCCGGAGGTCGACGAGAAAGATCGAGCCCGAGCCCCAGCCCTTCGTGTGGAAGTCGAGCCGAGCGACAGGCGCGCCTTTCGACAGGATCTCGAGGGCGTACGAAGGCGACAGGAGATCGACGTCGCGGACCTCGATATGTTCGGTGTCGGCGAGTCCGAGGAGCAGCCCCAGCCCTTCCCGGCCGATCGTCCGATGAGGGATCGCCGGGTTCGGCCGCTCGAGTTTCGTCCCGTCCTCGGCGTCCACGGCTAGGTAGTTCAAATTCCTTCCGCCCGGCATGCGGGGCGTCTGGGCTGGGACGACGTGAAGCCCGAGCCGGTCCAGCCGCCCGAAGGCTCTCCTGGTAGCCCCATGAGCATGACCAGATCCTCAGGTGCCGATCGACGACTTGGTAGAGAAGCGTGCGCTCGGGACCCCGGGGCTCGTACCGGGAGGGTTCTCTCGGATGCGAGCGCCCCTCCCTTCGACTCGGTTCGCTTTCGCTCGCCTCGCTCAGGGCAAGCTGGTTCCGTTCTGGGCAAGCTTTGGCCGTGGCGACCATGGAGAGCGAGGATAGGGAGGGCCCATGACATATTCGGCGCCCGCCAGTGCCGATCGTCTCCGCAAGTCACTCAAGAAACGGAAGATGCAGCGCCTCACGGGGGGGGAGAGGAGCGACCGCCGGCTTCCGCGCATCCGGCGCCGGAACCTCGACTAGAGGATCTCTAGTATCCTGGGGGCCGGAGGGAGGAGCATCCGAGGGAATGTCCGACACGATCCGCGTCCAGGGGGCGCGGCAGCACAACCTCAAGAATGTCTCGCTCGCGATTCCGCGGCACACGTTCACCGTGTTCACGGGCGTCTCGGGGAGCGGAAAATCGAGTCTCGCGCGCGACACGATCTTCCAGGAGGGGCAGCGCCGGTACGTCGAGAGCCTGTCGGCGTACGCGAGGCAGTTCCTGGGGGAGCTCGACCGGCCGGACGTGGACTCGATCGAAGGGCTTTCGCCCGCGATCTCGATCGACCAGCGCTCGGCCGGCTCCAACCCCCGCTCGACCGTGGGGACAGTGACCGAGGTCTACTCGCTCCTCCGCCTCCTCTACGCGCGGCTGGGGGTCCCCCACTGTCCGAAGTGCGGCCGGGAGATCGCGCGACAGACTCCCGAGCGGATCGCTCTCGCCCTTCTCGCGCGCCACGCCGGCGAGAACTGTCTCGTCATGGCGACCCTCGTCCATGAGCGCAAGGGCGAGTACCGGAGGGAGCTCGAGGAGCTCCGGAGCCAGGGCTACGTGCGGGTCCGGGTGGACGGCGTGGTGAGACGGCTGGACGAGAAGATCGAGCTCGCGCGCTACGAGCGCCACACGATCGAAGTCGTGCTGGACCGGATCGTCCTGGCCGAAAAGGACAGGAACCGGGTCCTCGAATCGGTCGAGCGGGCGGTCGCGCTCGCCGCGGGGAAGGTCTCCTTCCTCGTCACGGACGATAGCGGAAAGGAGACGCACGAGATCCACTCGACCGAGCGGGCCTGTCCGGACTGCGGCGTCGCGATCCCGGAGCTCGCTCCGGCCCTTTTCTCCTTCAACTCTCCCATCGGCGCGTGTCCGAAGTGCAACGGACTGGGCGAGTGCCGGCAGTTCTCCCTCTCGAAGATCGTGCCGGATCCGGCGCTCTCGGTGAACGAGGGCGCGCTCGCGCCGCTGGCGACCGGAAGCGGGAACGTCGCCTTCACGGACTTCGGTCCGGTCGAGATCGACGCGCTCGCGGAAAAGTTCAAGATCGATCTCGACCGGCCCTGGAAGGAGCTCGCGGCCCGCGAGCGGAACGTCCTCCTGGAGGGCTCGGGAGACACGAAGATCGCCTACGAGTGGGAGGAGGAAGGCCCCGACGGCCCCGTGGAGGGCCGCGCGAACCGGACGCTCCCGGGCGTTCTGTCGATCCTGCGCGAGTCCTACGACCGCTGGCACATCCCCTACTACGAAAAATTCATGCGGCGGCAGGTCTGCCCGGCGTGCTCGGGCAAGCGCCTGGTGCCCGAGGCACTCGCGGTGAGATTCAAGAGCCGTGCGATCGACGAGCTCTCGGCACTTCCCATCCGCGACGCCCACGCGTTCTTCCAGGAGACCGAACTCTCGGGCAACGAGGCCCTGATCGGCCGCGAGATTTTTAAGGAAATCGTCCATCGGCTCTCCTTTCTGGACGGCCTGGGGCTGGGCTACCTCGCGCTCGACCGCCGCGCGGGAACGCTCGCGGGAGGCGAGATGCAGAGGATCCGCCTCGCCCGGCAGCTCGGCTCGGGCCTCCAGGGAGTGATCTACATCCTGGACGAGCCGTCCGTGGGCCTCCACGCGCGCGACAACGACCGCCTGATCCGCGCCCTCCTCGATCTCCGCGACCAGGGGAACACGGTCTTCGTGATCGAGCACGACGAGGAAACCATGCGCGCGGCCGACCATCTGGTCGACATCGGACCGGGAGCGGGCCGCGAGGGAGGCGAGATCGTGGCCCAGGGGCCGCCGGGCAAGGTCGCCCGATCGAGGGCGTCCCTCACCGCGGCCTACTTGCGAGGGGACCGCTCGATCCCGCTTCCCGAGAGGCGCCGCGCCCCGGGCACGGATTGGATCGTCGTCGAGGGCGCCGCCCATCACAACTTGAAGGAGATCGACGTCGCCTTCCCCCTCGGTCTTTTCATCGCGGTGACCGGAGTCTCGGGCTCAGGCAAGTCCACGCTCGTGGACCTGGTGCTCCGGCGCGCGCTGGAGAAGAGGCTCTACGGCTCCGGCCCCGAGCCGGGAAAACACGCGCGAATCACCGGCGCGGGGCTCGTGGACAAGGTGATCGAGATCGACCAGTCCCCCATCGGCCGCACGCCTCGCTCGAACCCCGCGACCTACGTCAAGGCCTTCGACCTCATCCGCGACCTCTTTGCCGAGATGCCGCTCTCGAAGGTCCGGGGCTATCCCAAGGGGCGCTTCTCCTTTAACAAGGAAGGCGGCCGGTGCGCGGCCTGCGAGGGGGCGGGCGTGAAGCGGATCGAGATGCAGTTCTTCGCTCCGGTCGAGGTCGCCTGCGACGAGTGCCAGGGGCTCCGCTACACGCCCGAGACCCTGGAGGTGAAGTTCCGCGGGAAGGACATCCACGAGGTCCTCGAGATGACGGTCTCGGAGGCGCTCGGCTTCTTCGCGAACCAGCCGAAGATCCACGGGATCCTGGACACCATGGACCAGGTCGGCCTGGGCTACGTGGCCCTCGGGCAGCCGTCCACCACCCTCTCCGGGGGCGAGGCCCAGAGGATCAAGCTCGTGCGGGAGCTCCGGCGGCCCGCCACCGGACGCACGTTCTACATCCTCGACGAGCCCACGACGGGGCTCCATTTCGACGACATCCAGAAGCTTCTCGATTGCCTCCAGCGGCTCGTGGACCGGGGGAACACGGTCCTGGTGATCGAGCACAACCTGGACGTGGTGAAAGTCGCGGACCACGTCATAGACCTGGGTCCCGAGGGAGGGGACGAAGGAGGGCGCGTGGTCTACGCGGGGCCGTTCGATGGGATCCTCGACTCTGCCGGGTCCCACACGGGGCGGGCGCTGGCAGGGCACCTGGGGACCGCCCGAACGCGGAACGGGAAGCGCGGAGCGCGGAGCGCGAAGGCCGGCGGTCGGGCGCGCCGGCCGCCGAGGAAGCCGGGCGGCGATCTCGTCCTCCGCGGAGCGACCAAGAACAACCTCAAGAACCTGGACGCCCGGATCCCGGCCCGCTCGCTCACGGTCGTCACGGGAGTCTCGGGGAGCGGGAAGACCTCGCTCGTCCTCGACACGATCTTCACCGAGGGGCAGCGCCGCTTCGTCGAGAGCCTATCGACCTACGCGCGGCGATTCCTGGGGCGCCTGGAGAGGAGCCCCGTGGACTCGATCGAGGGGCTCTCCCCGGCGATCGCGATCGACCAGCGCGCGGCCCCGCCCAATCCGCGCTCGACCGTGGCCACGGCGACCGAGATCTACGACGCCCTCCGGCTCCTCTACGCGCGAATCGGCCGGCCTCATTGCCCGGGCTGCGGGAAGCCGCTTTCGGCGTTCTCCCCGTCGCAGGCCGCGCGGGACTTGATCGAGCGCCACGCCGGAGCCCGCGGCCGGCTCCTGGCGCCGCTTTTTTTAGGTACTGAAAACAAGCACGTCCAAACACCGTTCGCCTCGCCCGAGGACCTCCTCCGTGCCCGGGAGTCGCTCGTCGCGGACGGCTGCCTCCGGGTCCTTGTGGACGGGAGGGAACTCCGCCTCGATTCCGAGCTCGCCGGAGCGCGCATGCGCGACCCCGAACATGGCGGGCTGGACCAAGCACGCGAGATTCATCTCGTGGTCGATCGTGTAGATCTCGCCGAGAAGTCGCTCGGGCGGCTCGCCGAGGGGTTCGAGGCGGCGTACCGGCGGACGGAGGGCCTCGCCTTCTTCGAGCTCGAGGGAGGGGCGCGGCTCGGCTACTCGAGGCGCCCGGGCTGCGTCGAGTGCCATCACTACCAGCGGGGCGAGCCCACGCCAAGACTCTTCAGCTTCAACCATCACTCCGGCGCCTGCCCGGGGTGCGAGGGGATCGGCGAGAGGATGGAGGTCGTGGCCCAGGAAGTCGTCAGGAAACCCGACCGCCCCCTGCTCTCGGCCCTGGCAGGTCCTGTCGCCCGGCTCTTCGCCTATCGTGGCGGCTGCCAACGGGCGGCCCTCGAGGGCCTGGCCTCCCACCTCGGGATCGATCTCGACGATCCCTTCGAGGATCTCCCCGCACGTGCGCGAAAGGTCCTCCTGGAGGGGCTCCCCGGCCAGAGCCTCGCGGTCGAACGGACGAAGCAGGGTGGGAGCGGCGAGCGGACCTTCTCCTACGAGGCCGAGTGGCCCGGGATCCTCGCCCTTGCTCGGCGCCTCTACGAGCGCCATGCGGGCACGTCGAGGGCCGCGGATCTGGAGGGCATCTTCTCGTGGGCGCCGTGCAGCGAATGCGGCGGCCAGCGCCTGAACCCCGAGGCGCGCGCCTTCCTCGTCGGCGGACGCTCGATCGCCCAGGTCGCCAGGCTCGCCGTCGGGGAGGCGACGAGCTTCTTCGCCGGGCTCGTCCTCGACACGAGGGAGAAGCGGATCGCGCGCCAGGTGGTGGACGAGATCAGGAACCGTCTCGAGTTCCTCGCGTCGGTCGGCCTCCACTACCTCTCGCTCGACCGGAAATGCGGGACGCTCACGGGCGGAGAGGCGCAGCGAATTCGCCTCGCGACCCAGTTGGGGAGCCGGCTCGCCGGGGTCCTCTATTGCCTCGACGAACCCACGATCGGACTCCACGCGCGCGACACCGAGCGGCTCCTCGCGACCCTCGAAGGGATGCGCGACCTGGGAAACACCGTGGTCGTGATCGAGCACGACGAGGGGGTGATCCGCAGGGCCGACCACGTCCTCGACGTGGGTCCAGGCGCGGGCCACAAGGGCGGCGAGATCGTGGCCGCCGGGACGCCCGGGAGGATCTCGCGCTCCTCCCGCTCGCTCACGGGCCGGTTCCTTTCCGGCCGCCGGTCGATCCCTACCCCAGCGGCTCGCCGGCCCGCGGGCGAGAATGGCTGGATCACGGTCCGCGGGGCACGCGCGAACAACCTCCGTTCGATCGACGCGTCGTTCCCGCTGGGCTCTCTCGTGGCGGTGACCGGCGTCTCGGGCTCGGGCAAGTCGAGCCTCGTCCTCGACTGCCTCGTGGCGGGAGTCCGGGCGCGCCAGGAGTGGCGCTTGGAGAACGGCCCGCGGCCCGGGGTCCGTGGCGGCGATGCGGACTTCCCGGACAACCACGACGACATCGAGGGCCTCAACGTCGTCTCTGGCGTCGTCCTCGTGGACCAGCAGCCGATCGGGCGGAGCCCCAAATCGAACCCGGCCACCTACAGCGGCGCGTTCGACGAGATCCGCGCCCTCTTCGCCTCGCTCCCCGCGTCGAGGGCCAAGGGCTTCCTCCCCGCCCGGTTCAGCTTCAACCTCGCCGGCGGCCGGTGCGAGGCCTGCGAGGGGCGCGGCCAGATCCTCGTGGAGATGCACTTCCTTTCCGACGTCTGGGTGACCTGCGAGGACTGCGGCGGGAAGCGCTTCAACCAGGAGACGCTCTCGGTCCGCTTCAAGGGCCTCACGATCTCGGACGTCCTGGGCCTCGAGATCTGCGAGGCGATCCAGTTCTTCGGCGCCCAGCCCGCGATCGTCCGGCCCCTCAAGGTCCTCGAGAGCGTCGGCCTCGGCTACCTGCGGCTCGGCCAGAGCGCGACAACCCTCTCCGGCGGCGAGGCCCAACGCCTGAAGCTCGCCACGGAGCTCGCCCGGCGCTCGACCGGCCGGACGCTCTATGTGCTCGACGAACCCACGACCGGCCTCCACCTCGCCGATGTCGAGGTGCTTCTCGAGGTCCTCCACCGCCTCGTGGACCGGGGACACACCGTGGTCGTGGTCGAACACCATCTCGATGTCGTGAAGAACGCCGACTGGGTGATCGACCTCGGGCCCGAGGGAGGAGAAGCCGGCGGCGAGATCGTGTTCGCCGGGCGGCCCGAGGACCTCGCGCGCTGTCCGACAAGCCACACGGGACGGTTCCTCGCGGCCAAACTCGCGCGGGCGGTGTCCGGCACCCTCTGACGCCGCGCCCTCTGACGCCGCGCCCGGACCACCAAGGCTCCACTCCACCCAGCGGTTCGAAATGGAGATCGATCCGGCAGCGCATCCGAAACGACTCGTCCGGAAAGGCTAGAAGTTCCAGTTTCTTCCGGCTACGATGCCCGCGCTCTGCCAACGAGAGCCAGCCGGAAGGACGGGGGCGAAGGGAAGGGAAAAGAGGGATGCCGAGCCGGGGAGATCAGGACCTGGGGGAGCTCGCCCTCAAGCGGAACCTGATCTCGGATACGCAGCTCGAACGGGCGCTGGCGCTCCTGGAGGAAAAGACGCGCCGGCGCGAGCCATCCTCTCTCGGGGACGTGCTCGTGGACCAGGAATACCTCTCCCCCGACTCGCTGTACCTCCTCGAAGAGATCCTGGGCCGCCGGATCGTCCTGTGCCCGGGATGCGGCGTCAAGATGAACGTCTTCCGCCAGCGGCCGGGGACGGCGCTCCCCTGCCCGCGGTGCCGCGAGCAGGTGAAGGTCCCCGAGAGGCCGATCTCGCTCGCGGGGCTGGGGCGGGCCACCATGGAGATCGAGGTCCTGGAGCGCGAATGCGCGACCACGGACATGGCACCCGCGATGACGGAGACGACCCCGGCCGAGGACCGTCTTGCCGCGGCCGAGCCGCTCGCGGCCGAGCCGTCTCCGGCCGAGACGGAGGTCGTTCCGGTCGCGCTGGACGAGCTCTCGCCGGACGAAACGGCGACCGTGCGCCGGCCGGCCCTGGGCGACCCGAGGGTCGCGGAATGCCTTCATTCGCTCCGCGCCGCCGAGGCGTCGATCGAGCTCGTCCAGCGGACCCAGAAGAAGAAGCCCGCGGACCTCTGGAAGATCCTGGAGCTCGCCGACCAGGCGCTGGCCACCGATCTCCCCCATGGCGAGGAGGAGCGCCGCGTCCAGGGGGCGGCCTTCCTCCTGCGGGCCCGAGCACAGTGGGTCTGGGGAGAGTGGGACCGGGCGATCGAGGACCTGGGTCTCGCGGCCGCCTCGGCCGCCCCGGTGCCGCCCGAGCTCCTGCTCTGGGCGGCGAAGTACATCCTCTCGGAGAACCGGGCGAGCACCGGGTGCCTGGCGATTCTCACCCGGTTCCTGGAGCGCACGGCGGCCGGAGAGATGGAGCTCCCCGATCCCATCACTTTCCGCACCTTCCTCATTCGACTGGCCGACACCGACGACCGCGCGGAGGGCGAAGCTTCCTACCAGTTCCTGCGGGCGCTGGCTGCCCTGTTTCCCATGGACGGCAGGGTGCGGTTCCGGCTGGGACTTGCCGCCTACGGCCTGAAAGCAACGGACGAGGCGATCGAGCACCTGATGGCCGCCCGCGAGCGCCTGGCCGAAATCCCCGGCCGGGAGGCGCAGTCGAAGGTCGTGATGACGCTCGCCGAGGCCCTCTACCGGGCCGGCCGGCGCGAGGAGGCGTGCGAGTACATGGAGCAGGCGATCAAGATCGATCCCGCCAACACGCAAGCCCGGCTCCAGTGCGGGCTGCTCCTCTGGACCGAGTGGGTGAAGCCCGGGTTCGACCTTGTGGGCATGAATCCCGAGCTCGCCGCCCGCGCCCGGAAGGCCCAGCGCTACCTGCGCCAGGCGGTCGACTCCCTGGCCGGCGCGGAGGAAAGTTCGAAGCTGAAAAAGGCGCGCCAGATCCTGGCCAAGCTCGAGTCCCTCCCGAGGACATGACGATGCAAGGACGAACCGTCCGGAAGACTTCCCCGGCGCTCCGGATCCCCGCCTGGGTGCGGGTCGGTAGCCGTTACACGCGGAGCGGTGCGATGGTCTTCTTCACCGCCGTCCTCCTGACGTCGGCCACCTACGTCTTCCTCTATTTCACCCACCTGGTGTTCCCCGGGAACTACCTCTGGGTGATCTTCTCGCGCCCCGGGTCGGTGCCCATCGCCTCCACGACGACCGTCCTCTTCTACATGACGATCGGGCTACTCGCCGGGAAATGGCTCCGGCTCCGCGTCGAGAGGGCGGCCTTCGACCTCGACTTCCTCCCGTCGAACGTCGGGGAGACGATCGACCAGACCGTCGCCCTGGGCATCTCGACCAAGATCGACCTCCTGCCGCCCGCCGAGAGGCGTCTCATTCTCGTGAACCGCCTGCGGGAGAGCCTCCAGCGCCTCGCGAACACGGGCTCGACCTCCGAGATGGCGCAGATCATGAACGACCTCTCGACGGTCGACCGGAACCAGGCCGAGTCGGGTTACACGATCGTGAAGTTCCTGATCGCGCTCATCCCGATCTTCGGCTTCATCGGCACGGTCCTGGGGATGAGCCAGGCCATCAGCCAGTTCAGCGGCTTGATCGAGGGAGCGAAGGAACTCGCCGACATCCAGGGGCAGCTCGGAGGCGTCACGACGGGCCTCGGGACGGCCTTCGAGACCACCCTCATCGCCCTCGTCCAGAGCGCGATCATCATGTTCCTCCACGCCGGGGTCCAGAAGCGGGAGGACGACTTCCTGACGGAGGCCGACAGCTACCTCATCAAGAACGTCCTCGGGCGCCTCAAGGTCCAGACCGAGGCGGTCTCCCTCTCCGAGGTCTTTGCGAAGGAGATGCAGGCCATCAACCTCAGCATGGTGGACCGCGCCGCCGAGCTCGAGGAGGCGATCCGCGGCGGCGCGGCCGGGCGGGCGCGAAAGTAGCCATGGCCAAAAGGACCGAGGCGAGTCCGTTCAACATCAGCTTCCTCGACATCCTGTCCTGCGCTCTCGGCGGGCTCCTCTTCATCCTGATCTTCTTCCTCCTCCAGAGCGCGCTCACGGAGCCGGACACGTCCGAGGCGGATGCCGCCGCCGAGAGGGACCGCCAGGAGCGCGAGGCGCTCCGGAAGGAGAGGGAGAACCTGACCACGGAGCTCGACCTCCTCCGGAGCCGGACCGCCGAGAAGCGGGCCGAGGCGGAGAAGCGGGCCGCCGAGAGCGCCCAGGCCAGGGCGGCGTTCGATTCGCTCCGCCAGGCCCAGACCGAGACCCAGAAGGTCGAGCAGATGCGGGAGCTCGCCGACCTCGAAGCCGCCCGGCTCCGCCGCCGGATCGAGGAGGTCCGGGAGGAGGTGAAGACGCTCTCCGATCGCTCGAAGGTCTCGGTCGTCAAGTTCCTCCCCCGGCAAGGAGGAGGCGGCTCGGCAGGCCAGGTCCATCACGTCGTCGTCTCGGGCGAGGAGCTCGTCCTCTATCCGGGAAAGGAGAAGGTCCCGGTGAAGAACGCGCTCGACGCCGGGAGCAAGTATCGCAAGCTCCTGGAGCGCCTGGCGAGCGATCGGGACCGGGCGATGATCCTGTGGTTTCGTCCCTCCGGGTTCGAGCACTTCCAGGCGATCGCGAGCGCCGCCATTGAGGCCGAGGTCCGCTTCGGCTGGGAACCGGCCGACGAAGACTGGAACATCGGAGAGGAATAGATGGCGCCGGAAGAAGAGGAAGCCCCGCAGGCGAGATCGGTCCGGTCCACCCTCCTCTCCGCCCTCGTGGTCGCCGGGGGGGTCGCGCTTCTCGTGGCGACGCTCCGTGCAACCGTCTTCGCCCCGGGGGGGCGCGTCTCAGGAAACGCCCCGGCCGTCTCTCCCGCCGCGCCGGAGGCGCCCGATCTCGATCCCGAGGATCCCGATCCCGAGAGCACCCGGGAGGTCGAACGCGCGAGAGAAGAGCTATCCCGGCTGGAAGGACTCCTCGCCGCCCCGGACCCGGCGGCCTTCGCCGGAGAGGCCCGGCGCCTGGCCGCAGACGAAGAGGAAAAGCTCGCCGAATCGAGGAAGCATCGGAGCGAAATCGAGACGAGCCTCCAGTCCCTAAGGGGCGAGCTCGAAGCGCTGGAGGCAAGGGCCGAACAGCTCCGTATGCCGTCTGGGGCAAGCGTGGATGGATCCTCGCGAGAGCTGGAAGCCCGCTACGAGACCACGGACTCGAACGCGCGGCTACCCATCGCGCTCCGGATCGAGTGCGCCGCCGGCCGCGCCTGGGTCGTCTCGCCGGAGAATCATGAGTGCTACGGCGTTCTCGCGGCCGGAGGCCGCTTCCCGCTCGAACCGGTCCGCACGGAAGCGGGCGCGTGGGCTCCCCCGGATCTCTTCGTCCCGGTCGAGGACAGGGGTCCGCGCGTCGGCTACGCCTCTCCCTCGGCCGCCCGCGAACGCCGGGACGCCTTGACGGGGACGGGCTGGTCGCTCCGCCCGAGCGCGACGGGCGAGACCCCGGAGGAGGTCGCAGGCGAGGACTCCACACTGGTTCAGACGCTCGCGACGCTCAATCCCCGCACGTCCTTGGTCCGCTTCCACGTCCGCCCGAGCGGCATGGCCGCCTACCGCGCCGCCGCGGAGCTCGCGGCCGCGCGGTCGCTTCCCTTCTCCTGGGAACCGCTGGGCGAGAAGGACCCGATCGAGTTCCCCCTCGAGCGAGGAGGGTAGAGATCATGCCCTCGAGGGTCTCCCGAAGCGAGCCGCAGGTCTTCAACGTCAGCTTCCTCGACATCATGGCCTGCGCCACCGGGGCCATTTTCTTCATCCTCATGGTCCTCGTCCTGAACAGCGCCCTCTCCGTGCGGACGATGAAGCAGACCGAGAAACCTCCGGAGCTCCCCCCGCCCCCGGACGTGACGACGCTCGACATTGCCGCGCTGAAGGAGGAGCGAGACCGCCTGCGCGCCGAGGAGGCCATCCTCGACGAGGCTCTCGCCGCGGGCTCGGGGGATCTGGCCGGGCCGGCCGAGAGCCTGCGGAGGGCGGAGGAGGCCCGTCTCGCGGAGGCGAGCGCCGCCCTGGAGCGCGCCGGGAAGACCATCTCGGAGCTCGAGGAGGAGCTCGCCCGGGCCGACGCGGAGGCCAAGGACCTGGAGAGGCAGATCGCCGAAGGTGTCGAGTCCGGCGCGCTCCAGAAGGAGGTCCGCTACCGGATCCCCGAGAACCGGCACGTCGAGCAGGAACTCGGGCTCGCCGTCGAGTGCGCCCGGAACAAGGCGTACGTAGAGGGCCCGGCCAGCTACGATTTCTACGGCGTTCTGGCAAGGGGCGGCAAGAGATCGGTGCGACCGAAGCGAATTCGGGGGGAGTTCTTCTGGCCTTCGGTCATCTACTTCACGGATCTCGGCGGGTTCTACCTCTCCCGCGACGACGCGGCGGCCGGGCGCGAGGTCGTCGCTCGGGGGTGCGCGCGAAAGGCGACCGCGAAGGGGGACGACGCAGCGGTCCTCGCCGGAAACTCCTCTCTCTTCGCCCGCGGCCTTGCCAAGCTCGACCGGACGAAGCACCTCGTTGGGTTCGAAGTCCGCCCCAGCGGGATCGAGGCCTTCCGCGCCGCGCGGGAGTGGACCCTCTCGAACTCCTTCCTCTACAACTGGTACCCGTACGAAGAGGACCAATCGCTGGACGTTCCGCTGAGCGTGGGCGGCGGCGGCGGGAGCGGCGGATTCGCACAGTGACAGCATGGCGATCGGTGGGGCGGCTTGGCGGAGAGCGTGCGTGAGGGCCAAAACGCGTCTGGGCGCGACCTTTTCCTTTTGACCGAAAGAGGGAGCCTCGCTAGGTTACCGTTACGGTGCATCCGACCGGCCTTCTCGCCGGGAGGAAGAACGTTTCAAGGAGAGATGACGATGCGGATCCGAACGATCTGTTCCAGGGAACGAGGCTGGTCCATCCGGGGGGTGCATCGACTGCAATGTCCCCAGGCGCTCGCGCTCTCCGTCGCGGTTCTTCTCGTTCCTTGCGCGGGAGCGCTCGCACAGCAGGGAGGCGATGACGAGGCGAAGGCGAAGCAGGACGAGCTCGCCGTGGAGACCCTGAAGAAGAAACTCCAGCAGATCGATGGGGACTCCTCCGATCCCTTCGACGCGGTGACGAAGCTCGAGAGCGTCCTCAACATGTACAAATCGACGCGCATCATGCAGGACGAGAACTACCAGAGGGAGGTGATCGGTTCCCTCGCGCTCGGACGCCTCTCGGAATACGGGGACACGCTCCGGGGGATCCTCGATGGCTTGCGACGGGAACGCCAGCTCCTCTGCCAGTCCTGCAAGGGGAAGAGAACGCTGCGATGTGAGGTTTGCAAGGGGCTCGGCGCCCAGCCCTGCTCATACTGCAACGGCACGGGCACGAAGGAGTGCGATGCCTACGATTGCGAGGGGGGCACCAAGACCTGCGATAAGTGCTACGGCGACGGAACCGTGAGCGAGAGGTATCTCAAGCGCGATGGCTACCATGACTACCGTGATGTCCCGTGCCCTCCCTGCAAGGGAACAGGCAAAGTCAAGTGCGAGAAGTGCAAGGGGAAGGACCGAATCGAGTGCGACAACTGCCACGGAAAGAAAATCGATCTGTCGAACACCTGTAATGAGTGCAACGGGAGGAAAGTCGTCACTTGCGCGACGTGCAACGGCACGGGCAAGAACCCGCGCCAGCCCGAGGCGGAATCGGACCCGGACCCGGCCCCGGACCCGACCCCGAGACGCGACCCGCCTCCACGTGGTGCCGCGCGACCGAGCTCGGTCGAAGAGATTCAAGTCGCCTTCGCGATCATCAAGAAGAACATCGAACGGTGGCAAAAGCTGAAGGATAACCGGGAGGCATTGACGGAGGAGGAGTTCCTGAAGAAGGAGGAAGGCCTCTTCTACGGCCACATCTCGCCGGAGAGACAGGTGGAGATGCTGGACGAGTACGAGAGGCTCACGCGGGCCCGCGATGACGACGTGCTGAGCGAGGAGGAATACCTGAACAAGATCGGCGCCTTGTTCGACTGATCCCCCCGTCACACATCCCGAGAGCCGAATGGACGCGAGAAGAGGCGAGCGAGGCCCGCGCACCGCTCGCCTCGCTTCACTTCCCTCGGGTGCCAGGTGAATGAGAACAGATCCCCGCGACCCACCTTCCGCTCCCAGTGACGCGACCGTCGAGATGGGCGAGGGGGAACGGACCGAGCTCCTCGATGCTCCGCGCCCAGACGCCGCGGACTCGGCCAGTGCCATGTCCGGGGTCGCGGATGCGCGCTCCGGGGAGCGCCTCCTCGTCCCCGGCGAGCGGCTGGGCCCGTACCGGGTCGAGTCGCTCCTGGGAAAGGGAGGGATGGGGCGAGTCTACCGGGCGACGCACACGGGGCTCGAGCGGGCGGTCGCGCTGAAAGTCCTTGCCCCGGAGGTCCTGGACCACCCGGAGGCCGTGGACCGATTCCTGGCCGAGGCAAGGGCGATGGCCAAGTGCGACCATCCGAACGTCGTGCGGGTCTACGACGTGGGCGAGATGGAGGGAGTCCACTACATCTCGATGGAGTACGTCGAAGGGGAAGACCTCTCCCAGATCGTCGACGAAGGCGGGAGGCTCGACCCCGGCTGGGCCGTGCAGGTCCTGACCGAGACGGCCCGGGGACTCGCGGCGGTCCATGCCGCGGGGGTGCTCCACGGGGACCTCAAGCCCTCGAACATCCTGATCTCGCGCCGGGGGCGGGCGATGCTCCTCGACTTCGGCCTGGCCAAGCGCCGTGGGGACGAGCCGGGTTCCGCCGGACGCCTCTTCGGGACCGTCCTCTTCCTCCCGCCGGAGCGGTTCCTGGGAAAGCCCTACGACGAGAAGAGCGACCTGTACGCGCTCGGGGCGAGCTTCTTCTGGTGCCTGTCCCGGCGCTTTCCGTTCCCCGGCGAGACGCTAGCGGACGTCCGGCAGGCGATCGCCGCCGGGCCGGCGCCGCTCCTGTGTGACCTCGACCCGCGCGTCCCCGGGCCGCTGAGCCTTCTCGTCGCCCGTCTGGTCGAGCGCGACCCGGACCGTCGCATCGCGAGCGCCGAGGAAGCCCTCGCAGAGATCGAACGTCTGTCGTCTTCCCGTTCGGCGGCCGGCGCACGCCGCGAGAAGGCGGGCCGCGTGATCGGGATCGACCTCGGCACGACCTACTCGGCCGTCTCGACCCTCGATGACGCGGGCCGGCCTCTTTCGCTCGGGACGTCGAGCGGGCTCACGATGCCCTCGGCCGTCTTCATCGACGAGGGCGGCGAGATCTTCGTGGGAGCCGAGGCGCGGCGTCTGGGGCGCCTCGCGCCCGACCGGCTCGTCGTCGGGGCGAAGCGCGAGATGGGCCGGCCGGGATTCCGTTTCCGCGCCGGCGGATTGGAGCTCCCCCCCGAGTCGATCTCCGCCCTGGTCCTCCGCCGGATCCTCGCCGATGTCGAGCCAGCGATCGGCCCCGTCGGGGGAGCGGTCGTCACGGTCCCGGCGTACTTCGACGACGCGAGGCGACGGGCGACTCTCGATGCGGCGAGGATCGCGGGGCTGCCGGTCCTCGACCTCGTCAACGAGCCCACGGCGGCGGCGCTTTCCGCGGTGGTGGATCGTCCACCGGCCCAGGACGAGAAGGAGCTCCTGCTTGTCTACGACCTGGGGGGCGGGACGTTCGACGTGACGCTGGTCGAGACCGACGGGACCGATTTCCGCGTCGTGGCGACGGACGGGGACTCCCGTCTCGGCGGGATCGACTGGGATCTTCGCCTGGCGGACCTCATGGCGGAGGCGGTCATCGCCGCGGGCGGACCCGATCCGCGGCGAGTCCACCCGACCTCGGCCCTCCTGGCGGAGGAGGCAGAGGAGACGAAGAAGGCGCTCTCCTCGCGACTCCGCGCGACGGTGCGGCTCCAGGTCGGAACCGAGGTCTTCCCGGTCGAGGTGACGCGGGCGGCCTTCGAGGCCCGCACGGCGGACCTCCTCGCCCGGACGAAGGCGACCGCGTCGCTCCTCGTCCGTCAAGCCGGCCGAGAGTGGTCCTGCATCGACCGAGTCGTCCTCGTCGGGGGCTCCTGCCGCATGCCCATGGTGCCGGCGATGCTCGCGGAGCTCGCCGGGAAGCAGGCATCGTCGAACGTGTCCCTGGACCACGCCGTGGCACACGGCGCGGCGATCCACGCGGCGCTGGTTGCCGGGCGGCGCGGCGGCGAGGTGCCCGACGCACTGGCCGATATCTCCCGCACCGAGGTGACCGCCCACTCCCTCGGCGTCGTGGCGAAGAACCGCGGGAAGATCGAGAACGTCGTTCTCATCCCCAGGAACACCGCTGTCCCCTGCTCGGTGAGCCGCGTGCTCGGGACGGTGCGGGCGGACCAGTCGCAAGTGAAGGTGATCTGCCTCCAGGGGGAGTCCACCGACCCGGAATCCTGCGTGCGGCTGGGCGAATTCGAGCTCGGGCCGCTCCCCCCCGGTCTCCCGAAGGGGTCGCCGGTCCAGCTCACCTACACCTACGGAGAGGATGGCGTCGTCCGGGTCGAGGGGATCGAGATCACGAGCGGCGCATCCGTCCGCGCCACGGCGGGCGGCCGGCCTGGGCTCTCCCAGGTCGAGATCGAGGCCGAGGCGAAGCGCGTCCGGGACTGGAAGCTGGAGTAGTCGATGGCGACGAAGGCTGCGGGAATCGACTTCTACAAGGACTGGCTCGGGATCCCCGAGGAGCACAGGCCCCCCGACCACTATCGCCTCCTGGGACTCGAACCACTCGAGGAGGACCGCGGGAAGATCGAGGAGGCGTGGCTCGCGAGGACGAAGACTCTCCGCGCCCGGCAGCTCGATCCGCGACACGGAGCCGTGGTCCAGGATCTCCTCAACGAGCTCGCCTACGCCGAGACGGTCCTGACCGACCAGGGGAAGAAGCGGGTCTACGACGAGAAGCTCCGTTCGGCGGTCTCGCTGGACGAGGCCGATCCCGACGCCGGCGTGGTGGTGGACCTCGCTCCGTACGTGGTGGGAGGCCAGGCGCGCGTCGGCGCGGTGGCGGCCCAGGTCTCGCGCGCGGGCCAGGTGAGACGGGTCGCCTGCCCCCGCTGCGGGCACGAGAACCAGAAGGGAAAGCTCGTATGCCGGAACTGCGGCGGGTACCTGGCCAGCCCGCCGCGCCGGCGGTTCGCGGGCCTGGAGATCCCCGGCTGGACCTGGCCCGTGGCCGGGGCGGTCGTCGCGGTCGCGATTGTGATCGGACTCGTCTTCGCGCTCCTGTCGGCTTTCCAGAATAGCTCGCCCCCCCTCGGGGGAGACGGCGAGGGTGGGGAAGGGTCGGATCACGCCTCCGGAGAGCCGCGCGATCCCAACAAGGGGCAGTTCCAGCTCCTTTTCAACCGGACGCTAGCGATGTGGGCTCGGCTGGACGAGAATCCCCGGCAGGAGTCTATCCTCGCAACCCCGCTCTGCAGCCTTTTCGTCGACCCCGAGCACCGCAGCGCCGTGGCGGCCCGAGACGGCAGCCTGGTCGTGTGGGGGAGACAAGACCTCGCCGGAGGCGTACGGTTCCCGGCGCGGGGGATCGAGGGAACGATCCAGGAGATCGGGATCGATCGGGACGGCAAGGTCTATGTCGGCGCCAGGGGGCAGCCCATCCGGGTCTTCGAACCTTCCGACAGTGACGTTCGCGTCCGCTCACTGAGCGCTGACGCATCGAACGGGACGGCAGCCAAGTCCTGTGCGCGGGTGATGGCCGTCAGCGCAGACCGGAAGGCCGTGGCGATGATCACGGGCGGCGAGGCGAGCGGGGTGACTCTGGTCTTCTACGTCGCGCAACTTGGGGGCTACAGGGTCGAACGCTCCTTCATCCCCGGCGTGGTAGGAGCCTCGTGCGCCGCGGTGGACGACCACGGGAGGCTGGCCGTGGCCACCGCGCGTGGAATCCTGGTATTCGAGGGCACGCCCCCCTCCCCGGCGACCGAACTGCACGTCCCGGGGGACGTCACCCCGGCGCAGCTTGCCATGGATCCCGGCGCCGGAGTCGCGGCGCTTCTCGCACCAGCGCCGGGAGACGGCAGCGCGAGGATCGTCTGGCTCGAGAAACCAGGGGAAGCGAAACTCGATACGGACCTGGAAGGACCGATCTGGTTCGGCCCGGTGGCCGACGGAATGGTCTTCGTCCAGGCGAAGCGTAGGGCCGTGCGGATGTGGTTTGCCTCCCGAGGGCGAGCTTCGCTCCTTCGCGAGTTCGTTCTCCCAGAGGGCACCGTCGCCACGGCCGTGGGCGTGGCCGCGGGGAGCATGAAAGCCGTGGCCGTGGGCCTGTCCGACGGCCGCCTCCTCGTCTGGGACGAGGTCGCGAGTTTCCGCTTCCCCAAGGAGATCCGGGGCGTCGATGTCGCGGAGGCCCCGCCCGAGCACGTGACGATTCAAGGAACGGGCCACCCCTCTGGTGGGCCGCCCGGGAAGGCACCCGACGAAGCGTTCGACGCCCTCTACAATCGCGCCAGGGAGAGGTGGAATCGCGTCCAGGAGCCACGCCAGGGTTCCGTCCTTTCGAGCCGGATCACGGATCTCTTCCTCGTGCCCCGGGGCACGACCGCCGTGGCGGCCGAAGGCGGCAGCGTGGCCGTGTGGTCGGGAGGAGAAGGAGTTCGTTTCACGGCCAGCGCTCTCCACGGAAAGATCGAGGAGATCCGATTCGATGCCCTGGGGCACGTCTACATCGCCGCGAAGTGGGAAGCGTTCCTGGAGTTCGATCGCACCGCCACCCGCCCCCTGCACCGACTCGGCCCCACGGCCGCTCGAGCCTCCCGGCAACCGATCGCGGTAAGTCCCGGCCGGGGCAGGGTCGCGTTCCTCACGGCCGGGGAAAAGAGATCGGTTCTCCTGCGCGTCATCGAAGAGGTCGTCGGCAAGGGCATCGTCTATACCGCCGACATGAAAGAGATACCTGGCGCGGAGGGAGCCTTCTGCGCGGCGATCCAGGATGACGGGCGGCTCGCCGTCGCCAGCGGGAGCGAAGTCCGCGTCTTCATGGGGACGCCACCGGCCTGGACCGCATCTCTACCCCTCCCGAAGGGGGCCGAACCCGCCTGGCTCGCCTTCGATCCCGAGGCGGGCGTCGCGGCCCTGCTGCCTCCAGCGGCGGGGGAAGGTCGAACGCGAATCGCCTGGCTCGAACGACCTGGAGAAGCGTTTCTCGACGACGACTTCGAGGGGGCAACATGGTTCGGTCCGGAGCCGTACGGGCTCCTCCTGGTCCGCGCGAAGGGAAACGTCGTCAAGATCTGGTTCGCCTCGCAAGGGGAGTTCCGGCTTCTCCGCGAATTTGCCTTGCCGCCGGACTCCGTCGCCACGGCGGTCACCGTGGACCCGCAGATCCCCATCCTGGCCGTGGGTCTTGCCGACGGCAGCCTGGTGGTCTGGGACCGTGCCGGGGCGTTCACCTTCCCTGTAGAGATGAGCGAGCTTCCGGTCGGGAGCAGCGGGGAGACCGGGACGAGACCGCTTCCGGGCGCGGGTACGTCCGATCCGCCGAGGGCCGGCCGCGGCGAGTCAGATCTCCACGGCACCTGGAACCTGGTGCTCGACAAGATGTGGGAGGAGTTCAAGAGCTCCGACCAGTACAGGAACATCCCGGAGAGCAGCCGCGCCGACGTGGAGGAAGTGGTTCGCGAGCTGTACTCGAACACTCGGGTCACCTTCTCCGAGGGGAAGATTTCCACGAGGTCGGGAGACAAGACAGAGGAGGCCCGATGGAGAATCGTCTCCAGGGACGGCAACGCCTGGAACGTCGAGACGCAAGCGGAGGGCAAGAAGGCGGAAACCGGCACCCTGGAGTGGATGGACGACGATCACGTAAAGCTCATCAGCAAGGAGAACGGCGTGCCGTTCACGATCTGGCTCGTTCGGAGGAAGTAGCGTCGGGAATGGCCTTTCCACCGAGCGACGGCCCCCGAGGTTCCCCCGCGCTCCCGGACTCCGGGCTCAGAGGCGGCGACGACCCGACGTTGCTCACGACGAGAACCCCACCCCCGAGAACGACATGACGGACACCCCTCCCCTCACGGTCGGCATCGACCTCGGCACGACCTTCTCGGCGCTGGCGTATCTCGACCGGCACGGGCGGCCCGTGACGGTCGTGAACAGCGAAGGGTCGCTCATCACGCCGTCCGTCGTCTTCTTCGACGAGGGCCAGGTGATCGTCGGGCGCGAGGCCCAGCGGGCCGGTCTCTTCCAGCCGGATCGGGTCGTCGAGTGCATCAAGCGCGAGATGGGGAACCCGAGCTGGAAGAAGGCGTTCGGCGGCGTCGCCTACACGCCCGAGATGATCTCAGGCCTCGTCCTCATGAAGCTCAAGAAGGACGCCGAGGCGCAGCTAGGGCCGATCTTGCGGGCGGTCATCACGGTCCCCGCCTACTTCGACGACGGGCGGCGCGCCGCCACAGAGGCGGCCGGACGGATCGCCGGGCTGGAGGTGGTCGACATCTTGAACGAGCCCTCGGCCGCGGCGCTCACGTTCAGCGTGAAGGACGTCTGGGGCGGGGAGGTGAAGGGAGCGGCCGAAGAGCTCGGAAAAGGGGGCGAGACGGTCCTCGTGTACGACCTGGGCGGCGGGACGTTCGACGTCTCGCTCGTCCGAGTGGAGCGCGGCAAGTTCCGCGTGCTCGCGACCGACGGCGACGTCCGGCTCGGGGGTCGGGACTGGGACCAGCGGATCGTCGACCGCGTGGCGGACCGGTTCCGCGAGGAGAAGGGCGTCGATCCGCGCTCCGACCCGCAGGCGCTCCAGTCGCTCCGCGAGGAGGCAGAGCGGGCGAAGCTCGCCCTCTCCGCCAAGCGGGAGGCGCGCGTCCCCATCCAATGCGGGGGCCACCGGACTCTGGTCAAGATCGAGCGGACCCAGTTCGAGGAGTGGACCCGGGATCTCCTCGCCCAGACTCGCGCCACGAGCGAGCTCGTCGTCCGCGAGGCGGGAATGAAATGGGACGCGATCCACCGCGTTCTCCTTGTGGGCGGCTCGACGCGGATGCCGATGGTCCGGGAGATGCTGCGCTCGGTGACGGGCAAGGAGCCCGACCAGTCGCTCCCGGCCGACGAGGTCGTCGCCCAGGGGGCGGCGATCCACGCCGCGATCCACGCCGTGAAGAACCAACCGGGGGCGGCCTCGTACTTCGAGGAGGACATCCTGGAGGTTCTCGAAAACGTCCAGCAGGTGAACGTGAACAGCCACACGCTCGGCATGCTCGCCCTCGACAAGACCGGCGCCCGGAAGAACTCCTTCATCATCCCCAAGAACTCGCCGCTCCCCTGCGCGGTGAGCAAGGTCTTCCGGACCCAGAAGGACAGCCAGCGGGAGTTCAAAGTGAAGATCCTCGAGGGAGAGAGCGCGGATCCCGCTTCCTGCCTCGCCCTGGGCGAGTGCCAGGTCGAGCTCCCGGCGAGGCTCCCCGCGAAGAGCCCGGTCGAGATCACCTACTCGTACACGGCGAGCGGCCGGGTCCACATCGAGGCGCGCGATCTCGCCCGCGGGACCGGGATCCGCGCCGAGCTCGTGCGGAGCGAGGGGCTGAAATCCGAGGAGGTCGAGCGGGAGGCGGATCGCATGAAGACCATCGAGATCGTGTGAGGGGGAGGGGAACGGCCCCCTCCCCCTTCGTACTGCCGGCACTCCCCTTGCGAAGCGAGGATCGTGCCAGCGGCCTCCACCCCTTCAAGGACGAAACGCACGTGACCATCGCCTTCGGATGCGTCTGCGGTCTGGCCTTCGAGGTGCCCGAGTCGCTCGCGAAGCGGCCCGGGCGTTGCCCGGCGTGCTCCCGGACGCTTCAGATCCCCGCGGATTCGTCGCCGGGACGCCCGCAAAAGGCCAGGGTCCTTTGCCCGCACTGCCAGACCGCCAACACCCCGGACTCCTGGGTCTGCAACCTGTGCGGGGAGGTCATCGGGGAACGGCTCGAGAAGGTCTGTCCCTCCTGCAAGAGCGCGCTGGAAGAGGACGCCGTGATCTGCGTCCGCTGCGGCTACGACCTCCGGTCCGGCCGCAACCTCACCCACGCTTTCCAGAAGATGGAGCCTCCCGGCGGGCCCGGCGAGGACGGGGCGCTCCCCATCTTCCCGGAGGCTCCGGCCGACTCGCCGCCCGCGATGGGCGGCGTGGTTCTCCCCATCTTCGAGGAAGCGCCCCCGGAACGGCCAGCGAGCCAGGTCACGGACCTCGACTACGACAGCCGTGCCCACGCACGCATCGTCGAGATCCCGCAGGCCGAGGGAGGCGAGGACCTGGCCGCGGTCCTGGAGCCCTATCTGACCTTCCTCCCGCCCGGCCTGGAGACCGGCCCCGTCGATGCCTGCGACGCGGAGGCATGGACGCTCGCCGAGGATCTGGCGGGCAAGATCGCGTGCCCGGCCTGCGGCCACGCCTTCTTGGCGCGGGAGGTCTTCCTGCTCGCCTTCGGCGACCGGCTCGTCTCACGGGAGGGCGTGTTCGAGGACGCCGAGTGGGCCCGTTCGGCGCCGCTTGTCACATCCCGCCGTTGTCACAAGTGCGCGAGTTCCCGACCCGCACCCCGCGCAAGCGGCGCGCCTGCCGGAACCCAGCCTCCGCCGGCCCCGGACGCCAAGATTCGCTTCCGCTGCGAGCATTGCGGGAAATCGCTCTCCGCCCTTCGCTCGAAGGCTGGCGGCAAGGGTCGCTGCCCGGGCTGCAAGCAGATCTTCCAGATCCCCGGCAAGGCAGGCGGCGCGTAGACATGCCCGAACTCCGATGCGCGTGCGGCACGCGGTTCCAGGTCTCGGACGCACTGGCAGGACGGAAGGCCCGCTGCCCGTCCTGCCAGGCGACGATCCCCGTGCTCGCAGCCTCTGCGCCCCCGCAGAATCCCGCCGGCACACGCTCGCCTGCCGCTCCCGGGCCGCCGGCACCCGCTCGGCAGGCAAAGCGGGTCACCGCGCCTGCGCAGCCCATTCGCCCGACGGAACCCTCCGACGCGCCCGCCGAACGGACGGACGAGCCGAGCTCCGAACGGCGCCTCCGTGCCGAGTCGCAGCTCCGGCGGCAACACCGCATGCGCCCTATCCAGACCTGGGGCTCGCTCGCGCTGCTCGTCATCATCCTGATCGCCGCCATCGCGCTGTGGCGGCCCTTCAGGCACGACCCGGTAGAAGTCGTCAGTTCCGCAAAACTCTTCCGGCATGATACGGGCACGCGGCTCGCGGTGCGGCTCGATGTCGAGGTGCTGCCGCGGGACAAGAGCGGGGAGGTGCTGCTGGACCAGAAGAAGCA
>JACQVV010000312.1 GCA_016209595.1 Planctomycetota bacterium
CGAACCCCGTCGCCCGGAAGGGGGTGCCGTTCCCCTCCCCCTGACGACGAGGAACCGCTACTCCTCGACACCGTGCCGCCACGCCTCCTGAAGCGCCTTCCCGCTGTCCACGACTTCACGGAGGATCTGGTTGAAGACGAACCGGAAGTAGTTCTCCATGTCCCAGGAGTACGCCTCCTCGGGATCGAGCGCCCGCTCACTGGGGTCGTGGGGATACCGCGCATGGGCGCCCAGGGCCTGCCGCACGCTCCGGTCGTTCGAGTCGTACATCTTCTCCATCGCGACGAGGAGCCCGTGCCGGCGGGCCTGGTCGAGGGGGAAGGGCTTTCCGGCCTGCAGCAGGCGGCCGATGTCGATCCCCTCCCGCGCGATCCCCGGAGCGGCGAAAAGCTCGACCGCCACCGCGACGCGGGGGTTCCCGTAGGGATCGAACTCCGTGATCGCCGCGGCCAGGAGCGCGTCGGCTCCGAGCGAGGCCATCGCCGCGCGCGCCGCCTCCGGGCCCTTGGGATCGTTCGGGCTCCAGCCCATGTCGTGCGAGAGGGCTTCGGCCACGACCTGTGCCCGGATCACCTCGAATCCCTCGAACTGTACGAGTTCGCTCGCGAGGAGCTCCCCCAGGGCGACGGGCGAGTACCCTTCGTCGGTCTCCACGAGGTCCCGGTCGATCGTCATGTCGAAGACCGGCGCCACGGCGACGACGCGGATCGAGTCGAACGGATTCTCCGGGTTGGAGATTTGCTCGATACCGAAGACCCAGCACCCCGCGAGCACGGGGGCCAGGAGGGCCAGGGCGGCGCCGCGTCTCACGGATTCGACGGGGCCGCCCCGCCGTCCGAGGGCTCGGCCTCCGCGCCGGGAGGAAGCGTGAATTCGATCTTGCGCGGGAGGACGCTCCAGATGTTCTTCCTCCCCTCCATCTCGCTCGTGAAGTAGATCCGGTCGTCGGCCCCCCAGCTCGGGCTCCAGTCGGCCGCCGGATGGTCCGTCAGGTTCGTGAGGTCGGTGCCGTCCGCCCGCACCGTCCAGATGTCGTCCGCCTTCCAGAGCCGGCCGAAGATCTGGCTGAAGCGGCTCTGGTGCACGGTCGCGAAGGCGATGCGAGTCCCGTCGGCCGACCACGCCGGATGGATGGCCGCCCACTCCGGCCGCGAGAGCACCTGGGTCGGCTCCGAGCCGTCGAAGCGCACGCGCCAGAGAGCGTACCAGTTGCCACCCACCTGCTGCGGGCGCTGGAAGGCCAGCCACTCGCCGTCCGGGCTCCACGCGGCGAAGAGCCCGGGGCCGATGTTCGAGAGCGACTGCGTCGTCCGGTCGTAGATCCAGAGGTTCCAGACGCCCGAAACGTCTCGCGCCGAGTAGCAGAGCCGATCGGCGTTCGGGGACCATTCGGGGGCGATCTCGTCCCCCTCGCCGTGCGTGACCTCGATCACGGCGGACGGCCCGCTCGCCGGGACGATGAAAACATCCCAGTTCCCGTTCCGGTCGGAGGCGAAGGCCACCATCGAACCGTCGGGGCTCACCGCGGGATACCGGTCGGAAGCCGGGTGGCTCGTCAGGCGGATCGCGGTCCGGGAATCGAGCTCCTTGACGTAGATATCAGGGTTGGCGCTGTCCCGGGTCGAGGCGAAGGCGAGCCATCGCCGGTCGAAAGTGACGTCGGGGTCGAAGTCCTCCCCCGTCTCGCCGAAGGTGTGCTGGCGCAGGTCGGTCCAGTGGCGATACCGGACCTCGAACTCCGCGATCGGGTCGATCTGCGCCAGGTCTTCCTGGTTCGCCGGCTCAGGCTCAGATCCGCAACCCGCAGCGGCCACGACAAACACGACAGAAGCGAGTGTAGCTCGCATATCCCCTCTGATTCGTTTTACTTCCTAGATCGACCGGGGGTTGCGAAGAACTTTAGCACGAAAGGGGGGCCCAGGCAAAAGGAGTGACCGGACGGGGTGCATGACCGTTCTTGATAGGAGACTACGATTCCGGGTCTGTCGAAGTCGTCCTCGCACTCGTCCTCGTACTCGGTGTCGTGCTCGTAC
>JACQVV010000278.1 GCA_016209595.1 Planctomycetota bacterium
CCGTTCCCCGAACCCCGTTCCCCGAACCCCGTACCCCGAACCGGGGTTCTCCACGCGAAACCCGACTCCGGATCCAGAAGCCACGATCGTCCGGAGGAGCTCGAAGAAGGCCCCGGGACGCACGACGCGTGCGAGCTCCGCGAGCAGGATCTCGTGGTCGATCGAGGGGAAGTACTTCACGATGTCGAGCTTCAAGAAGAACCCACCCTCGCGCACAAACTCCTGGCACCTGGCGATCGCCTTGTGGGTTCCCTTCCCCACGCGGTTGGCGTAGGTCTCGTGGATGAGGCGGCGCTCGAACAGGCGTTCCAGCACGCATCCGACAAGGTGCTGGACGACGCGGTCACGAAACGGCGCGGCGCTCACGATGCGCCGCTTCGGTTTGCGGACCGGGAAGCTCCGGTAAGGGCCAGGACGATAGGCACTCGAAACAAGCTCTTCCCGGAGCGCGAACAGATTCGATTCCAGGTCGCATGCGAACTCCAGGATCTCGGCCTTGGCGCCTTTTCCCCACCGTGCGCTCGCCAACCGGACCCAAGCCGAGCTCAAGGCCGACTCGCTCCCTCCCGATGAGGCCGAACGGATCCGCGACAGGCGGAGGGAGCTCCAGGGGAAGCTCGCGGGCGCTGAGAAGTCCCAGGGCTACGTCAAAGTCGTAGCCACCGGCCCCGCAGCAACAAAGGCGACAGGCAACAGCCGGGAGCGGGAGGGGAAAAACCCGGCTCGCGCTCAGTTCGACAACCGCACCCGCGACCGGCAAGTCGAGTCAGCCGGGCCGGAATTGCCTGTCGCCTGTTCCTGCGCCTGGCGGGTCGGCTGCCACGTCCAGACGCAGGTAGGCCGCGATGCGTGACTTTGACGGGACCGTGTGAGAAAACCCTGGTGGCTAGAGGCAGGATGCGGGAGACTCTAGGGCCGAGGGAAGAAGGCGTTTTCGTACTGGCCACTGTCCACGGATCGCTGGTCACTGGCCGCTGGAGCGAACAAGGGGCACAGGAGGTCCGCGCTTGAAAGTCAAGGTCGTCGTTCACGAGGCAGAGGAAGGTGGCCTATGGGCGGAGGTGCCCGCCATCCCGGGCTGCGCCACGCAAGGCGAGACTTTCGAGGAGCTACTACAGAATCTCTATGAAGCGATCGAAGGGTGTCTCTCCGTCGAGATCGCCCCCCAGAAGAAGAGCCGGAAGCGTCGGGTCATCCAGATCGCGATATGAAGAGCCTCACGGGGAAGGCGCTCGCACGGCTCCTCGGACGCCGCGGCTGGAGCCTCCTTCGAGTCCACGGAAGCCACCACATCTTCGGGAAACCCGGCAGCATCGTGAGGCTCTCCGTGCCCATCCACGGGAATCGTCCCTTGAAGCGGGGCCTCCAGTTGCACCTCATGAAGCTCGCGGGTATCGAGGACCCCGATCTGTGATGACTTTCGGCAAGGGCGCTCGAACGGAGCGGTCACAGCGCGCCGTCCCCCATTCCGAGGAACTGGACCAACTCTCCTGGGCCCTTCCGGGTGTGACCTTCGACGATGCCTGAAACCTGCCGCCTGAAGCCTGAGGCCTTTTTCTTTGTTTTGCCTGAAGCCTGAAGCCTGAAGCCTGGCATCAGCGTACTTCCGCCGGCACGCAGACGAGGCGAAAACCGCTGCCGGCGACCACGTCCGAAGGGAGAAAGCCAACGCGGGCCGCCACGCGCGCCCCGTCATCGGTGCTTCCCCACGCCCCTCCTCGCAGGGTCACGAAGTCGCGCGTGAATGGCGTGGCGACCCACTCCATGGCGTTTCCCGACATCTGGTAGGCGCCGAGGAGCCCGCGGCCGGCCACATGCGAAGTCGCGGGAACCGTGTATCCATCGCCGCGAGTCGAGTAGCAGCGCACCCGCTCGCGGTCGAATCGCTCGCCCCACGGATACCCCCGTCCGGACGGGCCGGCCGCCGCGAGCTCCCATTCCTGGGCGGTGGGGAGGCGCCAGAGCCGGCGGCCCGGATCGCTCGCACTCTTCCAGCGGGCGTAGACAGCAGCCATGACGTACGACACCCCGAAGACGGGATGGTTCCAGTCTGCCGTCCTGTCCAGTAGCAGGTAGCCCCCCTCCGCCGTTCGCTCGAGAACCGGCTCGATACGGTCGGTGAAGCGGTTCTGCGGAATCATGGCCGCATGGAGGCCTTGATGCCCGCTCGCCCAGATCCCGCCGAGAAACTCGCGCCACTCGGCGAGGGTGACCTCGCTTTCCTGGAGAAAGAACGGATCCTCGACCCGCGACAGGTGCCGCGGGAGGGCCTGGGGGGCGCTGCCGCCCGCGAGGAACTCTCCGGCCGGCACGTATACCGTGCCTGGCGGGAAGGCGGACGGGAAGGCAGGGTCGAGAGACTCTCCTTCGCGGTCTCTTCGCACGAGGAAAGGATGGCGGACCTCGCGGCCGTCAGTGGCTAGGACGAGAAGGTACTCGCCGATATCGAGATCCCCCTCGAACCCCGCAGGATCGACTTGCAGGACCCGCGCCATGCCGGCTCTCGCGTCCCCGCCCGTCCACAGGGGCTCCCCCGTCAGGAGGAAGAGCTCGGCCGTGGCGCCGGGAGGGAGCGGAGCGACCCTGACCGGGCGCTTCGCGCCCAAGAGAGCCATGGCACGGTCCCAGGCGAGGCCAGGACTCAGGAGCTTCCGGTCCTCGGCGAGGATGGAGAGAAGCTCCTGGAAACCGCGGGGAACGCGCTCCGAGTCGGTCTCCCAGGCCGCCGTGCGAGGCGCCGTGGCGATCACTCGCGGGGAGAGGGAATCGGCCTCGAGCGCGAGCGCCTCCTCGAGCGCGGCCTCCAGGCGAACGCGGGCGAGCTCCTGGACGACGCCGCGTTCCGGGGCGTCTCGCCCGGCGAGTTCGGCGGCACTTTCCAGCCGCTCCTGTGCCTGGCGCGCGGCGGCGACGGCCGCGACGAGCGCGCGCCGGGCGCTTCCCGCGGCGACTCGAAGCTCGGGCGAGCCGCCCGAGCGGCCGGTCGGGTCCTGGCGGGACCGGATGGCCTCCTCGAACTCCTTCCCGGCCTCGCCGTCGAAGAAGGCGGCGCAGGCTTCCTTGGTGCGCTTCTCGAAGGCGTCGAGGGATTCTCCATCATCCATCGCCGGGAGGAGAGGGAGGGACGAAAGGACGCGATCCTCGCGGGCGACCTGGGCCCGCCAAGCGTCGTGCGCCTCCCGCCAGGCGCGGGAGGCTTCCCTCGCTCGGTCGAGCGAAGAACGCGCCTCGCGGGCGGCTTCCTCGTGGCCCTCGCCGAGAAGCTCCTTTTCGCGGAGCTCGGCATTCCTCCGCCGGCCCTCCTCGTAGGAGCGCGCGTAGGAATAGGCGACCGCGACGGCAACGGCCGCGGCGAGCGCAAGCGCCGCGCCGGAGGCCAGCAGCCGGTGGTCCCCGACCCAGCGCGCGGCCCGGACCGGCCAGGGGGGCGGGAGGACCGAGACGGGGCGCCCCGCGAGCCAGGCCTCGAGATCGCGAGCTAGGTGCGCGGCAGACTCGTACCTCTGGGCGGGGTCTCTCGCCATGGCCTGAAGGGCGATCGCCTCGAGCTCGCGCGGGACTTCCCGGCCGGGGGCGCGCGAGGAGGGCGGTTCGAGCTTCCCGTCGACCAGGCGGGCGAGGATCTGGGCGTAGGTCCCCTGGTGGGGCGGGACACCAGCGAGGATCTCGTAGAGGATCGCGCCCAGCGCGTAGACGTCGGTCGCGGGGCCGATCCGTCCTGTCTCGCCGCCCGCCTGCTCCGGGCTCATGTAGGCGAGGGTCCCCATCACGGCGCCCGTCCTCGTGAGCCTCGTCGCGGAGAGAGGGAGGGTCGCGCCCCGGAGCGCCCCGGGCGGTTTCTCGCCACCCGTTCCGCCCGTGACCGTGTTCCGTGACCGTGGTCCGTGACCGTGACCGTGACCGTGAACGGCCTCTCCCCCTCCGGCGCCGCCTGGTCCCGCCTCTCCGTTCCGCGTTCCGCGTTCCGCCTTCCGCGCTCGAACGAGCCCCCAATCGAGAATCCGTACGTCCCCCCGCGGCGTGAGCATCACGTTCTGGGGCTTGAGATCGCGGTGGACGAGCCCCTTCTCGTGGGCGTAGGCGACACCGCGCGCGACCTCGGCCAAGGCGCGCACCGCGTCCCGGAGCGGAAGGTCGCCAGCCCGTATCGCGGCCGAGAGCGTCCTCCCCTCGACCGGCTCCATGGTGAAGTAGAGGTCTTTCCCGTCGGTTCCGATCTCGTAGGTCGGGACGATCGCGGGGTGGTCGAGAGAAGCCGCCGCGCGCGCCTCCTCGATGAAGCGGGCGAGGATCTCACCTTCCGCCGCTCCGAGGATCGTCTTCAGCGCGACCTTTCTGCCGAGGACGCGGTCCATGGCGAGGTAGACCGCCCCCATGCCGCCGCGGCCAAGCTCCTCGACGACCTCGTAGCGTTTCACGGACAGACGACCCACGAGGAGCAGGGTTCTGCGATGGAGTGCGGTGCGATCATCGATGCCTCCCGCGCGCTGAAGCTCATCGAAGACAAGGCTGGCCAAGAAGCCGGCAAACTTCTCTCATCGGCGGTCCGAATGCTCTCGAAGATGTGCCGTGTCTGAGCGGGTCCAAGTCCAGGTCTAGGTCCAGGTCTAGGTCCAAGTCCAGGTCTAGGTCCAAGTCCAGGTCTAGGTCCAAGTCCAGGTCTAGGTCTAGGTCCAGGTCCAGGTCCGAGCAAGACGCCCGGACCGGGCGTTCGAGGCGAGGGAAATAAAGACCAGAAGCGCCGCGTGCGCCGGTCGAACGGTGTCCCTCCTTCTCTTCTCCCGGAGTTGGCCGACATTCTGCCAGCTTCTTGCGCTTCCCGCGCGGCCCGGGCGAGACTCTCCCTGGCGCTTGCCACGGCCTCGCTCCGGGCCGGCCCCAGAGCGGGGTTCCCCGCGGGAGTGGTTCTTGCGCCGAGCGTGAGCCGGGGTTTTCCCTGCCCGTACCCGTGCCCGGCTTTTCGTGCACGTGCACGTGCACGAAAAACGGCCGGGAGCGGGAGGGGGAGCGACGAGGGTAGCCGGTGCTCGGGTGTCAGTAGCCCAGGGGCGGCCGGGGCCGCTCATGGCATGCGGCCACGCATGGGTGTACACTGGCCTCATGAAGCGCCGGGATCTCGAGACGCGACTTCGGGAGCTCGGCTGGTGGCTCCTTCGCCACGGGCGGAGACACGATGTCTGGACCAACGGCGAGATCGAGGAAGCCGTGCCACGCCACAACGAGATCGACGATCGGCTGGCGCGCAAGATCTTGAAGAAAGCGGAGGGACCGTGATGCGATTCGAGGGCCGAGTCTGGAGGCACGGCAAGCACTGGCTGATCGAGGTGCCGATCCTCGACGTCATGACCCAGGGTCGGACAAGGAAGGAAGCC